>JBFFZF010000060.1:0-23118 GCA_041568755.1 Longimicrobiales bacterium | reverse complement strand
GTGGGCCTTGCTCGTCCTAGCGCACGGGATCTTGAGCTTCTGGTGGCTGTTCGACTCAGCTACCTGGCCGCCTTATCAGCTTGGAGATAGGATCTCAGCTCTTGTCGTAGTGGCAATGCTCCTCACACCTATCGGAGTAGGGTTCGCCATGTGGGCCATAGCGCGGCGGAGAGACAACGTCTCGTCAGAATGACGTGGGGAGGTATCACCGTTCTGAACTGAGCCCCACGGCTACTTCGCCGCCAAGCTCCGCAGCACGTACTGCAGGATTCCGCCGTGCCGGTAGTAGTCGACTTCCTGGGGCGTGTCGGCGCGCACGATCGCCTCGAACTTGCGCACGCCTCCGCCTTCCGCCGTCGCGATCACCGTGACGCGGCGCGCGCCGACGGCGCTGTCCGCCAGCGCGGCCTCGAGTCCACGCACTTCGTAGACCTCCCGGCCATCCAGCCCGAGCACGCTGGCGTTCTCGCCTTCGACGAACTGCAGCGGCATTACGCCCATGCCGATCAGGTTGGAGCGGTGGATGCGCTCATAGCTCTCGGCGATGACCGCGCGCACGCCCAGCAGTCGCGGTCCCTTGGCCGCCCAGTCGCGCGATGAACCCGAGCCGTACTCCTTGCCCGCCAGGATGAGGAGCGGCACGCCGGCCGCGGCGTATCTCATGGCCGCATCGAAGATGGACAGGACGTCGCCGTCCGGCTGGTACGTGGTGAAACCGCCCTCGACGTCCGGGTTCAGCAGGTTGCGCAGACGCACGTTCGCGAACGTGCCGCGCATCATGACCTCGTGGTTGCCGCGGCGCGCGCCGTACGAGTTGAAGTCCCTGGCCTGGACGCCGTGCTCGATGAGGTACCGGCCCGCCGGCGTGTCCGGCTTGAAGGAACCGGCGGGCGAGATGTGATCGGTGGTGATGCTGTCGCCGAGCAGAGCGAGCACGCGCGCCCCGGCGATGTCCTCGACCGGCCCGGGCTCGGGCGGCATGTCGTCGAAGTAGGGCGGCTTGCGGATGTAGGTCGACGCACCGTCCCACCCGTACAGCTCGGACGCCGTGGTGGGCAGCGCGATCCACTGCTCGTCCCCCCGGTAGACCTCCGCGTACTGCTTGCGGAACATCTCGGGCCGCACGGACTTCTGCACGACGGCGGCGATGTCGGCCTGGGAAGGCCAGATGTCGCGCAGGAACACGGAGCGGCCGTCGTCGCCCTGACCGATCGGTTCGTTGTACAGATCGATGTCGATGCGGCCGGCCAGCGCGTATGCGACCACGAGCGGCGGCGAGGCCAGATAGTTGGCGCGCACCTCGGACTGGATGCGACCCTCGAAGTTACGGTTGCCGCTCAGCACGGAGCAGACGACCAGGCCGCCCTTCTCGATCGCGGTGGACACGGGCGTCGGCAGCGGCCCGCTGTTGCCGATGCAGGTCGTGCAGCCGTACCCGACGAGGTGGAAGCCGAGCTGCTCCAGGGGCGCGGTCAGGCCGGCATCGTCGAGGTAGTCCGTGACGACCTTGGATCCGGGCGCCAGGCTGGTCTTGACCCAGGGCCGGCGCACGAGGCCCTTCTCGACGGCATTCTTCGCCAGCAGCCCCGCGGCCACCATGACGGACGGGTTCGACGTGTTCGTGCAGCTCGTGATGGCCGCGATCACGACCGAGCCGTGATCGAGCATCTCGGTACGGCCGTCGATCACGCACTCGACGCCGGTCCGTTCGCGCACGCTCGTGGCGGCCGCGCCGGCATCGCCGCCTTCCGTCGCCCAGCGGGACACATCCGCTCTGCCGGCAACCGGCCCGGCGCCGCCGAGCAGCTTCGGCAGCGCCTCGTGGAACGCGGGCTTCATGCGCGACAGCGGGACGCGGTCCTGCGGCCGGCGCGGGCCGGCCAGGCTGGGCTCCACGGTGGACAGGTCGAGTTCGAGCACATCGCTGTACTCGGCGTCGGGCGTCGCGTCCGTGCGGAACAGCCCCTGTTCCTTCATGTAGGCCTCGACCAGCGCGACCTGTTCCGGAGCCCGCCCGCTGAACTCGAGGTAGCCCAGCGTCAGGTCGTCGACCGGGAAGATGCCGCACGTCGCACCGTATTCGGGGGCCATGTTCGCGATGGTCGCGCGATCGGCCAGACGCAGGGAGGCCAGACCGGGCCCGAAGAACTCGACGAACTTGCCGACCACGCCCCTGGCCCGGAGCATCTCCGTGACGCGCAACACGAGGTCCGTCGCCGTGGCCGCTTCGGCCAGTTCGCCGGTCATGCGGAACCCCACGACCTGCGGAATGAGCATGGACACCGGCTGGCCCAGCATGGCCGCCTCGGCCTCGATCCCGCCCACGCCCCAGCCCAGCACGCCCAGACCGTTGATCATCGTGCTGTGCGAGTCGGTGCCGACCAGCGTGTCCGGGTACGCCTGCCGCGTGCCGTCGGGACCCGGCGCGTCGAACACGACGCGCGCCAGGTATTCCAGGTTCACCTGGTGGACGATGCCCGTGCCGGGCGGGACCACCTTGAAGTTGTCGAATGACTGCTGGCCCCAGCGCAGGAACGCGTAACGCTCCCGGTTGCGCTCGTACTCGCGATCGACGTTGGTGCGGAAGGCCAGGCGCGTGCCGAACTCGTCGACCTGGACGGAGTGGTCGATGACCAGTTCCGCGGGCTGCAGCGGGTTGATCTGCGCAGGATCGCCGCCCATGCTGCGCATCGCATCGCGCATGGCCGCAAGATCCACGACCGCCGGCACGCCGGTGAAATCCTGCATGAGGACGCGGGCGGGCGTGAAGGCGATCTCGCGCGCCGGTTCCGCCGTCGGATTCCAGCGGGCCAGCGCCTCGATGTCGTCCGCGCGCACCGCGCTGCCGTCCTCGTAGCGCAACAGCGCCTCGAGCAGGATGCGCAGCGAGTACGGCAGCCTCGCCACGGACAGGCCCGCGCGGTCGAGCGCGTCCAGCCGGTTCATGGCGAACGTGCGATCGCCGACGCGCAGCGTGGCGCGGCTTCCGAAAGTATCCAGCATCTTCATTGTAGCCATGGTCCGTTCCTGATTTCTGCGGCGCGCACCGGACTCCGGTGACAGCCTGCATTATGGCGATCCGGTCCGTCCGTGGCTAGACTTCGACCATGCAGAAGACCGCCCGACGCACGCACGGCTTCACCGAATCGGTGATCCGCGAGATGACGCGCGTGGCCAACGAGGCCGGCGCCATCAATCTGGCGCAGGGCTTCCCCGACTTCCCGGCGCCGGAAGTCCTGAAGGAAGCCGCCTGCGCCGCCATCCGCGCGGACACGAACCAGTACGCCGTAACCTGGGGCACGCCCCGGCTGCGCCGTGCGCTCGCCGCGAAATACGCGCGCGATTACGCGATGCAGGTGGATGAGAACACCGAGATCACGGTCACGTGCGGCGCGACGGAGGCCATGGCCGCGGTCATGCTCGCACTCGTCGATCCCGGCGATGAAGTCATCATTTTCGAGCCGTTCTACGAGAACTACGGGCCGGACGCGATCCTGTGCGATGCCCGTCCCATCATGGTGCCGCTCGATCCGGTCCGGCCGCTCGACGTGGAGCGCCTCGCCGCGGCGGTCACACCGCGCACGCGTGCCATCGTCATCAACACGCCCAACAATCCCACGGGACGGGTCCTGTCCCGCGCGGAACTGCAGGCCATCGCCAACCTCTGCCTGCGCCACGACCTGCTCGCCATCACGGACGAGATCTACGAGCACATCCTCTACGACGCGGAGCACGTGCCGATTGCGACGCTGGACGGGATGCGCGAACGGACCGTCACGATCAGCGGCGCGTCGAAGACCTTCAGCGTCACCGGGTGGCGCATCGGCACGATCGTGGCCCCGGCCGCGCTCACGGGCGCGATCCGCAAGGTCCACGATTTCCTGACCGTGGGCGCACCGGCGCCGTTGCAGGAAGCGTGCGCCACCGCCCTCGATACGCTCGGCCCCGAGTACTTCCGGGACCTCGCGGCCGGGTACCGGGCTCGACGTGACGTCCTCCACGCGGGGCTCACGGCGGCCGGGTTCCGCTGCACGCCGCCGGCCGGGGCCTACTACATCCTGGCCGACTTCTCGCCCCTGAGCGGGCGCGACTCCGTGGACTATGGGCTCTGGCTGGCCCGCGGCGGCGCCGAAGGGACCGGCGGCGTGGCGGCCGTGCCCGGCGCCTCCTTCTTCCTGGAAAAGGGCGGCGGCCGCCACCTCATTCGCTTCGCCTTCTGCAAGAAGCTGGAGACCCTGGAGCGGGCCGCCGCCCGCCTGCGTGCCATCGCGCGCGAGCCGTAGCCGCCCGCCGGGCCGGCCTCAAGGACCCTCTCCGCACAACCGATCCTAGGGACGAACATCCCATCCGGTGGGGCCCGCCCTTCCTGGCCCTGCCGGCCGCGTACCGATGAGGAGCTGCAGATGAAGCGAGCCGTTTTCGCCGCCCTGGTGGCGGTCGTCACCCTGCCCGTCGCCGGGCAGTCGCAGATGTCCGGCACACTCGATCGGCCCATGTGGGGCCCGCGGGTCCGCGTCACGCCGTTCGTGGGCGTGGCGCCGGCCGTCCAGCGGACCGAGCGCTGGACCATCGCGCTGAACGGACAGGCCGCCGTGAGCGACTATGACGTCGAACTGGCGTCCGGATGGGGCGCCGGCGCATCGGTCGAAGTCCTGGCCGTCGAGCGGTTCGCCTTCATCGCATCGGGCGCCTTCTTCTCGCGCGGGCGGACGACCGAGTTCTCGTCCGATCTCGACGACTACTTCGAGCACGAGGGCTCCAACTTCATCATGGCCAAGGCCGCCGTGGCCGTCCGGCTGCGCGAGCAGGTCTCCGAGATGCAGATGCGCACATTGACGGCTACGCTGTTCGCCGGACCGGCCTGGGTGCGCGAGATGCCCAAGGATGATCCGTTCGCACCGGCCGCGCTGCAGGACGCGGTCTCGCACTGGGGCGTGGCCTTCGGCGCGGACGCCGAGATCCCGCTGGGCTGGCGCGCTCTGTCGATTCAGGCGGGCATCGAGGACAACCTGGTCTGGTGGAACGCGGACGAGTTCGCCGCGCGCAACGACCGCGCGCTGGCCAACGGGTCCCGCTCCGTGCTGGACACCGATCCGTCCCACATGTGGACGTTCCGGCTGGGCCTGACGATGCACACGCGCTGAACAGGCGCGGGGCCCGGCAGCGGCGGCGCTGCCGGCGGAACCGGAAACGAGGGGGCGGCCCGCTGCGGGTCGCCCCCTCGTTCGTTCGGCATCGCTTGGCCGGCACCCGCTCGCGCCCCATCTTGCCCGCGACCACGACAGCAACGTGTCCGGGCAGGGGGACTTGATACCCGTCATCCTCGGTGTGGCAGGCGGCAGCGGATCCGGCAAGACGACGGTCGTGCGCGCCATCGTCGGCGCGCTCGGCGACGACCACGTCACCGTCATCCACCACGATGCCTATTACCGTGACACCAGCGACCTGCCGCTCGAGGACCGCGCGGCCATCAACTACGACCATCCGGATGCGCTGGAGACCGAACTGCTCGTGGAGCACCTGGATGCGATCCGCGCCGGGCGCGGTGTGCGCGTGCCCGTGTACGACTTCACGACGCACGCCCGCCTGCCCGAAACCGTGGCAGCGCCGGCGCGGCGCATCGTCATCGTCGACGGGTTGCTCGTCCTCTGGGACCGGGACCTGCGCGAGCGGATGGACATCAAGGTCTACGTGGACACGGATCCGGATGTGCGCTTCATCCGTCGGCTCGAGCGCGACATCGGTGAGCGCGGCCGGAGCGCACCGTCCGTCATCCGCCAGTACCTGGCGACGGTGCGCCCGATGCACCTGGAATTCGTCGAGCCCAGCAAGCGCTACGCGGACGTGATCATCCCCGAGGGCGGGCACAACACCGTCGCGGTGGACATGCTCATCACGAAGGTGCGCGCGCTGCTGGACTGATGGGCCGGGCGGCGCCGGGCGATCACCAGGCGATCGAGAACGCCTCGCGCCGCGGGTCCGCCCCGGTGCGCAGCACGCCGTCGCGGCCCACCACAATGACCTGCGCCCCGCCCAGTTCTCCCGACAGCGCCTCCTCGAGGCGCAACGTGTGACCCAGCCGGTCGAGCGCGGCGAGGGTCTCCGCCGCGAACCCCGGTTCCAGGACCAGCCGGCCATCGTCGTAGGAACGCCAGCGGGGCGCCTCGACGGCGCGCTGCGGCGACATGCCGAACAGCACCATGTTGTTCATGACCTGCAGCAGCGTCTGCGTCTGGCCATCGGCGCCCGGCGTGCCCAGGATCATGGCGAGCGAGCCATCGCCGTGGAACACCATGGCCGGTGAGAGCGTGTGATACGGCCGCTTGCCGGGGGCCACGACGTTGGGGTGCGCAACGTCCAGACTGTAGGCCGAGCCGCGGTTGTGCAGGACGATGCCGGTGCCCGGCACCATGCGACCGCTGCCGAAGGCGCTGAACAGGCTCTGGATCATCGAGACGGCGTTGCCGTGCTCATCGACCGCGCCCAGGAACACCGTGTCGCCATCTCCGTCGCGGCCCGGCTGCCCGCCTGCCGCCACGACGCGTTCCGCCAGTTCCTCCGCCAGGGTCTCCGTGAACGGAGCCGACAACAGGCGCCGGATGGGCACGTCCGCGAACGCGGGGTCGGCCACGTGCGCGTCGCGCTCGCGAAACGCGAGCTTCTTGATCTCGACCAGCGTGTGCGCGTACGGCGCCGTGTTGTGGCCTGCCGAGCGCAGGTCGAAGCGCGCGGCCAGGTTCATCTGCATGAGCAGCGCGATGCCCTGCGAATTGGGCGGCAGCACGGCCACCTCGTAGCCGAGGTACGACGTCGCGATGGGCGACTGCCAGGTCGAGGTGTGCGCAGCCAGATCCGCCGCCGTGACCAGCCCGCCTTCGCGCGCCATCCACCCGGCGATGCGTCCCGCCGTGTGTCCGGTGTAGATCTCGGCCGCGCCGTGCTCGGCGATGCGGCGGAGCGTCGCCGCCAGATCAGGCTGGCGCAGCAGCGCGCCGGCGCGCGGCGTCACGCCCTCGACGAGGAAGACCGCGCCGAGTGCCGGATCGCGCGCCAGCCGGTCGGCCGCCGACGCGAGGTCTTCGGCCAGCTGCTCCGAGACGGGGAAGCCTTCTTCCGCGTAACGGATCGCCGGGGCCAGCGCCTCTGCCAGCGTCATCGTGCCGGCCCCGGCCAGCGCGTCGGCCCATGCGCGCACGGCGCCGGGCACGCTCACGGCGAGCGGACCGGAGGACGGGATCCGCGTGAGTTCCAGCTTCGCGAAGTGCGCCGGCGTGGCGCCGCTCCCGGCCCGACCGCTGCCGTTCAGCACGCGCACGGAGCGCGCCGCCGCGTCCCGGATGATCAGGAACGCATCGCCGCCCACGCCGTTCATGTGCGGGCGTACGACCGCGAGTACGGCGGCCATGGTGACGGCCGCATCGACGGCGTTGCCGCCGCGGCGCAGCACGTCCGCGCCCGCGGCGCTCGCCAGCGGGTGACCGGAGGTGACCGCCGCGCGCGTGCCGTTCACGTCAGGCCGCATCTGTGCCTGCGGCGGCGCGGACAGCGGCATGAGCAGGAGTGCGACCGCGCCGAGTGCCGTCGCCGTGCGACGTTTGCGCGCCGCGCGAACGGGCCGTCCCGAATGCATGTCCATGGCGCATCAACTCCGCTCGCGGAACATGGAGGTCTGGTCCTCGACCCACGGTTCGATGCACGCGGGTTCGTCGTTGAGGACGCTGTTTACCCGACGCGTGACAGCGTAACCCTCGAGATCGTCCCGGGGCCAGGGCCGGAGCAGCGCCTTGAGCGCATCCGCTCCGGCTGCGTCATCCAGCCACAGGTCGCGCGTCTCGCGCGCCAGCATGACCGGCATGCGATCGTGCACGGCGGCGACCGTGGGGTGGGCCGCGGTCGTCACGATCGCGCACGTGAACAGCGGCTCGCCATCCGGGCCCTTCCACCGGTCCCACAGTCCGGCGAACGCGAACGGGCGGCGGTCGCGCAGCGCGAAACGCCACGGCTGCCGCACGCGGCCCTCGCGACGCCACTCGTAGAATCCGTCGGCCACGATCCAGCAGCGCCGTTCCCGGAACGCCTCGCGGAACGTGGGCCGCACATCGATCGTCTCGGCCCGGGCATTGATCGCCTTGACCCCCACGTCCGGCGTGTCCGCCCACCACGGCACGAGCCCCCAGCGCACGAGGGAAAGCGTGGGCGGTCCGTCACCGGTCCGGCCGATGACCGGGACCGGCTGCTGCGGCGCGACATTGTAGCGCGGCACCCATTCGACGGGCACATCGACGCCGAACTCGGCACGCAGGCCGTCCGCATCGCAGGTGACGGTGAAGCGCCCGCACACGGCGATGCCGTCAGCTGCGGTTTTCGCCCGTCGCGATGGGCGCGGCGAGCAGCGCGTCGGGGATGCCGAACGCGTCGACGATCGCCGTGGCCATGGGCCGGATCTCGCGACACAGGTGGTTGACCTCGGTGCGGATGGCCTCGGCCTTGACCGGCTCGACGAAGGACTTCTCGAGGTACCAGCCCAGGTCGCGCTCGATGAGCCACAGACCGTACAGCGATCGCAGCGCGCGGAGCGGCTCCAGCGCGTCCGCCTCGGTGCAGGCATCGATGCCGTCCGTGAACGCATCGAAGACGACGCGCTCCATCGAGGCCTTCGCCAGCGCAACGGCATGATCCTGGCACGCGACGAGCGCCGCGAACGAGTCTTCGCCGTCCCCGATGCGCGCGCGCAGCCGCCGCGCCAGCGAATCGAGCAGCCGCGTCTCGCGGAAGCGCAGCGCGGCAGCCAGGAAATCCGGATCGCGCAGGTGGTCTGCATCCGTGCGACGGGTCGCGATCGGGTTCCGCTCCGCGATCGCCGTCGCGGCACGTGCGCCCACGTGACGCAGCACGTTCCACAGGCGCAGCTCGCCGAACTGCTCGCGGTACTCGGTCAGGAGGCCCTTGGCCACGAGCTGCAGCAGCACATCGTTGGCGCCCTCGAACGTCGTGAACACATCCGTGTCCGCCCGCAGGATCGAAATCCGGTTGGCCTCCAGGTAGCCCTGACCGCCGCACGCCTCGCGGCACGCCTGCAGCGTGTCCACGGCATGGCGCGACGCGAGCGCCTTGAGTCCGGCGGCCAGCGCCTCCAGTTCCTGGGCCCGGTCCTCGCTGCGCACGCCGAAGCGACGGACCAGCGCGCGTGTTGCGAAGCCCAGCGCGACCGTGCCGGCCAGCGCGGGCAGCAACGCACGCTGTACGACGAGGTAGTCGAGGACGGGCACCTCTGGAGCTCCCTCCGGGCCGAACTGCCGGCGCCTGGCCGTGTAGCGGATCGCGATCGTCAGGCCCGACCGCGCCGCGCTCACGGCCGCCGTGGCGATGCTGATGCGACCGGCGATCAGCGTGCCCAGCATGGTGAAGAAGCGGCGCGTCGGACTGCCAATCGGGCTGGTGTAGCTGCCGTCCGCGCTCACCCGGCCGAACCGGTCGAGCAGTTGCCCGCGCGGCACGCGCACCTGCGCAAACCCGAGGCGCCCGTTGTCGACGCCGTTCAGCCCTTCCTTCGCGCCGCAGTCCTCGATGGTGACCCCGGGCGCCGGCGCACCCCGGGCATCCCGGATCGGCACCAGGAAGGCGTGCACACCGTGGTGTTCCCCGCGCACGATGAGCTGCGCGAACACCGTCGCCATGCGCCCGTGCAGTGCAGCATTGCCGATCCAGTCCTTGAGCGCGGCCGCGTGCGGCGTGTGAATGACGAACTCGTCCGTGTCCGGATCGTACGTCGCGGTGGTCTCGATGTCGCGCACGTTCGAGCCGTGGCCGATCTCCGTCATGGCGAAACAACCCGGCAGCGCCAGCGTCGCGACGTCGGCGAGATATCGTGCGTGATGGGCGCGTGTGCCCAGCTGCAGGATGCTGCCGCCGAACAGGCCGAACTGCACGCCGAACTTCACGAGCAGACTCAGATCGTGGTGCGCGATCGTCTCGAACACGGCAATGGCGCGCGTCGCGTCGTGTTCGCCACCGAATTCCCGCGGGTAGCCCAGCCCGCCGAGTCCTTCCGCCGCCAGCATGCGCAGCCAGACGAGCACCCTTTCGCGGTAGGCCGCATGGTCGTGCGGATCGACGTACGCGAACAGGGACGAGGCGAGCAGGCGAAGCACGCGCGCGCGCAGTTCCGCATGCTCACCGGTCAGCGCCCTCGTCAGCGCACCGCCGTCGACCGCGCCCGGCGGTGGCGCGGGTGGGACGGCGGCGCCGGGCAGCAGCGAGCGCGCCGCTTCGGCACCGGCCACGCCCAGCGCGTCTTCGATGGTTTCGAGGGCGCGCCGCTCGGGCCGGCCGGTGGGGATGTCGCGTACGGCGGCCAGGGCCAGACCCATCGTCGCGAGGGACCCGCACGCGTCCTCGGGCAACGCACCGGCGCACGCACGGATCGCTTCGAGCAGTCGGCCCAGCTCGACCGGCGTGGGCGGGCTGGCCGGGTCCAGCCACGTGGAGAGCAGCGCGGCGGTTTCGGGGTCGACGCCGGACGCGAGCGCCTGGGTCCGCACGGCGCTGAGTTCGTCGGCGCTCAACGCGCCGTCCGCCCAGGCCACGTACAGGACGGGCGCGAAAGGCAGCAGGGCCGGTGGTAACACCCACCGGGCCCCGCCACCTCTCCGGATGTCCGTGTCCGGGGTCACGTGTTCGGCGCGCCCGTGCGCCCGCTCATCGCATCAGCGCGCTGCGCCCCCGTAGTGGATCCCGTTGAACAGGAACTTGAAGGTGCCGTGCGGCTGCGCGCGGAACGTGACTTCGGGACCGAACAGGAACAGCCTGCCCCGCCCGACGTTCGCCTCGGCGGCGATCACGCCGTTCTCGAGCACCTGCTGGCCCCAGGCCCAGCCACTGCGCAACGGTGCCGCCGAATCGAACCAGGCGATGCGGCGCACGCCCGCGGCCTCGGCGCCGGGAGCCAGGCGGAAGACCGGGCTGTTGTCGAAGAAGAAGTCGGCCCGCTCACCCATGCCCCAGGCGATGGCACGCGTGTTGTCCACGCGCGCGCTGAGCACCGAGCCCGGGATGTAGTACTTCTCGCGCGGCAGCGGGCGCTGCCGGCCGTCGACCGTCTCGACCAGCGCGTTCTCGAGCGGCAGCCCCAGATGGCTTGCGATGCTGGTCGAGCTGCCCAGGGCGATGATCGTCCCGCCTGCTTCGAGGAAGGCGCGCAGCTGCGGCACCGTTTGCGCCGCCGTGATGTTGCCCAGTTGCGCCCGGAACTCCGCCGGGATGCTCTGCGGGTCCGGACCGCCACCGCCGAAGCCGCCACGCCCGCCACCGCCGCCTGCCGCGGCCGGGATCATGCCATCGGCGAAGACCAGCACATCGAAGCGCTGGTTGAGCCGCCCGGCGTCGAGCGTGCCGGGGAACACGACCTCGAACGGGAACTCGAACTGCTCGAACATCCAGCGCACCCAGCCGGACGGCATGGAGCCGCCGTACCGGTCGATGAGACCGACACGCACCCTGCGCAGCCGCACCGACTCGCCGGCCGGCCGCGCCCCGGTCGCCTGGAAGACCAGCCCCTTCTCCGTGGTCAGACGCTCGAGAACGGGCCGGACGCCGCCGCCCGCCGGGATGAAGAACGTCCCCGCCGGCCAGGTCTGGCCGCCCGCCTCGAACGCCGCGCTCGTCCTGCGCACCTCGCGGTTGGCCGCCAGCAGCCGGTTCACCGCGACGAACGCGTCGTTGACGTGCGGGCTGAGCAGGAACCCGGCGTTCCCCGTGCCGGTGATGCGGCCGGGCGGTGGCGCCACGTCGACGCCGCTGATCACCTCGAACGGACCTTCGAAACCCTCGATGATCCGGTCGAACTGCACACCCATCTGCAGCGCCAGCGTCCAGCCGGCGTTGTCGTACGGCGGGGTGGGCGGGCCGCCCGGATACGGGATGTCATCCGGATGATCCTGCGGTTCGAACATGTCGATGACGTGGGCACGGAACGCCTGCGCCGTCTTCACAACGTACGATCCGGCCGGGTACGACTTGTTGCCGACACGGAACGTGCCGGTGGCGCGGTGCACGCGCACGCCCGTCTCGAGCAGCGCCTCGACGAACTTCGTCGCCGTCAGGAAGTCGGCCTGGTCGGCCGGGATGATGTAGCCGCGCGCATCACGCAGCGCCGGGTCACGCAGCATCCGCACGAACTCGGCGCGGCCGGCGCGCGCGCCGCCGCGGCCTCCACCGAATTCCTCATCGGCCTGCGCTGCGCCGCGCCCGCCCGCGATCGCCGCCTGGGCCGCGGCGATCCGGCGAGGATAGTGCGTCCAGCTGTCACGGCTGCCCGCCTCGATCCCGTTCCGGCCCATCCGGTAGATGTTGAACAGGAAGTCCTCGCGCCGCTTGGACGCGATGTCGAGCACGGCGTAGTTCGCGGAAATCGAGTAGTCCACGGACTGGCGGAACTTCCACGGGCCCGGCTCGACCGGCAGCGGGACATCGCTCGTCGGCAGCTGGTAGCGCGTCACGAACGGGATCTCGATCGGCGTGGGATTCCCGATCGTCTCCGTCAGCAGGCCGATGATGTTGTGGAAGTAGGCCGTCGTGCGCAGCCCGCCGTTCCACCACATCGAGTAGTTCGCGCCCGACCGGCGCACGACGCCACCCTTCCCTTCACGCACGAAGCGGTCGTGCATGGCGCCGCCGACCATGTCGAGCCCGGTCATGATGAGCGGGTCGAAATGGTAGTTCGGCGGATCGCGGAAGGGCGGCGCGAACATGACCGCACCGGCCGGACCGGTCTGGTGGTGGTTGTACATGATCTGCGGGTACCACTCGAGATACATGACGCGATTCATGTTCTCGGTTTCGGCCTGCGTGGATGCGTAGAAGTCGCGGTTGTTGTCGTGACCGACGTACTTCTGGTACAGCCGCGGGATGCCGCCGGCCGAGCGGCGCTGCGGGTCGGGGTTGCGCATGTACCAGTCGGAGACGAGCTCCATGCCGTCGGGATTCGCGTGGATGGCCAGGATGATGACATCGTCGAGGATGCGCATCGTCTCGGCGTCGTCCCGGCTGACGAGCTGCCAGACGGTCTCCATGAGCTGTTGCGCGCCCAGCACCTCGGTCGCGTGCAGCCCGCCATCGATCCAGACGACCGCCTTGCCTTCGCGCGCGAGCGCGCGCGCTGCATTCTCATCGAGTCCTTCGGCCAGCGCGAGCCGCTGCGCGATGCCCCGGTAACGTTCCAGGTTCCGGTGGTTCTCCGGAGAGGTGATGATGGCCATGAGCTGCGGCCGGCCTTCCGCAGTGCTGCCGATGGTGTCGAGCACCATGCGGTTCGATTCGCGGGCCAGCTTCTGCCAGTAGGCCATGAACTGCGTGTAGTTGGGCAGTACGTAGTCCGCGCCGATGTCGTGGCCGAACTGCTGGCGCGGCGAGGTGAGCGTGTTCTGTGCGCTCGCGGCGGAGGCGATGAGGAGCGCAGCCGCGAAGCCTGCGAGCATCGGGGTGGTTCGGGTGGGACGCATGCAACCCTCCGGTTGGCTTCGGTCGAAGCGCCGGTCCGGCACCGGCGATCGGGAGAAAGCATACAGCGCGGGCAACGCAGGGGCCAGCGCCGGAGGGTGCGGCCGGTCGCGGTTTGCGACCCCGTTGCCGTTCCTGTACAATGCCGGCCCCTCACCTCAACGGAGACGACGCGTGGGTGATCTGGTCTTCATGCTCCATTCGGGGCTCCGCTACCTGGTGTTCGTGACCGCACTCCTCGCCATCGCGGCGCTCGTCCTGAGCCGGCCGGCCGGCGCGGAAAACACGATGGGCAGGGTGGTGTACGGCGCATTCGTCGGACTGCTCGACCTGCAGGTGCTGGCCGGACTGATCACGCTCGCGACGCGCGGGTTCTATCCGCAGCTCATGGGACACATCACGATGATGGTCCTGGCACTGATCGTGGCGCACGGCGTATCGATCGCGCACCGGCGGCGGCCGCCGGAACGGCGCAGCGCCGGGCTGCTGGTCGGCGGTGTCGTGGTCAGTCTCGTGCTGGTCGTGGGCGGGATCCTGGCGATCGGCCGGCCCATCATCTGAGCGCCGGGCCGCGGCCGGCGGGACTCAGGCGCCTCTCTGCTCGAGGGACGCGGGCTGGTGGACGCGGACCGAATCGCGGCCGGCCCGCTTGGCCTGGTAGAGCGCAGCATCCGCCGCAGCCAGCAGATCGTCGGGCGTGCGCATCGTGGCGTGGAATCCGGCGAGGCCGGCGGACACCGTGTACGCGCCAGCCGCGGGCGGCGTCTCGCGCAGCCGGCTCTTGACCCGTTCGACGAAGACGAGCGCGCCGGCCAGGTCCGCTGCGGACAGCACGGTAAGGAACTCCTCACCGCCCCAGCGTGCGGAGATGTTCATCGCCCGCGTCTGGCTGTGCAGCACACGGGCGAACGTGCGCAGCGCATCATCGCCCGCGCTGTGCCCCCACCGGTCGTTGTACGCCTTGAAGCCGTCCAGGTCGAAGATCGCCACGACGACCGGCCGGCCGCGCGCCGCTGCGGCGAATTCGCGATCCAGGATGAGGCGGACGTGCCGCCGGTTGGGCATCCCCGTGAGGTCATCGGTGAGCGCGAGCTCCTCGGCCCGCATGCGCTCCTCGTGCAGCCGATCGGACAGGAACCCTATGCCCAGTGCGATGAGGATGTAGGCCAGCGTCACGGCCAGCAGGTACGGCCAGGCTACGAGCGCACGGCCGATCAGCACGACGACCAGCTGGACCATCACCAGGACGGTCATGCCCGCGGCGAGCGCCGTGGCCACGCCCCGCCAGCCGCGGAAGTAGGCCAGCAGGAACGCCGGGATGAGGAGGACCAGCCAGACCAGCGCCTCGTGGCCGACCATCTGTTCGGGGAAGCCAAAGGTCACGATGGCCGGCAGGAGCAGCGCGATGATGCACAGGATGGCAGCGCCACGCGGCATGATCGGCTGACCGAGGTGCCAGACTGGCCGCGGGGACCGCGGCGTAAAGGCGTTTGCCATCGCGCTCGAAGTTCGTGTCGTCCGGACTCCTGGAGCCGTTGCGGTCTGCTCGACCCGAGCCGCTGGGGCGCCCGCCGCGGTTTCCCGGCCCCGGGAGGCCCGCTACATTCCCGCGTCCCGTGAAGCCGCGAATCGAATGACCACCGTACTCTGCATCGCCAGCTACGAGAAAGGCGCTGACTTCCTGCGCGAGTGCCGCAGCCTGGGTGTCCACACCCTGTTCCTGACGGTCGAATCGCTGCGGGACGCGGACTGGCCGCGCGAGGCCGTCGACGCCTTCTACTACCTCCAGAGTTTCGGCGACCGGCAGGAAGTCCTGAACGCGGTCAGCTACCTGGCGCGCTCGCACCGCATCGATCGGATCATCCCGCTCGACGAGTTCGACCAGGGCACGGCGGCGGCGCTGCGCGAGCACCTGCGCATCCCCGGCATGGGACAGACGACCGTGCGCCGCTTCCGGGACAAGCTGGCCATGCGCCAGGCCGCCGCGGAGGCGGGCATCCCGGTCCCGCCGTTCACGCCCGTCTTCCACGACGCCGATGTCCAGACCTGGCTGGACCGGGTCCCGGGCCCCTGGCTGCTCAAGCCCCGCTCGTCCGCCGCGGCGATCGGCATCCGCTGGATCGACCGGCCGGACCAGCTCCGGGAGGCCTTCGATCAACTCGGCGACCTGCGTGCCGATCATCTGCTCGAACGCTTCGTGCCCGGCACGGTCTACCACGTGGATGCGATCATCGACGAGCGGCGCGTCGTCTTCGCCGCCGCGCACGCCTACGCCCACCCGCCGTTCGAGGTCGCACACGGCGGCGGGCTGTTCTGCAGCCGCACGATCGAGCGGCACAGCCCGGATGAGGAGCGGTTGCTCGAACTGAACCGTACCGTCGTCGAATCCCTCGGCCTCGTGCGTGGCGTCGTGCACAGCGAGTTCATCCGCAGCGAGGCCGACGGACGGTTCGTCTTCCTGGAGACCGCCGCGCGCGTGGGCGGCGCGCACATCGTCGACCTGGTCGAGGCGGCCACGGGCGCCAACCTGTGGCGCGAGTGGGCCAGGCTCGAGGTCGCGCACGCCCGCGGCGAACCGTACCGCGCGCCGGAGCGGGGCGAGTCCTACGCGGGCATCCTCATCTCGCTGGCGCGTCAGGCCCATCCGGACACGTCCGCGTTCGACGATGCGGAGATCGTGTGGCGGCTCGACAAGCGGCACCACGCCGGCCTGATCGTGGCGTCGCCGGACCCCGACCGGGTACGCGCCCTGCTCGAGGACTACATGCCGCGCTTCCGCGAGCAGTTCACGGCCGTGCTGCCGGCACCGGAAACGCCCACCGCCTGATCGACCGCGGATGACGCAGTGGCTCGATTACGGGCACGTCCACGGACCCGGCCACACCGTGGACGGGACGGTCAAGATTCTGCGCCACGTGCAGAGCCCGCAGCTCGACAACCGCCGCGACATCCTGGTCTACCTGCCGCCCGATTACGACGCGGATGCACGGCGCTTCCCCGTCGTCTACATGCACGACGGGCAGAACCTGTTCGACCGGACCACCAGCTTCTCCGGCGAATGGTCCGTCGACAAGACGCTGAACGAGGCGAGCCGGGACGGCCTCGAAGTCATCATCGTGGGCATCCCGAACATGGGTGCCGAGCGCATCGACGAGTACAGCCCGTTCGCCGATGAGCGGATGGGCGGCGGCCGGGGCGATGCCTACGTGGCCTTTCTGACGGATACGGTGAAACCGCTCATCGATCGCAGCTTCCGCACACGTCCGGAGGCGGCGTGGACGGGCGTCGCCGGCTCGTCGATGGGCGGGCTGATCAGCCTGCACGCGCTGCTCGCGCGCCCCGACGTCTTCGGCTTTGCGGGCGTGATGAGCCCGGCGCTCTGGTTCGGCCGCCGTGCGATCTTCGAGCGCGTGGCCGCGCTCGAGGCGCCCGTCGGGCGTATCTATCTGGATGTCGGCACGGAAGAGCACCCCGGCGCAGTCGCCGATGTGCGACGACTCCGGCGCCTGCTGCGCAGGGCCGGGTACGGACGCACCAGGCTGAAGTTCGTGATCGATCGCGGCGGAAGACACAACGAGGCGGCCTGGGGCCGCCGGCTGCGTGCCGCGCTGGAATTCCTGATCGGGTCGGACGACTGAGCCTGACGCGCCGTCAGGCGCCGACGAGCGCCTCTTCGCGGCGCGTGCTGCACGCGTCGACGAAAGCACGCAGCAGCATGCGCGTGCCGTAGCAGTTCTCGATGAGCGCCTCGGGGTGCCACTGCACGCCCACGAACCACGCGTCGCCCTCGCCTTCGACCGCCTCGACCAGCCCGTCGGCGGCCCACGCCGAAGCGCGCAGCCCGAGCCCCAGCTCGCGCACGCCCTGGTGGTGCATGCTGTTCACGGATGCCTCCGCCGTGCCGAACAGCTCACGCATCAACGAGGCCTCGGCCAGCCGGACCGGGTGCGCGCGGAAACCGCGTTCGTAGCCCTGGGTCGGGAAGTAGTCGTGCTTGATCGAGCGGGGCAGCTCCGTCTCGCAGTCCTGGTAGAGGGTCCCGCCCTGCGCCACGTTCATGACCTGCAGCCCGCGACACACACCCAGCACCGGCTTGCCGTCGGCCAGCGCCCAGCGCGTGAGCAGGATCTCGACACGGTCGCGGTCCGGGTCGGTCCGGCCGCATGCGGGAATCTTCTCGACACCGTACGTCGCAGGGTCGACATCCACGCCGCCGGCCAGGAAGAGCCCGTCCAGACGATCGTACATCGCGCGCAGCGCGTCCTCGTCGTGCAGCAGCGGCACCATCCACGGGATGGCACCCGCCCAGGTGAGCGCCTCGAAGTAGCGCGCACTCATGATCCACGAGTGCGGGACGTCCTCCGGGATCCCGTCCATCGCCTGCAGCGTCTGTGCGGGCACACCGATCACGACACGCGTCGTCAAGCTGCCTCCTGTTCCGTCTCCAGTATCGGCCGGTCAGCCTTTTTCGCCACGGCCGCGCCCCCATACCCCGATCCGGCGCCGATGGCACCGGGCCGCGACAAGAACGACGCAGGCGGCCCGCCGGTTCCCGCGGCGCCCGGGCCGCAGCGCGGTGCGGCGCTCACGCGCCGGCGCCGCCCGTCACGGGCCGGACGCCCTCCATCGTCTCGGCCGCCAGCTGGTCCACCACTGCCTTCAGGTCGCCGGTCCGGGCGTGCGCGGCCAGCTGCCGGTCCGCGCTGGATCCGTCGTCCATGATCCGGTACGCGTACTCGACCTCCTCGCGCGTGCCCAGCTCATCGACGACATCGCCGATGAACCACTCGATCAACTCGGTGATCAGGTCGCGGGCGGGCAGCTCCTTCTGCTTGCCGAAGTCGACCAGCTTGCCGTCCAGCCCGTAGCGGACGGCGCGCCACTTGTTCTCTTCGATCAGATCGGCCGGGTAGACGCGGAACGTCGTGTTCTCGCTGCGCATCTTCCACAGCTTGGCGATGATGGCCTGCAGAATCGCGGCCATGCACACGGCCTCGTCGACGCGAGTGCACACGTCCAGCATGCGGAACTCGAGCGTCGGGTAGGTGTGGTGCGGCCGGACATCCCACCAGATCTTGGAGCCGTCCGGCACGCAACCCGTGCGCACGAGCGTGTCCTCGAAGTACTGGTATTCCCCCCACGAACGGAACGGCCGCGGTACGCCGGTGCGCGGGAAGTTGCTGAACACCACGCTGCGGTACGACTTGAGGCCGGTCTCCCGGCCCATCCAGAACGGCGAGCTGGACGCCATGCACAAGAGGTGCGGCAGGAAATAGCGGACCACGTTCATGGCGTCGATCATGAACTCGCGGTCTTCGATGCCGATGTGGATGTGCGTGCCGAAGATGAGCAGCTGCTGGGCGAGCAGCTGCATGTCCTGCTGCACGCCCTTGTAGCGCTCGAGCGGCGTGATCTCCTGCGTCATCCAGGAGGAAAACGGGTGCGTGCCGGCCGCGACGATGCGCAGGCCCTTGCGGCCCGCCAGATCGTTGACCATGCCGCGCAGGCGGCGCAGTTCCGCGCCGACCTGGGCGGGCGTGTGGCACACCGGGCTGCCGATCTCGACGATGGACTGGTGCAGCTCGGGCCGGACCTCGCGGAGGACCAGCTCCGATTCCTGCAGGATCTCCGTGATGTAGGAGCGGAGCTCGCCGGTATCCGGATCGACGATCTGGTACTCCTCCTCGATCCCGATGGTGAGCGATGGCCTCTCCATGCCTTCCTCCTGAATCCGGGTCCGGCGCTGCCGGTCCACGACCGGGCGCGCGGTCAGCGCGCGCGCGGCTCGACGACGAACGTGGCCAGACTGGACCCGCCGCCCGCGGTCACATTGACCAGCGAGGCCGTGGACAACCGGGTCAGGCACCCGTCCATGTACGTTCCATAGTAGATGAACGGGGCAGTATCGAGAATGCGATCCTCGAACTGCACGTTCCCGTCGACCATGACCGGGTACTTCTCGACCGGGATGCGCACGCGCTCCTGCACGATGTACGGCTCGGCGAGGGCACGGCGCACGGCCGCCGCCCAGGCCGCATCATCGACTTCCCAGCCGAGCACGATGCCGGCACCGCCGTAGTCGTCGTTGGGCTTGAGCACGAGCGAGGCCCGCTCGGCCGCCAGGAACGGCAGCAGATCGATGGACCGGCCATGGAACGTGGTGTGCCGCTCTTCCACGACACGCGACCACGGGATGTGCGCTCCGATGGCCTCGCGTTCGTCCTCCGTGAACAGCCCGGCATTGCGCTCGTCGGAGAGCACGGCCAGGCTGGCCTTCTTGTGCAGCAGCTTGCAGCGGAAGCCGTTCACCATGCAGACGGCGCGGCGGCGCACCGCCCGGACGATCGCGTGGTCGAGCCCGCCGCGCTCGACCAGCTCGGTGATCAGCACGCGCTTGTAGATCAGATCGACGGGTTCGCCGCGCACGAACAGCGTGTCGCCGCGCAGCTCGGCCTCGGCGGGGTCCCCGATGATGCAGGAAAAGCCCTGCGACCGCAGGTACTCCTGCGTGATGACGAACTCGCTGCGCGTGGGCACGTCCGCCCAGTCGAGGATCGCGATGCGCGGGCGAGTGCGCCCCCCCGACCACTGGATCCACGCGTCGAGCAGCGCGTGCATTACGTTCTGCCGGGACGGCTGCGGCCGGACCTCGAAGCGGCGCAGGAACTCGCGCGTGACCGGCAGCCCCAGGAACACGTCCGCCAGGACATCGTTGTAGGCGGCCGCCGCCGGCGTCTCGCCGTTGTACTCCGTGAAGCGGAGCCCGCCGCGATCCGGCACGAAGAAGGCGTCCAGCCGCGCGACCGGGCTCGGGTCACGGAACCCGGGGTCCTCCGCGAACAGCGTTTCTTCCCAGTCGTGCAGCGCGAACTGCGCGCGGAAGGCCGCGTCCGCGCGGGCCGCCTCGTAGGCCCGGCCGAACGCCGCCATGATGACCGCGCAGCGGCGCTGCAGGAACAGGTACTGCGCTGCGGTCAGGAAGCGGGGGCGGAGCACGCTGCACAGCGGGCGCTCGCCGAAGAAGAGTCCGCGCCGCACCAGCTGGTCGGTCAGCTGCGCCTGCGTCGGCTCCGCGAGTCCACCCGCAAGCAGCGCGTGCCAGTGATCGATCGCGGCATGGAGCGCCATTCAGCCACCCGGCGCGCGCGAGCCGGCGAACAGCGCCGCCCAGTCCAGCTGGTCGCGCTGCGGGCGAGGATGCAGGGCCAGCCGGATCGCCATGTCCGCCATGTGCTCGACGGCCCACTCGAAGTAGTGCGGCGTCAGCGAGTAGACATCCATGTCCGGCGCCGGGTTCATGAAGTCGATGGCGTACGGGATGTCGTCGCGGATGGCGAACTCGATCGAGTTCATGTCGTAGCCCAGCGCGCGCACCAGCCGGCGCGCGTCCGTGACCACGCGCTCGCGCAGGGCCGGCGCCAGGTAATCCTCATCGACGATGTACTTGCGCTCGCGCGGGTCGTAGCGGATGGGCAGAATCACGTCCTGGCCCAGGCAGATGCAGCGCACGAACTGCTCCCACTCGATGAACTCCTGCAGGATCATCGTGCGCAGCCCCGACGTGTTGTAGTGCTGGAAAACCTCATCCAGGGAGCGGCACACGAACACGTCCTTCCAGCCGCCGCCGTGCGCGTCCTTCAGGATGCAGGGCAGCCCCACGTACTCGAGGATGGACTCCCAGGGCAGCGGGTACTCCAGGTTGCGCAGGCTCTCGTCGTGCACGATGCCGGGCACGTAGTCCTTGTTGGGCAACGCGACCGTCTTGGGGTGCGCCACGCCCAGCTGGCGCGCCAGCGAGGCGCCGAAGAACTTGTCATCCGCCGTCCACATGAACGGGTTGTTGATGACCGTCGCGCCCTGCAGTACGGCGTGCTTCAGCCAGGTCCGGTAGTACGGCACCTCATGCGAGATGCGGTCGATCACGACGGCGTACGGGCACGCGTCGTCGAAGCGCGATCCGCCCAGCCGGACGTACTCCGCCGTCACGCCCTGATCGCGCCGGTTGACCTCTTCGATGAAGGCGGGCGGGAACGACCATTCCCGGCCCACCAGCAGTCCCACACGCTGCGTCATGACCCACTTCCCATCTTCGTAGCCCGCGTTGTCCGTTCACCGCGCGCCGCACCCGTTCACACGGCGGCCGACGGGCCGGAACCCCCGCTCTGGTAACATCTTCCGGGTGCGGCCGCAACCGGGAAAACGAAACGGGGGGCCCGGCCGGGCCCCCCGTCACGTCCATCCGCCGCCGGAGCGGCGAGAAGATCCTGTCCGACTAGTCGACCGCGCGGCCCAGGTTGCAGCCCGCCTCGTTCGCTGCGGCGAACATGTCCTTCAGCGCGTTGTACGCCTGCTGCTGCTGCTGCGCCGTCCCACCCGCCGGGTACAGGTCGTTGAACATCGTGATGACCTGTGCCGTCGAGTAGGGGTAGCCGACTGCCGGGTTGCTGGCGTTGAGCAGCGCCGCGACCACGTGCCGGCCCAGCGCGTTCAGACCGCCGCCGCCCTGGCTGAGCACCTGCAGCAGCGACTTGCCCGGGAACGCATTCTCGAACACGCTCGAGAACGCCTGGCCCGGCGCGTAGCCCACCCAGCTGCCGAAGTGGTGCGGCTGCTTCCAGTAGCCCGGCGTGCAGCCGTTGATGGAGACCACGACGTTCGTGAACGTCACGACCGCGCCCGACGGGGGGGCGCCGCCGGGGCCGCCCGGATCGAGGGCGAACTGCACATTGACCCCGCTGGTCCCGCGCGGCGCCGTGTTCACAGGGTTCCCCGCCGTGCCGTCGACCGAGATGCTGCCGAAGGCGACGCCGGGCGGAAGCGCGGTCTCATCTTCCGTCACGGTCAGCGAGGCCGAGCCAGCCGGGGCCTGGGGGCTGCCGAACGCGATGTGGAGGCACTTGCCCGGGTCCACGAAGAACTCGTTCGTGGCGGCGAAGAAGTTCGTGATGTTGCCAGCGGGCTCGCTGGTGGTGAAGCGGTACCCGCCGACCGGCCCGGCCGGCCCGACCTTGCAGACCCACAGGGCCTCGGCCCTCGGGGCCATCGGGTAATCCAGCACGAGGTGGCTAAACTGCGGACCCAGCTCCAGCTCCATCTCCGGTGCGACGGGGCCCTGGTCACAGGCCGCCACGACGGCGGCCAGGGCCAGGAGGGGTACGACCGGTGTGCGCTTCATCGCGACAGCCTCCATGTGAACGGGAATCAACGGGGGGCATCCTTGGCGGCCGTTTGAGGCAAATGGTGTGCCCGTGGCGCGTACCCGGCGACGGAGCCCGTTTGGCCCATCGCGTGTTATCCTTTTCGCTCTCACCGGGCCGAACCCGGCCAGCCCGCGGAACGGGGCTTGCGTCCGGCCGGCCGGCGCTACCTGTGGCATAGCGCTCGCAGAGTCGTGGCGTTGCCGCAACGGCGTCGTGGGATGGACCCTGCCGGAGACCGGCGGTGCGTGTCCACCGGGGGTGCAGATCGCGCCCCGGCCGGGCGTTTCTGCTGGCATCGGGCGGCGGCGGTCGGGAGCCCGCGGCCAGCGCTCCTGCTGGGGTGGTCCCGCAGCATCGCGTGATCTTCTGCCACACCGGTTCGTCGCGGACGGTCGCTGGAAAGAGCGTGACGTCCTGACGG
>JBFFZF010000059.1:0-23136 GCA_041568755.1 Longimicrobiales bacterium | reverse complement strand
GCGGGTGAGCGGGCCGGGGGGGGCCCCCGCGGCCCGCTCACCCGCCGAGCCGTGAACCGGCCGGCCGGCGGGCCGCTCCCGCCGTCCGGCGGGCCGGACCCGGAACCGGCCGCCGGACCCCGAGCGCCGGTTCGGCGTATCCTGCTGGTCGGATTCATGACCGCGGGCAAGACGCGGATCGGTCGGATGCTCGGGACGGCCCTCGGCTGGCGGTTCATCGATGTGGACGCCGAGATCGAACGCCGGACGGGCCGCACGGTCGCCCGGATCTTCCAGGAGGATGGCGAGCCCGCGTTCCGGCTGCTGGAGTCCGAGGCCACGATCGAGGCGCTCCAGCAGGACGAGGGTGTGATCGCGTCCGGCGGTGGTTGGGCGGCCCGGCCCGGCGCGATCGAAGGCGTGCCCGGCGGCACGCTCGTGATCTGGCTGCGCATCCCGGCACGCGAGGCGGTGCGACGGGCCCGACGGGGCCGGCCGAGGCCGCTCCTGGACCGGCCGGATCCGCTGGCGACGGCGCGCGCGCTGCTGGCGGAACGCGAGCCGTACTACCGGCGCGCACACTGGACCATCGACGTGGAAGGTCGGGAACCGGCCGCCATCGTAGAGGACATAATGCAACGGATGAAGCAGCTGCATGGCAGATAACGGGCGTCACCTGATCATCGTCGAATCGCCGCACAAGGCGAAGACGATCGGCAAATATCTCGGCAAGGAGTACCGGGTCCGCGCGTCGGTCGGTCACGTGCGCGATCTGCCCGAGCGCGAACTGGGCGTCGACGTCGAGGACGGCTTCGCGCCGCGCTACGTCACGATCCGCGGCAAGGGCAAAGTCATCCTGGAGCTGCGTCGCGAGGCCGAGCAGGCAGACGAGATCCTGCTGGCGACGGACCCTGACCGCGAAGGCGAAGCCATCGCGTTCCACGTCGCGGAACTGCTCGGCTACGACCCCGAGAAGCCGCGCTCCTCCACGTCCCGTCGATTCCGGCGCGTGCTGTTCCACGAGATCACGCGCGATGCGGTCCGCCGGGCCATCGAGTCGCCCACCGGCCTCGACATGCGCAAGGTTGAAGCGCAGCAGGCCAGGCGTATCCTCGATCGCCTGGTCGGCTACCAGGTCAGCCCGCTGCTGTGGAAGCCGATCCGTCCGGGCCTGTCGGCCGGGCGCGTGCAGACTGTCGCGCTGCGCCTGATCACGGAGCGTGAGGCCGAGATCCGCGCGTTCGTCGCCGAGGAATACTGGTCGATCACGGCGCAGCTGGAAAAGGACGAAGCGCGCTTCGAGGCCAGGCTGCACCAGATCGAGGGCAAGGCGTTCCGCCTGCAGGACGAGGAGCAGGCCACGGCCGCGGTCGACGACCTCGCGGCGGTCCCGTTCGATGTGACCGAGGTCAAGCGGCGCGAGCGCGTGAAGAACCCGCCCGCTCCGTTCACGACATCGACGATGCAGCAGGAAGCCGCCAAGCGTCTTGGCTTCACGGCGCAGCGCACGATGCGCACCGCTCAGCGGCTGTACGAGGGCGTCGATGTCGGCGCGGAAGGCGCCGTCGGGCTGATCACGTACATGCGGACGGACTCGACGCGTGTCAGCATGAGCGCGGTCGAGGCGGCGCGCGGACTGATCACGCAGCAGTTCGGCGAACGCTACGTCCCCGGCGCGCCGCGGCTGTGGGGCGGCAAGCAGCAGAAGGGCGCGCAGGAAGCGCACGAGGCGATCCGGCCCACCGATCCGTCGCGCAGACCGGACCGCCTCAAGTCGATCCTCGATCGCGATCAGCACAAGCTGTACGAGCTGATCTGGATGCGCTTCATGGCCGGCCAGATGGCCGCCGCCATCTACGACACGACGACCGTCGATTTCGATCTCGAGGGAAAGAGCGGCACACGCTACCTGTTCCGCGCCACGGGCTCGATCGTCAAGTTCGACGGGTTCACGCGGCTGTACCAGGAAGCGCGTGAGGAAGGCGACCACCGCACGCTCGACGACCTCGTCCCGCTGCCGGCCCTGGCGCGCGGCGATGGCTGCGTGCTGCACGACCTGATCGCCGAACAGCACTTCACGCAGCCGCCGCCGCGGTACACGGAAGCCAGCCTCGTGAAGGAGCTCGAGCGGCTCGGCATCGGCCGGCCGTCCACGTACGCGCAGATCATCTCGACGCTCACCGACCGCGAATACACGAAACTGGAGCAGAAACGGTTCCAGCCCACGCCGCTGGGCGAGACCGTCGCCAACGTGCTCGTGCGCGTGTTCCCCGATCTCTTCAACGTCGACTTCACGAGCGGCCTCGAGACCGAGCTCGACCGGATTGAAGAGGGCGAGCTGGAATGGCGCAAAGTCCTGCAGGACTTCTACGGCCCGTTCGAGCGCCAGCTGAAGGAGGGCGAGAAGAAAGGCGATGGCATCGTTCGCGAGATCGTCGCGAGTGACACCGGTCCGTGCTCCAAGTGCGGTCGCCCCATGGTCGTGCGCTGGAACCGCTACGGCCGGTTCCTGGGCTGCTCCGGGTATCCCGAGTGCCGCAACACTGAACAGATCGACGGCCGGGAACGGAGCGAGCCGAAACCGATCGGCGAGGATTGCCCGGAGTGCGGCTCCGCGATGGTCGAACGCGAGGGCCGGTTCGGCGCATTCATCGCGTGCAGCAACTACCCGACCTGCAAGTACACGCGGCCGCGCACGATCCCGGGCCTGACCTGTCCGCAGTGCGGGGAGGGTCAGATCGGCGAAAAGCGGACGCGCCGGGGCAAGCCGTTCTGGGGCTGCACGCGCTACCCCGACTGTGACTGGTCCGTGTGGGACGAGCCCGTGCCCACGCCGTGCGAGATGTGCAATGCGCCGTTCCTGCTCAGGAAAGTGACGCGCAAGCAGGGCGAGTCCCTCAAGTGCAAGACGTGCGGCAGCGTCTTCGCCGTCCCGGCCGCAGGTGACGCGACAACCGCATCGGCCACACCGGCCACGCCACCCCGGCGCAGGGTGTCGCGTCGCGGCAAGGGCGCCGGCACCGGCCGGACCGGGACGGGTACGAGCACGAAGAAGACGGCCCGATCCGGGGCGAAAGCGAAAGCACCGAAGAAGAAGGCGGCCGCGAAGTCCGCCGGGAAAGCCGGGAAGTCGCCCGGGAAGGGCCCGGGCAAGGCGACGGACGCGAAAGACGAGGGCGGGACCAGCGGACGGCGCGGCCGGTAGCGCCGGCGAAACCGGTCCCGCACACGCGGAGAACATCACGATACACCCGACCCGACGTTCGGCCATGGTCATCGGCGGCGGGCTGGCGGGTTGCGAGGCGGCCTGGCAGCTGGCCTCGCGCGGGCACGCCGTCCGGCTGATCGAGATGCGCCCGGCCCGCACGACCCCCGCACACCAGACGCACGACCTCGCCGAGCTCGTCTGCACGAACTCCTTCAAGAGCACGGATCCGACGAACGCGCACGGGCTGCTCAAGCTCGAGATGGACGCGCTCGGTTCGCTGCTGCTCGATGTCGCGCGCAGCGCCGCCGTCCCCGCAGGCACGGCGCTGGCCGTCGATCGCAACGTTTTCGCCACGACCGTGACCGAGCGCATCGCGGCGCACCCGAACATCACGATCGAGCGGCGCGAAGTCACCGAGGTCCCGGCCCAGCCGTGCATCATCGCCACGGGCCCGCTCACCTCCGATGCGCTGGCCGCATCGATCCACACGCTGCTGGGCGGGGCCGGTCTGGCGTTCTACGACGCGATCGCTCCGATCGTGGCCGTCGATTCGATCGACTTCAATATCGTGTTCCGGTCATCGCGCTGGGGGCGGGGCGAAGGCGATGATTACCTCAACTGCCCGATGACCCGTGAAGCGTACGGGACCTTCGTGTCCGCACTGCGCGCCGCGGACGTCTACCCGGGCCACGACTGGGAGAACATCCCGTACTTCGAGGGGTGCCTGCCCATCGAGGTCATGGCCGCGCGCGGAGACGACACCCTGCGCTTCGGTCCCATGCGGCCGATCGGGCTGCGCGATCCGCGCACGGACAGGCGGCCGTGGGCCGTCGTGCAGCTGCGCCATGAGGATCGCGCCGGTCAGATGTGGAACATGGTCGGATTCCAGACTCGCCTGCGCACAGGCGAGCAACGCCGCGTGTTCCGCATGATCCCCGGCCTCGAGAATGCCGAGTTCCTGCGCACCGGCTCGATCCACCGCAACACGTACCTGAACTTCCCGGCCCACCTCGAGCCATGGGGCGCACCGCCGGCCCGGACCGACGTTCTCTTCGCCGGCCAGCTCACCGGTGTCGAAGGCTACATGGAGTCTGCTGCGACCGGTATCCTCGCGGGCATCAACCTGGACCGCACGCTGCGCGGCGAGCCGCCCGTGATCCCGCCGCCGGAAACCATGATCGGGGCGCTGCTGCACTACCTGCGCACGGCCCGGCCCGACGCATTCCAGCCCATGAACTCGAACTTCGGCCTGCTGCCGCCACTCGAGGAAACCGTGCGCGACAAGGGCGAGCGACGGCAGCGGGTGCTGCAGCGCGCACGCGCGGCGCTGCAGACGTGGATCGACGAGCACGGTCTGGACCCCGCAGCCGGCGCCGCCGGCCCGGGCCTCGCGCAAACGCGCACCGCCGCGGCGGCCGAGCCGCGATGAACGCACCCACGCCGCCAGACGCCACGCGCGAAGCCGCGCGCCAGCCCGTCCGCCAGCTGCAGGCTTTTCTGAAGAACCTGGCCGATGGGCGCCAGCTCAGTCCGCACACGGTGGCGGCGTACCGCCGCGACCTGACCGGGCTCGTCGCGTTCCTGGATCGGCACTACGGCAACGGGGACTGGTCGTGGACCGGCGTCGACCGGCTGGCGCTGCGCGCGTACCTCGGTCATCTGGCGCGACGCCGGCTCGCCCGCCGCAGCATCGCGCGCAAGCTGTCGGCCGCGCGATCGTTCTTCCGGTTCCTGCATCGCGAGGGCTGGATCGAGGCCAACCCGGCCCGCACCGTGCGCGCCCCGAAGGCGGAACGCGCCCTGCCGTCCTGGCTCGGACAGGGCGAGGTCGAGGCGCTGTTCACGGTCGCCGAGAACCGGGCGGCGGAAGGTTCCTTCCACGGCGTCCGCGACCTGGCCATGCTCGAGCTGCTCTACGCGACCGGATTGCGCCTGTCCGAACTGCACGCGCTGAATCGCCAGGACGTCGACCTCGTGGGCGATCAGGTCAAACTCCAGGGCAAGGGCAGGAAAGAGCGCATCGTGCCGCTCGGCCGCTCCGCCGTGCGCGCCCTGCGCCGCTGGGAGTCGACGCGCATGCAGACGCGGACCGATGGGGCGGCAGCCGATCGGGGCGCGCTCTTCGTCTCCGGCAACGGGCGGCGCCTGTCGCGTCGCCGCATCCAGGCCATCGTCGGCCAGCACCTGCGCCGCGCCAGCGAGGACAGCACCCTGTCCGTACACTCGCTGCGCCACACGTTCGCGACGCACCTGCTCGACAACGGCGCGGACCTGCTGGCCGTCAAGGAACTGCTCGGCCACGTGTCCCTGTCGACCACGCGGATTTACGCGCACACGTCGCGGGAACGCCTGAAGCGCGTCTACGATCAGGCACACCCCAGGGCATGACGCGCGCTGCCCTCACCCGCCGCCCGGCCGGACGGGCCGGAGCTCGGGCGGGCTCCCGGGCCACCGGCCGGTGTACCTAGGGCCGTGACGTCGTAACCCCAGTCGAGCGAGGCGCATTGACGCACGGGAACGGGATCCGGGCCACGACGATCGTGGCGGTCCGCCAGGCCGGTCAGGTGGCCATGGCCGGCGATGGGCAGGTCACCATGGGCGAAACCGTCCTCAAGGCGACTGCCCAGAAAGTCCGGCGACTCAAGGACGGCAACATCCTGGCCGGCTTCGCCGGATCCGTCGCCGATGCCTTCACCCTGTTCGACAAGTTCGAGGAGAAGCTCGAACGCTACCCCGGCAACCTGCAGCGCGCCGTCGTCGAACTGGCCAAGGACTGGCGCTCCGATCGCTACCTGCGGCGCCTGGACGCGCTGCTCGCCGCGGCCAACCGCGACAGGCTCTTCGTCGTCGGCGGGGACGGCAACGTGGTCGAACCCGATGACGACGTGATCGCGATCGGCAGCGGCGGGCCCTACGCCCTCGCGGCTGCGCGATCGCTGAAAGCCCACACGCAGCTCGCCGCCCGCGACATCGCGCGCATCTCGCTCGAGATCGCTGCGGACATCTGCATCTACACGAACCGGAACATCCTGACGCTCGAGCTCGGCAACGAGGCGGACGGCGGGACGGAGTCGGCATGAACCAGCCCAGTGAAACAGCCGTCCAGACCCAGCCCGCCGAGACCAGCTGGCTCGATGAACTGACGCCACGCCAGATCGTCGGCGAGCTCGACAAGTACATCGTCGGTCAGGACAACGCAAAACGCGCCGTGGCCATCGCGCTGCGCAACCGCTGGCGGCGCCAGCGCGTGGGTGACGACCTGCGTGAGGAGATCGTACCGAACAACATCATCCTCATCGGTCCGACCGGCGTGGGAAAGACGGAGATCGCCCGCCGCCTGGCCCGCCTCGCAGGCGCGCCGTTCGTCAAGGTCGAGGCTTCCAAGTTCACCGAGGTCGGGTACGTCGGCCGCGACGTCGAATCCATGGTCCGCGATCTGGTCGATGTCGCGGTCAACATGGTGCGCGATGAACGTGAGGCCGACGTCGAGGAAGTCGCCCAGCAGCGCGTCGAAGACCGCATCCTCGACCTGCTCCTGCCCACCCCCGAATCGGCCGGGGACGGTCCCCGGCCCGTGTCCCCGTTCGGGTTCCCGCCCGACCCGGCGTCCGGCCGGCCGCGCGCGTTCGTCGTCGGATCGGACGGCGGGACGCGTGAACGCGATGTCGCCGAACCCGAAGACGAGGACGAACGGCAGCGCATCCGCGAACGCCGCGAACGCACGCGTGAGAAGCTGCGCGCCCTGCTGCGCGACGGAAAGCTCGAGGAACGCACCGTCGACATCGAGGTCCAGCAGTCGCCACCCCTCGAGAACCTGATGGTGCCACTCGGTCCCGAAGGCATGGACTTCAGTTTCACCGAGATGCTCCAGGACATGCTGCCCAAGCGCAAGAAGCGCCGCACCGTGTCCGTCACCGAGGCTCGCCGCATCCTGCTGCAGGACGAACTCGACAAACTCGTCGACATGGATGAGGTCGTGACCGAGGCCCTCGAACGCACCGAGGACATGGGCATCGTGTTCCTCGATGAGATCGACAAGGTCGCCAGCGAACGCGGCGGAGCCGGACCCGATGTCAGCCGCGAAGGCGTCCAGCGCGACCTGCTGCCCATCGTCGAAGGCAGCACCGTGCAGACCAAGTACGGTATGGTGCGGACCGACCACGTGCTCTTCATCGCGGCCGGCGCGTTCCACGTCTCCAAGCCCAGCGACCTGATCCCCGAACTGCAGGGCCGGTTCCCCATCCGCGTCGAACTGTCGCCGCTCACCGAGCACGACTTCGTCCGCATCCTGCAGGAGCCCAAGAACGCCCTGCTCCGCCAGTACCAGGCGCTCGTCGCCACCGAGGGCGTCGACCTGGCTTTCGATGACGAGGCCGTCCGCGAGATCGCACGCATCGCCGCCGACGTGAACAGCCGCCTCGAGAACATCGGCGCCCGCCGCCTCCACACCGTCCTCACCACCCTGCTCGACGAAATCCTCTTCGACCTGCCCGAGGCCGGCGGCGAACGCATCGCCATCGACGCGGCTACCGTCCGCGAACGCCTGCAGACCATCCTCGAGGACGAGGATCTGAGGCGGTATATCCTCTGAACGGAAAGGGAGAGGGAGAGGGAGAGTTTCAGGGGAAGGGGAAGGGGGAGGGGAAGGGGAAGGGGCGGGGCTCCGTCCTTGCGGCATCTTGTCCAACTGCCGTTCCGGCAGGTAGGTTCCGGGATGGCGACGAAGCGGGATTTCCTCCAGATCACGGACTTCCAGACGGACGAGCTTTACGGGCTCCTCGCGGCGGCGGCGGCGCGGAAGCGGGGCGAGGACCGCAGCCAGCCGCTGGCGGGGCGGACGCTCGCCATGATCTTCGAGAAGAGTTCGACGCGGACCCGGGTCTCCTTCGAAGTCGGGGCCGCGCAGCTGGGCGGCCGGGCGCTGTTCCTGTCCTCGCGCGACGTCCAGCTGGGCCGTGGCGAGCCGGTCTGCGACACGGCGCGCGTCCTGTCGCGCTACGTCGACCTCATCATGATCCGCACGTTCGGGCAGTCGGTCATCGAGGAGATGGCGCGCTTCGCGACGGTGCCCGTCATCAACGGTCTGACGGATCTGCTGCACCCGTGCCAGGTCCTGGCCGATGTGTTCACCGTGCAGGAAAATTTCGGTACGGACCTGTCGCTGCGCCGCATCGCCTGGGTTGGCGATGGTAACAACATGGCCAATTCCTGGCTCAACGCGGCGTTCCGCTTCGGCTTCGAGCTGCGTCTGGCGTGTCCGGAGGGGTACCGCCCCGACGCGGCCATTCTCGCGCGCGCGCGCGAGCGCGCGACCGTGCTCGTCACGCCGGACCCGGCCGAGGCCGTCGCGGGGGCCGATGTCGTCAACGCGGACGTGTGGGCGTCGATGGGTCAGGAAAGCGAGGCCGAGGAGCGGGCGCGCGCCTTCGCCGGTTATCACGTCGGCGAGCGGCTGATGGCGAGCGCTGCGCCGGGCGCGATCTTCCTGCACTGTCTGCCCGCACACCGCGGCGAAGAAGTCTCCGAGGCCGTGCTCGAGGGACCGGCCTCACGGATCTTCGATCAGGCTGAGAACCGGCTGCACGTGCAGAAGGCGCTGATGGCCACGCTCGTGCGCAGCATGGGGGATGGAGGACGATGACGACGGCCGAGCTGAGAGAGACACCGCTGTTCGGAGAGCACACCGCGCTCGGGGCGAAGATCGTGCCGTTCGCCGGCTGGTCGATGCCGGTGCAGTACCCCACCGGCATCCTCGAGGAGCATCGCGCGGTGCGGACCGCGGCCGGCCTCTTCGACGTCTCGCACATGGGCGAGATCGAATTGCGCGGCCCGGACGCCGAGGCGCTCGTCCAGCACCTCATCACGAACGACATCACGCGTACGGCGATCGGTCAGGCGCAGTATGCGGTCATGTGCCGCGAGGACGGCGGCGCGATCGACGACTGCATCGTGTACCGCTTCGCGGACCGCTTCATGATCGTGGTCAACGCGTCGAACCGCGACAAGGACCGTGACTGGATCGTGGCGCAGGCGAAGGGCCACGACGTGCAGGTGAAGGACATCTCCGACGACATCGCGCTGCTCGCCCTCCAGGGGCCGCTCGCCAGCGACATCCTCGCCGGGTTGACCGGCGCCGACCTGGACGCGATCCGCTACTACCACTTCACGGAAGGCGAAGTGGACGGCGCCGGCGCCATCATCAGCCGGACCGGATACACGGGCGAGGACGGGTTCGAGCTGTACATCGAGGCCGATGCCGCGGTCGGCCTGTGGAGGGCGCTGCTGGACGCGGGCCAGGCGCGCGGACTGCGCCCCGTCGGCCTGGGCGCGCGCGACTCGTTGCGGCTCGAGATGGGCTATGCGCTGTACGGGAACGACATCGACGAGAACCGGACGCCGCTCGAAGCCGGGCTCGGCTGGGTCACGAAGCTCGACAAGGGCCCCTTCGCGGGTCGTGACGCGCTGCAGCGTCAGAAGGAGGCAGGCGTGCGCGAGCGACTCGTCGGGTTCACGCTGCGCGAACGCGGCTTCCCGCGCCACGGCTATCCCGTGCGCTGGAACGGCCAGATCGTGGGCGAGGTCACGAGCGGTCTGCACGCGCCGTCGCTCGAGATGGGTATCGGCATGGCATACGTGCCCGTCGCCGCAGCGAAACCGGGCACGACGCTCGACATCATGATCCGCGATCGGCCCTGTCCGGCCGAGGTCGTGCGCACGCCGTTCTACAAACACGGCTCGGTCCGTCGCTGATCCCGCCTGTGGAAGCCGTACGCGCCCGCGTGGCCGTCCTCACCGTTTCCGATGGCGTGCATGCCGGCCGGCGTGAGGACACGAGCGGCGAGCGCATCGCGCGCTGGACCGTGGACAACGGGCTCGACCTGACCAGTCGTGCCGCCGTCCCCGACGAGACCGCCGTGATCGCGGCCACGCTCGTGCGCTGGGCGGATGGGGGCGAGGCCGATCTCATCCTGACGACGGGCGGCACGGGTTTCACGCGCCGCGATGTCACGCCGGAAGCGACGCGTGCCGTCATCGAGCGCGAGGTGCCGGGCATCGCCGAAGGCATCCGCGCGTTCGGCGCGAAGCAGACGCCCTACGCCCTCTTGTCGCGCGGCATCGCGGGCATCCGCGGCCGCACGCTCATCGTGAACCTGCCGGGCAGTGAGTCCGGCGTGCGTGAAGGACTGCAGGTCCTGGGACCGCTCGTCCGCCACACCGTGCAGCTGCTGCGTGACATCCAGACCGGGTATCATGGCTGAGACCGTCATCATCACGACGCAGGATCTCGAGCCCGCCGTCCGCCTGCGCGATGCGTTCGAGGCGGACGGCTGGGCCGTCGAGCTGCTCACGGCCGGCGAGCGCATCGCCGATGTCGCCGAGCCGGTCCTGCTCGTGTTGACCGGCGCGCTCGATCAGAAACAGGCCAGACGGCTCGTGCGCGAGGCCGCGGAACGCGACCATCTGCCGGTCATCGCCCTGTTCGACGACGCAGCCGCGACCACGCCGGCGGCGCGCCGCGCACTCGGTGCCCTGGACGCGTTCGTCAAGCCGATCGATCCGCAGGAAGTCGCGCTGGTCGGGCGCCGGCTCGTCGGGCGCAGACGCGTGCGTGAAGTGACCGGCATCATCGGCGAGACCGACGCGATGATCGAGGTGCTCGAGCGCGTCATGCAGATCGCGCCCGTGAGTTCGACCGTGCTCGTGACAGGCGAGAGCGGGACCGGTAAGGAGCGCGTGGCGCGCGGGATCCATGCGCTGTCGCAGCGCCGGCACCGGCCTTTCATCCCCGCCAACGTCGCCGCGCTGCCCGAAACCCTGCTCGAGTCCGAACTGTTCGGCCACGAGAAGGGCGCTTTCACGGGCGCGATCGGCCAGCGCAAGGGATTCTTCGAGCTGGCCAACAAGGGGACGCTCTTCCTCGACGAGATCGGCGAGATGCCGACAGCGACGCAGACCAAGCTCCTGCGCGTGCTCGAGGAGCAGGAATTCATGCGGCTCGGCGGCGAGACGTCCATCACGGTCGATGTCCGCTTCATCGCAGCGACCAACCGCGACCTCCGCCAGCTCGCCGAAACGGGTGGGTTCCGCCGCGACCTGTACTACCGGCTCAACGTCCTCAGTATCCACCTGCCGCCGCTGCGCGAGCGTCGTGATGACATCCCGCTGCTGCTCGAGCACTTCGTGCGCGAGTCCAGTGACCAGCACGATCGGCCGCGCATCCAGGTGTCACCCGAAGCGCTGCGCATCCTCATCGAGTACGAATGGCCCGGCAACGTGCGTGAGCTGGCCAACCTGGTCGAGTCGATGGTCGTGCTCGCGCCCGGCAGCATGATCCGGCCCGAGGACATCCCGGCCGAGATCCGCCACGGGCCGCGGCTCCCGGCCGGCACGCCGCTGCCCATGCCGCTGCCCCGCGCGGAGCGCACCGCCGGCGTCATGACCACGCCCGAGCTGGAGTTCGTCTTCCGCACGCTCATCCAGATGCGCATCGACATCGACGAGCTGCGCCGCCGCTTCGACGCGTACCGCGAGGACCACCCCGAACTGACGCGGCGCGGTCCCGCCTGGCAACTGACGCGGCCCGCCGTGATCGAGCACACACCGATCGACGACGTGGCCATCGTCGAGAGCGAGCAGGACACGGCTGCGGAGGAGCAGGATGAGGATGAGGAAGGCGTTGTCGTATACCGGCCGGGGATGACGCTGCGCGATCTCGAGCAGGCGGCGATCACGGCCGCGCTCGGTGCCGTGAAGGGCAACCGGCGGCGCGCCGCCGAGATGCTGGGGATGGGCGAGCGGACGCTCTACCGCAAGATCAAGGAATACGGGATCCCGCTCTGAGGTCGCCCGAGCCGCCTGCCCTGGCCCGGATCTTGGCCCGCTCGACTTCCAGCCGCGGGATGATCGACGCCCACGCCGCACTTTCTTCCATACGGTAGCGCATGACGATCGGCAACTTGTAATCGATGCGTTCGTCGAACGCGTAGATCGCGACCTGGGTCTCCTGCTGTGCCAGCCGCTGCCGGCCGAACGCCGGTGTGACCGGGAGCACGGCGATCGGGCTCAGCAGCCGGCCGCGATGCGAGATCTGCAGGTCCTCCGCGATGTACTCGACGTCCGGCTCGTAGCTGAAGAAGGAGACCATGAACAGCGCGGGCGGCGCCGGGCCGAGCGCGGCACGGTCCGCCTCCGCGCCGCGCGTCTCCGCCAGGATGTGCAGCCGCTGGTACGTGTCCGGCGAGAGCGTGCGGATGACGCCCTCGTCGAGCGGCGTCGCCTTGATGAGCAGTGGCCCGCTGCGCAGCGCGATCGTGACCTCATCCTGGCGGAGCGTGCCGTAGCCCGCCGGGATCAGCGTGTCCTGCACGCCGACCTGCGCGATCAGACCGGCGGCCGCGATCGCGTGGACCAGCCCCATCATGGCGCCTCCTCTTCCCGCAGCAGGTCCTCGAGGGCGCGGAGCAGCGCGTCGCGACCCGCGCCCGTCTTCGCCGAGAACGGGATGACCTGATCTCCAGGTAACCCGAGCGCCGCCGGGAGATCCGCGCTGCGTTCCCGTGCTGCCGTCGCACCCAGCTTGTCCGCCTTGGTCAGCACGACCACCGCGGGCACCCCGAGATCGGCCAGATACTCGAGCATCTGCAGGTCGTGCTGCGTTGGCGCGTGCCGGATGTCGACCAGCTGCACGACGCCGCGCAGCCCGGGCTGCCCGCTCAGGTACGATTCGATGAGCGGACCCCAGCGGTCGCGCACGTGCGTCGGCGCCCGCGCGTAGCCGTAGCCCGGCAGATCGACGAGCAGGAAATGAAGGATGGTTCCGTCGCCGGCCGTGCCGCGCACGCGGAAGAAATTGATCTCCTGGGTCTTGCCGGGCGTGGCCGAGACGCGCGCGACGAGGCTTCGCGTCCGCCCCAGCAGCCGGTTGATGAGGCTGGATTTGCCGACGTTGCTGCGGCCGGCGAAGGCGATCTGGGGCAGGGCCTCGGGGACAGGCGCCCCCGGCCGCGCGATCGCGCCCACGAACTCGACCGACTGGATGTTCAAACGCGCACCGCCGCGCGGCCGCTCAGGCCTCGCGCTTCTTCGACTCCGGACGAAGCACGAGCAGCGGAGGGATCCGATCGGTCACGGCTTCGGGTGTCACGACGACCTCGCGCACGTCGTCGCGCGACGGAACGTCGAACATGACCTCGCGCATGATCTCTTCCAGGACCGCGCGCAGTCCGCGCGCGCCCGTGCCACGTTCCAGGGCCCGGCGCGCGACCGCCCGGATCGCCTCGGGATCGAAGGTGAGATGGATGTTCTCGAGATCGAAGATCCGGTCGTACTGCTTGAGCAGCGCGTTCTTCGGTTCCTGCAGGATGCGCACGAGCGCGGGCTCGTCCAGCGCGTCCAGTGTGACCAGCACGGGCAACCGGCCGACCAGTTCGGGGATCAGGCCGAAACGCAGCAGGTCGTCGGGCTGCGCGTCCGCGAACGGGTTGCCACGTCGCTCCTCGTCCCAGGCCGCGCTGTCATTGAATCCGATGCGGCCGTGGCCGGTGCGTTGCTCGATGATCCGGTCCAGGCCATCGAACGCGCCGCCGCAGATGAACAGGATGTTGCGCGTGTTGATCTGGATGTACTCCTGCTGCGGATGCTTGCGGCCGCCCTGCGGCGGCACGGACGCGATCGTGCCTTCCAGGATCTTGAGCAGCGCCTGCTGCACGCCTTCGCCGGAGACGTCGCGCGTGATGCTGGGGTTCTCGCTCTTGCGCGCGATCTTGTCCAGCTCGTCGATGTAGACGATACCGCGCTCGCACTCGGCAATGTTGAAGTCCGCGGCCTGCAGCAGCCGGACCAGGATGTTCTCGACATCCTCGCCCACGTAGCCGGCTTCGGTCAGCGTGGTGGCATCCGCGATTGTGAACGGCACGTGCAGGACACGGGCGAGCGTCTGCGCGAGCAGCGTCTTGCCGACACCCGTCGGTCCGACGAGCAGGATGTTCGACTTGTCGATCTCGACATCGTCCAGAACGCCGTGATGGTTGATGCGCTTGTAATGGTTGTAGACGGCCACGGCCAGCGCCTTCTTGGCCTCCTCCTGGCCGATCACGTAGTCGTCGAGGACCTGCTTGATCTCACGAGGCGTCGGGATGCGCGGCACGGCCTCCGCAGCTTCGCGCTCCTCTTCCTCGGCAAGAATCTCGTTGCACAGGGAGACGCACTCGTTGCAGATGTAGACCGAGGGGCCGGAGATGAACTTCTTCACCGACTCCTTGGACTTGCCGCAGAACGAACAACGCAGGTGTTTCTCGCTCGGCATGGTGCGCTCGCGTGCTGACGCCAGTACGTGGGCCCGGACCCGGGGTCCGCGCCGCCCGATGCTGCCTATCCGGCCGTGATCCCGTCTCCTACGAGCTCCTTCCGGTGGGTCACGACGTGGTCGATGATGCCGTACTCCTGGGCCTCGTCCGGGCTCATGAAACGGTCCCGGTCGACATCGTCCGCCACGCGCTCCACGGTCTGCCCGGTGTGGTGCGCCAGGATGTGGTTCAGCCGCTCGCGAGCGTACAGGATCTCGCGTGCGGCGATCTCGATGTCCGCGGCCGTGCCCTGGCTGCCGCCCGAGGGCTGGTGGATCATGATCCGGGCGTTGGGCAGGGCGCTGCGCTTGCCCGGCGTGCCGGCCGCGAGCAGCAGGGCGCCCATGGAGGCGGCCATGCCCATGCACATCGTGTTCACGGGCGCGGTCAGGTACTGCATGGTGTCGTAGATGGCCAGGCCGGCGTACACGGAGCCGCCCGGCGAATTGATGTAGAGGTAGATGTCCTTTTCCGGGTCCTCGGCCTGCAGGAACAGCAACTGCGCGATGATGATGTTCGCGACGTTGTCATCGACCTGGGTGCCCAGGAAGATGATGCGGTCCATGAGCAGCCGGCTGAAGATGTCGTAGCTGCGTTCGCCGCGGCTGGTCCGCTCGATCACGTAAGGTGGGTAGATCGCCATGGGCTCCGTCATTCGATCGTAGAGAGCGTTTTCAGGTAGTCGAAGACCTTGTCTTCGGTGATGTCGCTTTCGATCTCCTGCAGCCGCCCGTTCTTCTGGAACTGGGCGCGCACCTGCTCGACGCTGCGGCTGAGCGCCTGCGCCACCGTCTCGAGACGCGCGTTGACCTCGGCCGGCGTGGCGTGCAGAGATTCGGTCTCGGCGATCCGCTCGACCACGAGGTGCCGCCGGATCGCGTCCCGCGCGGCCGGCCAGGCCGAGGCGCGGATCTCCTCCAGTTTTTCGGTTTCGACACCTTCGCTGTCCGGCACGAGCCGGGCCAGGTAGTCCTTCACCATGGACTCGGGGACGTCGAAGGCGTTGGCATCGAGGATGAACTGGAGCAGGCGGTGGCGGACGCCGCGCTCGGCTTCCCGCCCGGCCTCCCGCTCGAGGTCGACGCGCACGCGCTCGCGCAGCTGCTCCAGACTCTCGAAGGGCCCCGCGGAGCGCGCGAACTCGTCGTCCAGCGCGGGCCGCTCCGGCCGCTTGGCCTCGAGCAGCGCGATCGTCAGCTCGTGCCGCTCGGACGCGCTGTCGGCATCGTCCGGATCCAGCGGGAGGTCCACCGAGAAGTTGTTTTCCGCACCCGGCGCCAGCGTACGGATCGCGTCCTCGATGGCGGGCAGGGCCTGACCTTCGCCCAGCACGATCTCGTAGCGGCGAGGTTCGGCCGGCGGTTCGACGTTGAGCCGCGTGATCGCAACGTGTACGACATCGCCGACGACCGGCTGGCCTTCCGCGATCGGGTGGAGCACCGCGTTCTGGTCGCGCAGCCGGTCCAGGACCCGTCCGATCTGTTCGTCGGTCACGGCCGGCGTCTCGCGCTTGACCGTGAACCCGCCCACGCGCTGGAGCTCGATCTCGGGCCGGACCTCGAAGTCGACGTGGAACGTGAGATCGGATCCGGCCGCGTACTGGATGCCGTCGACGGCGGCCTGCGTGATCGGACGCAGACCCTCGCTCTCGATCGCGGCGCGATAGGCATCGCCGACCAGGCGTTCGACCGTCTCCTGGTCGACGGCCTGGCCGAACCGCTTCTCCATGACCGCGACCGGGATCTTGCCCTTGCGGAAGCCGGGCAGCCGGACGCGCTGCGACAGACGCTGCATCGACTGCGCCCGCTCGCGCGCGACCTTCTCCGCCGGAACGGTGATCGTCAGGCGGCGCGCCCACGCGCCCGGGCGCTCGACGGCGATCATCAGATCCTTGGACTCGACGGCCATCAATCCCTGTCTTGTCGGTGAGTGCGAAAGGGGGGACTCGAACCCCCACGGGCAGCGCCCACGAGATCCTAAGTCTCGCGCGTCTACCAGTTCCGCCACTTTCGCGGGGTGCGGCTGCTCAAGCTAACAGCGCAAAGGCAGGCAAATCAACCGGTTGGACGGCCGCCGGACGGCCGCGTGGCCGCGCCGGACAGGGGGTTGGACGAGCCCCGGCGGCCGGCCTCCCGGGCCTGGCCGCACCGGGACGGCTCAGGGCATGCGGATGTTCGCGATGTAGGTCCGGCCGGCCGGCGTTTCGACGAGCAGCGAGACGATCCGGCCCGGGATGGCGCCCCGGATCAGGGCCCGGGCCCGGTTCGCGTTCGTGGGCCGTTCCCCGCCGATCGTCACGATCCGGTCGCCGGGGGTCACACCCCTTCCGGTCCGCAGGGCTGAACGGCTGGACGTCCGTGATCACGACGCCACCCGGCCGCGCATAACCCAGCTGCCGGGCCGCCGCGGCGTCCAGATCCGCCATCTCGAGGCCGAGGTCGGTGAACACCGCGCCCGACCGGGCCCGCCGCCGGTCCTCCGCCGGACGCGGCGCCTGACCCAGGCGCACCGACACGCTCAGCGTGTCGCCGAAGCGCGTCACGGAAAGCCGGACCGACTCGCCCGGATCCCGCTGCGCCACCAGGCGCTGCAGCTGTCCGACACGGTCGACGGGCCGCCCGTCGAGGGCCGTGATGACATCGTGACGCAACAGGCCCGCCTGCGCGGCCGGCGATGCGGCCGGGAAGTCCTCCACCAGCACGCCGGCGATCGCGGGCAGCCCGTACAGGTCCGCGTCTTCCGGTGTGATGTCCGTGATGGACACGCCCAGGATCGGACGCCGCACGTGGCCGTGCGCGATCAGGTCGCGCGCGATGCGGCGCGCCAGGTTGGCCGGGATCGCGAAGCCGTAGCCCTCGCTGAATCCCGACGACGAGGCGATCGCCGTGTTCACCCCGATGACCAGACCGCCCAGATTCACGAGCGGGCCGCCCGAGTTGCCCGGGTTGATGACGGCGTCCGTCTGCAGGAAGTCCTCGATCGTGTAGCTGCGCGACGCGTCGTCGGCGCCCAGGTCGCCCGGCACGAGGTTCAGAGGCCGGCCCTTCGCGCTGATGATGCCGCTCGTGACCGTGAAGTCGAGCGTGCCCTCATCCCCGAAACCCGGATTGCCCACGGCCAGGACCCACTCGCCCACGCGCGTCGAGTCCGAGTCGCCCAGCCTGGCACTGGGCAGCCCGTCCGCCGTGATGCGGATCACGGCGAGATCCGTCGCCGGGTCTCCGCCGACCAGTGTGGCGGTGTACACGCGCTTGTCCGCCAGCGTCACCGTGAGACGATCGGCGTCCGCCACGACGTGATGGTTGGTCAGAATGTATCCGTCGCGCGAGATGATGAACCCCGACCCACCGGTCACGTCGGGCACCACATCCCAGGTCGTCGTGTCCGGCGCCTCCTGGCCGAACCCGCGCAGCGGACGCGTGCCCCAGACATCGGCCGGGTGCGTCACAGTCCGCTCCGTCTCGATGCGCACGACCGCCGGCGTGACCGCCTGTGCGATGGTGATGAACGCCTCCGACAGCTGATTGGCGCGTACCACCTCGCGGTTCGCGACGATCGGCGCTGTCGCCGGCTGCCCGAGCGCAGGAATGTCGCCAACCCGGGGCTCGCCCAGCGTAACGCCCGCGTACAGGCCCGCACCCGCTGCCACGATGGCGGCAGCGGCGATCCCGATCGTCGTCCGAACTCTCATGCTCATGGGGTTGGCTGATCGTCGGGCCGCACCTGTCGGCCCGGTACTTGTGACCACGCGCCATCACGTACACGTGCAGGCGAAATACGTGCCGCGCACCCGCTCGACGCACCCGCGCTTTGCCGGCCCCCGCCGGGCCGGCTAACCTGGCCTGCGAGATCCACCCCAACCGGGAGGCAGGATGCAGGCGATCGCCACCGTCTTTCGCGGCCGGCCGGCCATGGACAGCAGCGGGTTCCGGCTGCGCGGGCACGACATGACGCGGACCGAGGCCTTCACCGACGCGGCCTTCGCCTTCGCCGTCACCCTGCTCGTCATCTCGATCGACGCGATCCCGTCGACCTACGGCGAGCTGCGCCACGCGCTGGCCGGGATCCCCGCCTTCGCCGTGAGCTTCCTGCTGCTCGCCGTGTTCTGGTACGGCCACTGGGGCTGGAGCCGCCGGTACGGCCTCGAGGACTTCCCGTCCATCGGCCTCAGCCTCGGGCTCGTCTTCGTGATGCTCTCCTACGTCTATCCGATGAAGTTCCTGGCCTCGCTCAGCATCGCGCGCATGTCCGGCGAACCGTGGGCGATGGACGCGCTCACCGGCCCCGGCCAGCTGTACGACCTGTTCGCGATCTACGGCCTCGGCTTCATCGCGATGTCGCTCATCCTGGCCGGGCTGAACGCACACGCGCTCCGCAAACGCGAGCTGCTCGAACTCGATACCCTCGAGCAGTACCTCGCCCGCGCCGACATCCAGACCTGGCTCCTCCTTGCCTTCGTCGGAGGGCTGTCCGTCGCCGTCGCGCTGTTCACGCCGCCGTCCGGCTTCGTCTGGCCCGGCTGGACGTACATGCTGCTGCCCGTCGTGATGCCACTGCACGGCCGGCGCGCGGCGCGGCGCGCGAAGGCGCTCATGCAAACGAGGGCGTAAACGAAAGTCGGACCTCGCGATCCTCGTAATGCGGCGGGAACGCGCGGCGCGCATGGCTTGACGTTTCGGGGCTGTCTCCTGAGACTCGGGGGAACCCGCACAAACGACCGAGCTGTCCCAGGCGAAGGAACCCCCGGAGCGCCATGGAGAAGCAGCAGTACATCCTGATCATCGGGGCAAGTGAGTACACCGACCCGCACTTCGCAGCCCTCGACGGCGTCCGGTACGATGCCGTGCGGCTCAAGGAGGTGCTCGGCGAGTCCCCGGACGGCGTCGTACAGGCGCTCGTCTGCCACTGTGGTGCCAGGCCCACGAAAAAGCTGATCCTGCAGGAACTGCATGCGATCGCCGCGCAGGCCGCGCCGGCCGCGCAGGTGCTCATCTACCTGGGCGGACATGGCACGATGCGTACGGTGGGACGACCGAGGCGGACCATGCACTACTTCGTCCCGACGGACGCGCGCCACGATGACATCGAAGCGTCCGCGATCTCGACGATGGAGCTGGTCGAAGCGCTGGGTCGGATCAAGGCGGGCGAGGTGGCAGTCATTCTCGACTTCTGTTACAGCGGAGGCATGCTGAATCGGCGTTTCGTCGATGCGATCGTCGGCGGGAACCTGGGCGCAGGCCGGTCGATCTGCGTTGCGGCCGCGGCGCGCGGCAACGAGAACGTTCCCGAAGATGACACCGGCACCGTGTTCATGGAGGAACTGCGCAGCGCGCTGGCCGGGCGCATGATCGTCCCGGATGTGCACAACCGCATTTCGATGCTCAAGGCGCTGGGGCACGCCATCGATGCCGTGGCGGCTGGTCCCGGTCCGCAGGACGAGGAGCCGTCCGTTGTCCTGCACACGGAAGGGCCGCCCATCCATGTCACGCGCGCCAACCGGACGACCGCCGCGGGCCGGCACCGGCTCGCTATGGTCTACCCGCGCGGGCACACGCCCGCGCTGACCCGTGATCTCGTCGAACTGATCGGCGCCGCCCGCGAAATTTCCCTGCTCGGGACGGCTCTCCAGCTGCTGCGCGACAAGGACATCGTCGAGGCGCTCAGGAAGAGGGCCAAGACGGGAGAGGCGCGTATCCGGATCTGCCTGGCGAACCCGTACAGCCGGGCGGTCCAGAACCGTCTGATCGAGGAGGAGATGTTCGGGCAGCTTCCGCCCCTGGGCATGCGCGGACTCGAAGAGTACATCAAGGCGCTGCCCAACGTGCTCCAGGAGCTGCGCGCTACCGGCGCCGGCGGTATCGAGTTTTCACTTTTCGAGAACTACCCGACGATGGCCACGTTCATCTTCGACAACATCGTCCTGTACTACGTGTATCCATACCACCTCCTCGGCGCGGACAGCCCGCTGAAGCGCGTCGTGCGCGACGGTGGACACGACGTGGAGTTCCTGGTCGACAACGCCAGGCGCGTCATGGAGAAGGCCGTCCCGGCCGAAACCGTCCTGAAGGTGAAGCAGGATTCCACGTACGTGGATCCGGACTGGATGGCAGCCGCTGTGTTCCTGATGCCACAACCCGGGCGCGCGCTGTACAGGTTCGGGTCGCAGCTCCTGGGCTACGATCTGCTGAGCGGGGAGGCCGCTGCCGAGGCCAGTCCTGTTCCGGCCGCGACGCCGTTCCGCGGCGAGGCCGGGCAGTACGGCTTCCACCTCACACTGGCGGATTCGCTGCTGTTCGCGACGGAGGCCGCCCTCGAACGGGCCGAGGCCGAACTGACGTTCCTGGCCCGCGAGTTCACGCAGTTCGATCTGCGCTGGCAGAAGCCGGTGAACGGGTACCAGAAGAACCCCGGTCTCATCGTGCTGCCCTGTGAGGACCCGACCGGCAAGGCCGAAGCGCTCCACCACGAGATGGTGGCGCGGATCTATCCGCTGGCGATCTCCTCCCACTACCGGGCCAGACTCACCTCCCGCCGTGCGAAGCGATCCGGCGATCCACGGACGAATTTCATGGTTGAGCGCTATCTGGCGCCCCACATCCTGTCACGTTTCCACCCGCACTTCACCCTGCTCTCTGGCGCGGACGCGGACCACGCCGAACCGCTCACGGCCGATCTCCGGACCGCACTGGAGGCGCGTGTCAGGCGCCCGTCGATCAGGATGACGACGTTGTGTCTGGTCGTGAAGGATCGAAAGGCCGGGCGCTGGCGCGTCAAGCGCTCCTGGCACCTGGAGCGGCCGCGGAAATGAGCGCGGCTCAGTCCGGTGACGCCTGCGCGAAGGCGCGCAGGGATTGCAGCACAGCGTCGCGCATGGCCGGGTTGGCCAGCGCTTTCTTCAGAGCCTGGTAGGCTTCGAGAAGATCACGGTCTGCCGCCAGGTCCTTCACGATCTGCTGCGGGCTGAACTCGTCGGGCTCGGCGTTGTGCTCCTCATCGAACACGCCGAGCCAGCGCCCGCCCCGAGCGAACGCGAGCGGTCCCTCAGCGCCGATCTCCGCTTCCACCCGCCGCCGTTCCGACCCGGTGCGGGTATCCCAAAGGACGACGGAGCCGGCGTTCGTTACCGCGGCCAGCGTGACACCATCCGCGAAGAACGCCAGTTGCGCCACACCACTCCCGATGCCTGACAAGGTGCGGAGTCGCTCGAGATTCACGGCGTTCCACAGGAGCACCTCGCCTCCGGCACCACCGCTGGCCACCAGCATGCCATCAGGCGAAAACGCGAGCGCCGTGATCGGGCCGCCATGTTGCGCGGCTTCCATTTCTTCGCCCGCGCCGGCATCCCATGCGCGCAACACGCCATCTTCACCCGCCGACACCAGGACAGCGCCGTCCGGCGAGAAGACCGAACACATCACGGGCCCTTCGTCGCGATTCGTCTGCCAGAGAACAGACCCGTCTTCGATCGAGAACGCGGTCAGCTGACCGGTCTCGTCGCCGACCGCGAGCACGGCCGCCTCAGGCGATGCCGCCAGCGCCGTCGGCAACCGGCCCGGTCCATCCACCTGGAGTCCCGCACGCCCGGTCCGGGCATCGAAGACCCGGATCGAACCGTTCTCATCCACCGCGATGATCGCTGTGCTGTCTCCCGTGAAGGCCAGGCACGAGATGCTGCCACGCGCGACCGGGATCGTCGCGAGTGGATCCAGCGTGCGCCGATCCCAGACCGTCGCCTGCCCCCGTTCGTCCACGGCTGCCACCAGCGCATCATCCGGCGAGAATGCGATCGACTGAAGGGCGTGGCCCCGTGAAGGAATGAGCACGGGCTCGTCTGCCTTCTCCAGATCGATCAGGCGCAACGCCCCGGGCCCCGCCTGATCCATCGTCTCCAGCGCGCTCCGGATCGCACGCCCGCGCATCCGGATCCTCCGCATCGATCGCTCCACGCGCGAGTTGTCCAGCGCCTCCAGAAAAGCGCGCTGCTGCGGCGCCGTGAAGCCGAACGCCTCCGCCAACGCCATCGTGATGTCCAGCGAGGGCGTCTTCAGCCCGCTCTCGATGTGGGCGATGTACGAATCGCTCACGCCCACGCGCTCGCCCAGCTGCTGCTGCGTCAGCTTGCGCCGGTTGCGCTCCGATCGGACGATCTTGCCGAATTCCGGAATCGCGACCCCCTCACCCGTTGGCCTGCGCGACCGCCCCGGATGCCCTTCGGCCTCCGGTCGGTCGGCTTGACCAATGTACGGACACCGCCGTCAGTGCGTCGAGCCGCCGCTGACGAGCGCGCGCGTGCGGTCCCCGGTGACGGCAGGCGAGGAGCCGGTCGAGCGTGACGCCGAGGGCGAACGCCTGACGGTAGGCCCGACGGGCCCGGCGGAACTCGGCGGCCGGAAGCGCCCCGTCATGAGCCGGCGTCGGATCCGGATCGGCATCGCCCGGCGTGCTCGCCGCGAGATCCACCGGCGGCAGCCCGGCCGCGTGCCGGGCCATCGCCAGGTGGTAATCGCCCAGGGCCATCAGCACGTCGAAACGGATGGCCCACGACTCACACGAGCGCAGCCGGAGCAGCCGGGCCACGGCCTCACGCGCCGCGCCGGGGTCCTC
>JBFFZF010000058.1:0-23229 GCA_041568755.1 Longimicrobiales bacterium | reverse complement strand
CTCGACGCACCAGGGCTTCCTCTCGCCGGACCCGGCGGAACGGCAGCATAACGTCGAACGCACGATCCGCCAGGTCGAGCTGGCCGCCGCCATGGGCATCCCGACCATGCGGGTCAACACGGGCCGGTGGGGCACGACGCGCTCCTTCAACCAGCTGATGGACGACCGCGGCATCGAGCCCGTGCCGGACGGGCTCACCGAGGAGATGGGCTTCGGGTGGGTGATCGAAGCGTTCGAGCACATCCTGCCGGCGGCCGAGCGGAACGGCGTCGTGCTCGGCCTCGAGAACCACTGGGGCCTAGGGCGGACGGCGGCTGGCGTGCTGCGCATCGTCGAAGCCATCGATTCGCCGTGGCTCCAGATCACGCTCGATACCGGCAACTTCTTCGAGGATCGCTTCGAGCAACTGCAGCAGATGGCCGCGAGCCGGATCCCGATCACGCTGGTCCAGGCCAAGACGTACTACGGCGGCGGCCGCTGGTACACGCTCGACATCGACTACGGCCGGATCGCCGACATGCTGCGCCGCGCCGGGTACCGTGGCTGGATCTCGCTCGAGTTCGAGGGCCGCGAGGATGCGGAGACCGGCGTGCCGCGAAGCCTCGAGCTGCTGCGCAGCCACTTCACGGCCTGAGCCGTCCCGGAGCGCCTGCTCCGACGGCAGCGCGATGCTGAAGCGTGAGACCGGCGCAGTGGGCCCGGGTCGCATGAGACTCCACAGCGCGACCCGCTCGCGAACAGCGCGATCATCGCAGCGGCGACGAAGGACTTGTTGATGGCTCGGCTCGCCGGCACCACATCAGTCTGCGAGTGCTTCTCGCGGTCGAGCCTGTCCCGCAGCGAATCGCCCTCCACGTACGGCATTCAGATCGTCGGTGAGATAGACAATGGCCATCCCGCATTCGCCCGGGCTGTGCGCGATCCGGTAGCGATCGGCCAGCGCCGCCACCAGCCGCGTGGGAGGATCGATCACACCGCAAGTTACGCCCCGGCGAACGATGCGGGCAGCAAGAGAATCGGTCCGCGGCGACCGCGCAGATCCCGTTCGCATCGACTCGAGGGTATTGCCGGGAACGCCCGCCCCGACTTTCTTGCCTCTCGATCGAAGCCTCCATTCGGGGGGCGCGGTCCGATGGCTCTGTCCGGCGACCCGAGAACCAGGAGAGACAGACCAGTGTTCACTCGCGAGACATGGGAGCAGCGCCGCACGCAGTTGATCACCGGGCTGGACGGCGGCATCGTGCTCCTGCCCGGCAACGGCGAGAGTCCGATCAACTACGCCGACAACTGTTATCGCTTCCGTCAGGACAGCACGTTCCTGTACTACATCGGCCTCGACCAGCCCGACCTGTTCGCGGTCATCGACGTCGACGCGGACACGACGACGCTCTTCGGCGATGAGCTCACGGTCGACATGATCGTCTGGACCGGTCCGCTGCCGACGATCGCGGAGCGGGCCGCGCGCGCCGGCGTGACGGACACCCGGCCGACGTCTGCGCTCCGGGACGTCGTGCAGACGGCCCGGTCCGCCGGCCGCACGGTCCATTTCCTGCCGCCGTACCGGGCCGACACGGCCAACCACATCGGCCAGCTCGTCGGATCGAGTCGCCCCGCGACGGCGCAGGACGCATCGCTTCCGCTGATCCGGGCCGTGATCGCGCAGCGCTCGCACAAGAGCGCAGAGGAGATCGCCGAGATCGAGAAGGCGGTGGCCGTTTCCGTGCGCATGCACGAAGCCGCGATGCGCATGGCCGCGCCCGGTGTCACGGAGAGCGAAATCGCGGCGGAGGTCGAGCGCGTGGCGAACGCGAGCGGCGGTCGACTGGCGTACCCGATCATCGGGACGATCAACGGGCAGACGCTGCACAATCACCGGCAGGTCAACACGCTCACCGAAGGCCGTCTGTTCCTGCTCGATTCCGGGGCCGAGACCGCTACCGGCTACGCGGCCGATCTGACCTCGACATTCCCGGTCAGACGGAGCGGCTTCGAAGCGCGGCAGAAAGCGATCTCGGAGGTCCTGCTGCGCGCCTACGAGACAGCGGTGGCCGCGCTCGCGCCCGGCATCAACTTCCGCGACGTCCATTTCACCGCCGCGCGCGTGATCTTCGACGGTATGAAAGACCTCGGGCTGATGAAGGGCGACACCGATGCGGCGCTGGCTGCGGGCGCGCACGCGCTGGTCTTTCCGCACGGGCTGGGTCACATGATGGGGCTCGACGTGCACGACATGGAGGGCCTGGGCGAGGATCACGTCGGTTATGCGGGCGCGGAGCGGAGCAGGCAGTTCGGGCTGAAATCGCTCCGCCTGGCGCGCCCGCTGGAGCCCGGCTTCGTGTTCACGGTCGAGCCCGGGATCTACTTCATCCCCGAGCTGATCGACGACTGGAAGGCGCGCGGACACTGCGCCGAATTCATCGATTTCGACGCGTTGGACAGCTGGAAGGACTTCGGCGGCATGCGGAACGAGGAGAACTACGTCGTCACGGCCACGGGCGCGCGCCGGCTCGGGCCGCGCAAGCCTCAGACGGCGGAAGAGATCGCTGCGGTCCGGGCGGGCTGACCGCGGGTCGGACCGATCCGGCCGGGCACGACCTGCCCGGCTTTACGCAGAAGGCCGGACGGGCGACATTCGCGACCCAACCATCGCAACCCTTGAACGAATGCGCGCATGAAGACGCTCCGCAGCTACGTCACCGGCCGCTGGCACGAGGCCGATTCCGGGCACGCCTGGCTCGTCGACCCATCGACCGAGGAGCGGGTCGCCCGAGCTTCGTCGGCGGGCATCGACTTCGGGGCCGTCCTCGCGTATGCGCGCACGACGGGCGGACCCGCGTTGCGCCAGATGACGCTCGCGGAGCGCGGCGCCCTGCTGAAGGAGATGTCGCGCGCGCTGCGCGAGCACCGCGACGAGCTGTTCGAGATCTCACGGCTGAACTCGGGAACGACCACAGCGGACGCGTCGTTCGACATCGATGGCGGCGGCGGCGCGCTCGCGTGGTACGCGGGCTTCGCTCGAACGCTCGGCGAGGGCCGGCTGCTGGCGGAGGGTGAGGCGGCGCCGCTCTCGAAGGACGGCGCGTTCCAGGCCCGCCACGTGCTCGTGCCGCGGCCGGGCGCGGCCGTGCTGATCAACGCGTTCAACTTCCCGGCCTGGGGCTTCGCCGAGAAGGCGGCGTGCGCGATCCTCGCGGGCATGCCCGTCATCGTGAAGCCCGCGACGGCGACGGCCATGCTGGCGGAGCGGTGCGTCGAGATCGTCATCGAGGCCGGCATCCTGCCCGAAGGCGCACTGCAGATGATCTGCGGGTCGCCGGGCGACCTGCTCGACCATCTGACGGCGTTCGACGTGCTGGCGTTCACGGGATCGGCCGCGACCGCGCGGTCCTTGCGCGACATGCCTGCGATCGCCGCGACGAACACGCGCTTCAACATCGAGGCCGACAGTCTGAACGCCGCGGTGCTGGCACCCGGCGCCGACGGTGCGACGTTCGAGCTGTTCGTGCGCGATGTCGCACGCGAGATCACACAGAAGGCGGGTCAGAAATGCACGGCGGTGCGGCGCATCTTCGTGCCCCGCGACCGGATCGATGCGGCCCAGGACGCGCTGATCGCCAGGCTGGAGAAGGTCGTGACGGGCAACCCGGTATCGGCGGAAGTGAGGATGGGACCGCTCGCGACCCGGGGCCAGCTCGACGACGCAATCGCGGGGATGCAGGCGATCGGCGAGGCCGCACGGCGAGTGCACGGCACGGGCGATCGCATCGATGGAGCGGGCAGTCCGTCGGGCAAGGGCTACTTCGTCGGGCCCACACTGTTCAGAGCGGATGACCCGCGCGCGGCCGGCGTGGTTCACGAGCGCGAAGTCTTCGGACCGGTGTCGACCCTCATGCCGTATGACGGAACGGCCGCGGATGCGGCGGCGCTCGTCGGGCTGGGCGGCGGGATGCTCGTGACGTCCGCGTACGGCGATGACGCGGACTGGATGCGCGCATTCGTCGACCACGCTGCGGCGTTCGCCGGCCGCCTCTACATCGGATCCGCCGCTGCCAAAGACGCGGCGCCGGGATCGGGTGCCGTGTATCCGCAGACCCAGCACGGCGGTCCGGGCCGCGCGGGCGGCGGCGCGGAGCTGGGCGGCCTGATCGGGCTCCGGCTGTACCAGCAGCGTGTCACGATCCAGGCGGCGGCGGACCTGCTCACAGACCTTTCGCCAACCTGACGACGGCGCGAGAGGCTCTTTCGGATCAGGCGTGGAGCCGTTCGATCCCGGGCTGGCCGTCGAAACCGGAATGGAAACTGAGGATCCGCGTCACGCCGCCCCGCTCCATCGTCGCCAGGTGCACCGCGTCCCGTGCCGACAGCCCGGGCCGGCCCTGCACCAGCGTCTTCGCCCGCTCCATGTCCCGCTGCTCGATCGTGAACACATCGTCCACGACACCGAGCAGGGCATCGAAGGCCGGCTGGATCGCATCCCGCCGTGCGATCGCGACGTACCGGTGCAGGATCTCCTGCAGCACTTCCGCATCCGTGACGAGCCGGGTGCCCTCGTGAATGCATCGCTCGAGCAGCGCACGCGCCATCGCCTTGTTCGGATGCTCCGCTCCGACCAGGTACATCGGGATGTTCGAGTCGACGAAGATCAGGACGCCTCCTCGCCCGCGTAGCCCCGCTCGATCTCCGCGAGCATCGTCGCGATGTCCGCGGTCGGGAACTCGTGGCGTACCGCGGCCCGCACCGTTTCCAGCTTCGTCATCGTATCCATCGTCGGTTCCCTCTGCCGCGCCTCGCGCAGGGCCTGCCGGACCCACTCCGCCACGGTCATCCCGTTCCGCCGCGCGACCCGGCGGATCTCGCGCAGTTCCGTTTCCTCGAGCAACACCTGAAGCCTCTTACTCATGGTATGAGTATGATCGACTCACAGCAGTGAGTCAATCCCCACCCGGGCCGATGGCCGGCGGGTGGTCGCGTTCAGGATCGCGGGTCGGGCGGGGCGTCGGAATGGCCTGGTGGGACAGGGACCGGGTCGCCGCTCATCAACGACCCGGTTGGGGTTCCGGCGGGAACCTTGCCAGGCGCTCAGTGCCAGTGACCGTGGGCTTCGGACCAGACGGCGCCGGGCCTGGGCGCATTCGGGCGCGCGTCGCCCGTCAGGTAGGCGACGACGACCAGCACCACGATCAGCGCGAGCGTGATGATGATGAATAGGGTCGCGGGGCTCAGGCCGCGGCGCTGGGCCTGCGCCTTCTCCTGCTTCCGTTTCTGGCGGAGTCGCTTCTTGCTCGACATGGGGCACCTCGAGGGACGTGGCGGGAGGTCAGGCTGGCGAGGATAGGGGGACCGGGCCGCGTCGTCCAGAGGAGAGGCGGATCGAGACTCGCGCTCCCTGGGGGGTCTGGCGTCACCGCACTGCGAACGCCTGACGCAACTGACCCACCCCCGTCACGTCGATGACCAGTTCGACGTCCCCGGCCACGCGGGGCGCCCATGCGAAGTCGTAGGTCTCACCCACACCCATCCGGAGCGTCGCCGGGACGGCCCGTTGCAAGGTCGCGTGAATCGCAGCGCCGTCTTTGGCGACGGGCGTCCAGGTCAGCGTGTCGTTCCCCGCGAGCAGTCGGAAACTGATGACCTCGGCCGTGAGGATGTTGACCAGGCGGAGCCGGTAGGTCGTGCCGGTCCGCAGCGTGCGCGGCCGTGGCTGGCGCCGGCCGCTGATCGTCGCGCTCGCGGAGTCGCCGTCCACGGCGCCGCCGACCATGATGACGATGTCGGTCGCCGGATCGAACGACTCGCCCGGCTCGAGCACGAGCATGGGCCCGTACATGCCGGTCGCGAGCTGGGCGGTCTCGTCCATGTGCGTGTGGTAGATGAAGGTGCCGGCGCGCGGCGGCGTGAACGCGACGGCGAACGAGTCGCCCGGTGCGATGAGCGGCGCCGTGTTCGAGCCTGCGCCACTCCATCCTGCAACGCCGTCGAACACGCTCTCCAGCTCCATGCCGTGCCAGTGCACGGTGGTGGGCTCGTCCGTCCGGTTGATCACCGTGATGGCGGTGGTCTCTCCGCGCGTGAGCACGAGCACCGGTCCGGGCGAGAGGATCGCGTCCGGCGCGGTCTCGGCGGCGCGCGCGATCGCATAGCCGTGCGCCCGCGGCCGGATCGAATCGAATGGGGCCGCCTGCGCGAACAGACGGACGTGGCGCGCAGCCGGTGGTCGCGTCTCCGCCTGCGCTGTTGCGACCTGCGTGGTGATGATGCCGAGCACGAGCCCGGCCATGCCCGTCGTCGCGTGCTGCATCACGTCGTGCACGTCGTGGGCCCGCACGCTGTCCGGCCGCTCCGGAAACGGTGTGATGTGCGGCGCCATGTGGCAATGGAAGAGCCAGTTGCCGGCGCGCGTCGGCACCCATTCCATGGCCATCGTCGTTCCGGAAGGCATGTGCTCGGTGACGACCGTGCGCGCTTCATCGCCGGTGTAGCGCGTGTCGGTTCGGCCATCGCCCTTCGACAGCACGCGGAAGTGGAAACCGTGCAGGTGCATGGGATGCGGCAGGTAGCTGCCGTTGAGCCAGCGCCAGCGGACCGTATCGCCTACGTCGTAGGCCATGCGCTCGGTGTGCGGCCAGGACAGGCCGTTGATCGCCAGCTCCCAGATGTCTTCGAGCGGGCCGGGCTTGGTCGAGTCCGGCAGGATGTCGATCACAGTCATCACGAAGATGCGTTCGCGCGGATCGGGCTCGACGCCCGGTGGATCAATGACGATCGCGCCCGTGAGTTGCGCATCGCGGCCGGTGCGCGCATCGGTTCCCGCACTGCCGCTCGTCGCTCCCCAGTAGAGAAACGTCCCGCTCCGGTCCGCGGTGAAGCGGGTTTCCGCGCGAGAGCCGGGAGCGATCCGCAGCGTGTCGGGCCCGAAACCGTACACGACGAGTGTCGAGTCCGGGATGCGGTTGCGGATCGTGACGTGGATCTCCGCGCCCTGCGGGGCGCGCAGGAGCGGACCGGGGATGCTCGGCGCGCCGCCCGCCTCGGCGAAGACCTGCACCGTGACCGCGCTGTCCACGTCGAGGTCGGGCCGCCAGCCGGCGAGTCGCGCCTCGAGATCGAGGCGGACGAGGCTGCCGTTGCGGGCGCCTGCGGGCGTGCGGTTGTCGTTCGGGATGGCCAGGGCGATGCCGTCGTCGCCGGCCGGCGCGCAGGACCACAGTGCAAACAGGCACCTGCCCAGAACGACGGCGTTGCGAAGACGCCGTTTCGTCACGAACGGACCGACCGGGCAAGCCGCATCGCCGTACCCTCGCTTCCTGCCGGACATGTACACCCCGGGACTGCGTGGCCGATCGAACAGGCGGTCAGGACGGAGAGAATGCAGAGCGCAGCTCGTCTCGTCCAGAGGAACCGCCAATCGAAGGCCGCGCTCTCCACGACGGAGTCGAGGGTCGACCCGACCGCCTGTCGTGGACCGTGCTCCACTCGCACCTTCGCCGTCCGATGATCCGTCTTCCGGATGGGCGCGATCCGATGGAAGCGGGACACCATGGTCGGACGCTCCCGATGAATCCCGAGGCGCCGGCGACCCGCCCCGGCTTCCTGGCCGAGCTGAAGCGGCGCAGGGTCGTGCGCGCCGCGCTGGTCCGAGGCGCGGCCGCGTTCGCCGTGCTGCAGGTCGCGGACATCGTCGTCGAGGCGCCGGGTCTGACATGCGTGAACCGCCGACGTCAGGCCATGCGCTTGACCGCAGCGAACCGGGCCACGCAGCTTATGCGGGCCGTCAGACCGTGACCAACGAGGGGGTCGGGCTGGAGCACGGAGCGGTGTGCGACTGCTGGGGTCCGAGGAATCACGTCGGCGCAGCCGCGTCCAGGGCCGCACGGCCATGAACCGACGATGGAGTTCGCACACGCGGTTCATGCTGAAGCAGCCCTTCATCATCCCGTTTGCGCTGCGCCGTTTCTATTCTGAAGGTTCCACCCTGGATGGCGCCATCGACGAGTTGCGCACCGAGCTGCAAACCCGAAGCGCGCGATTCGAACGACTTCTCGCCGCCGCCGTCTTCGGTTCCACAGACAACCCGTATCGCCGACTGTTCGATCACGCCGGGTGCAAACCGGGCGATGTCCATGAACTGCTGGTTCGCGTCGGGCTGGACGAAACGTTGCAGGAGCTGGCGCGCGGCGGAATGTATCTGATGCCCGCTGAGGTGCGTGGCAGGGACGAAGTCGTGCGTGGCTCGCTGCGGTTCCGCCTGGAGCCGGACGACCTGCACGCGCGTCACTATTTCAAGCGACGGTGGTCGCCGACTTTTCTCGGGCAGACGAGCGGCAGTACCGATGCGCCGACGTGGAGCGCGACTTCGCTCGCCTGGCAGGAGCGGGAGGCGCCGGCCTTCGGCGCGTTCATCAAGGCGCACGCACTGCAGGCACACCGCCTGGCCGCATACGAGCCCATGCTGGCCGGCGTGTCTGCGGGAATACAGTCGGTCAACATCATGGTCCGTCTGGGTGTGCCGCTGCACCGCTGGTTTGCGCGCGAGGTGCCCGCGAGTGGCGTGCTGGAAGCCGCGTACTTCCGGCTGACGGCCAGGCAGATCGCCTGGACAGGTCGCCGGTACGGACCGGGGTACGCCTCTCCCGAGCCGATCGGGCAGCATGATATCGCACGGATCACGGAATGGGTCGAACACGAGCGCGCGGCCGGTTTCTCGACCTGCATCCGCGCGGTCGCGAGCAGTTGCGCGCGGATCGCGAGGTCTGCTCTCGAATCGGGTACCTCTCTCGAGGGCTGCATCTTTCTCGCGTCGGGCGAGCCGGTCACGACCGCCAAGCGCCGGCTGATCGAACAATCCGGTGCTTCGCTCACCGTTCTCTGGGGCTACGAGCCGGGCCCGGTGTACGTCGGACTCGGGTGTGCGCGGCCGGAACACGGTGACGAAATGCATGTCCTCACGCACTCTCTCGCGGTCGTCCCGCACCCCGGGCCTCACAACGCGGCGCTCGCGGGCTCGGCCCAGCCGCTGCTCTTTACCACGCTGTACCCGAGTGCGGCGCGCGTGCAGATCAACGTATCGAACGGAGACTTCGCCACGCTGTCGCAGAGAGATTGCGGCTGTGCGCTGCACGAGGCCGGACTTCACCTGCACGTCCACGGTGTCGGCAGCTTCGACAAGCTCACCAGTCAGGGGCTCGCCTATTCACGTGAGCACCTGTATGAACTGTTCGAGACGCAATTCCCCGACGCGTTCGGCGGTAGCCCGGGCGACTACCAGCTCATCGAGGAGGAAGACGAGGCCGGCAGGACGTTCCTCACGCTTTGCGTCGCGCCGGAAGTCGGACCCGTGGACGCCGATTCACTGTTGACCTTTCTCGCATCGGAACTGGGTCGCGGTTCGCGATCCAACCGGTTCGCTGCGGAACTCTGGAAAAGGGAGGGCACGTTCCGCATCCGCCGTTCGGCGCCGATCGCGAGCGCGCGCGGCAAGGTGCTGCCGTTGAGAGTCCGCCCTCGGCATGACTGATCTCGCCGGACGGGTCGTCGGTCGGTTAGTATGGGCGGATCTCATGATCCAGGCCGCGCGGCCAGCGGCGAAGGCATCGTAGCCGCTGCGCGCACGGGGACAACGAGGAGAGAGATGGGACGAACCAGCGCAACGCAGCTGCTCGTGGCACTCGTCGTGGCGTCGGCCATCGCGCCAGGCGCACCGCTCGCGGCACAGGAGCCGAATTTCGGCAGCGCGGTCGTGACGACGGGGAGCGAACTGTTCATCGGACAGCCCGTGAACTGGTACGGACCCGGCGCGGTCTACGTATACCGGCGCGACAGCACGGGTGCGTGGGTCGAGGCGGCCCGCCTGTTCGCGCCGGACTCGGCGCGCAAGGACGATTTCGGCGGCGCACTCGCAGTCGATGGCAACACGCTCATCGTCGGCGCGCCGCGCAAGCGGGACGGGGCAGGCGTCGCGTACGCCTTCACGCGCGACGCGGCCGGTGGGGCATGGCGGCACACGGCGGTGATCGAGGCGCCGGCCGGCGGTGATCACACCGGCTTCGCTGGCACGCTGGCGCTATCGGGCGACGACCTGCTCGTCGGATCGCCCGAGGTAGACGAGACCGGCGTGGTCTACCATTACCGTCGGACCGGCAGCGCATGGCAGATGCGCGCCGTGCTGCGCCCCGCCGAGCCGACAGGCGTGGCCGGCTTCGGGCGAGCGCTCGTGAGGCATGGCGACCGGTTGCTCGTCGGCGCGCCGGCCGCCGATGCGGCGATGGGCAGGGCGTACCTCTTCCGGCGCGAGACGAGCGGCGAGTGGCGGCAGGCGAGCCAGGTGCGCGCCCCCGACGGCGCGACGGAACGCGCCCGGTTCGGATCCGCGCTGCTTGCAGCTGGCGATCGTGTGTGGATCGCCGCGCCTGGCGCGCAGACGGTGTTCGCCTTCGCACGCGGTCCGGACGACGCGCTCTCTCTACGCGAACCGTTGCGCGCGTCCGACGCGACGCGGGGCAGCGACTTCGGGCAGGCGCTCGCGCTCGCCGGCACCGAGCTGTGGGTCGGCGCGCCCGGGGTGAACCGCTCGAACGGCACCGTCTATCGGTTCCAGCCCGATGGCAGCGGCGGCTGGCGCGCGCCCGTGCGCATCGACGCGGACTCCGCGGACGGCACCGCCTGGCCGTTCAACTTCGGCCACACGATCGCGGCGGCCGGCGATCACGTCGTGGTCGGCATGCCGCAGCGCGATTTCGGCGAGGGCAGGGCGCTGGCGTACACAAGGCGGGCCGGCGCGTGGCAGACAGGACAGCTGCTCGAGGGCGAGATCTTCTCGATCGGCCGCGCGCTGGCCACGGGTCAGCGCTGTGAGGAGGGCCGCATGGCCGGCGAGTTCCCGTGCGCGAGCATCGAGCTGGTCTCGCACATGCCGACCAGCGCGCTGGGCGGGGCGCGCGGCGCCTGGGTCAACGATGTCTGGGGCTGGACCGATCCCGAGACGCGCCGCGATTATGCGCTCGTCGCGCGCCGCGACGGTGCCTCCTTCGTCGATGTCACGCAGCCCTCACAGCCGCGGCTGATCGGCAGTCTGCCGCGCACGGTCGGCTCACCGCCGTCCGTGTGGCGCGACATCAAGGTCATCGGCACGCACGCCTACATCGTGTCCGATGGCGCGGCCGCGCACGGCATGCAGGTCTTCGACCTGACCCGGCTGCGCGCCGTGACGGACACGCCGCACGTGTTCACGCCGGACGCGACGTACCGCGAGATCGCCAGCGCGCACAACGTCGTGGCGGACACGGCCTCCGGCTACCTGTACATCGTGGGCGCGAACGGCGGCGGCGAGACGTGCGGCGGCGGGCTGCACATGGTCGACGCGCGCGATCCAAGGAACCCCCGCTTCGCCGGCTGCTACAACGACACGGCCGGCGCCAACCCGCGCGGCTACACGCACGACGCGCAGTGCCTGCGCTACGAGGGACCCGACGCGCGTTACCGCGGCCGCGAGATCTGCGTCGGCTCGAACGAGCGCGAGATCAACATCGCGGACGTGACCGACAAGGCGAACCCCGTCACGATCGGCCGCAGCAGCTACCCGAACGTCGCGTACGCGCACCAGGGCTGGTTCGATCGGGAGCAGCGCTACTTCTACATGAACGATGAAGGCGATGAGCTGTCCGGCGTCGTCAGCGGCACGCGCACGCTCGTCTGGGACCTGACCCGGCTCGACGACCCGATCCTGGCCCGCGAGTACTTCGGCCCCGTCAACTCGTCGGACCACAACCTGTTCGTCAGGGACAACTTCGTCTACGAGGCGAACTACGGCAGCGGGCTGCGCATCCTGGACATCAGCGACCGCACGAACCCGCGCGAGATCGGCTTCTTCGACAGCGCGCCGTACAACGATGACGGGCCAGGCCACAGCGCCACGCAGAGCGGCGCGTGGAGCAACTACCCGTTCTTCGAGAGCGGGATCATCGTGTTCACGAGCGTGCGGGAAGGACTCTTCATCGTCCGGCTGGTCCGCCCGATCAGCTGACCGGGCGCGTGGCGGTCAGCGCTCCGCGCGCAGCGCGTCGCCCGGCCGGATGCGGAGCGCGCGGCGCGCCGGGACGACGCATGAGAACAGGCCGATCACGGCGATGATGCCCATCGCCATGGCCAGCGCGACGAGCAGCGCCGTGACGGGCGGGCTGCCGCTGCCGAACGGATCCTCGAAGACGATGCGCGCGGCCAGCGGCAGGCCGAGCAGCGCGCCCAGCGCGACCTGCATGAGCGAGCGGCGCAGGATCGTGAGCACGAGCGTCCGCTGGCGCGCGCCGAGCGCCGCGCGGATGCCGATCTCGCGGGTCCGCTCCGACACCGAGAACGAGATCATCGCGTACAGGCTCGACGCCGCGAGCGTGACCAGGATCACGATCAGCAGCACGAGCCCGCCGCCCGCCGCCAGCAGCAGGTACCAGTCGCCCTGGTAGACCCGGCTCAGGACGACCGGTGTGCCCAGCATCGCCGTGGCGTCGACTTCCGCGACGATCTCGCGGAGCCGCGGCGCGAACGACTCGGGCGCGTCACCCACGTGGATGGCCAGCTGCATCGGGTGGATCGCGCCCGCAGCCGCGGGAACGTAGAAGCCCGGGCCGCCCTCCGGGTTCACGATGTTGATGCCCAGGTGGCCGACGACGCCGACGATCTCGTGCCACGGCGAAGGCGAGTCCTCGCCCGGCGTGACGAAGCGCAGCCGGCGACCGATCGGGTTCCGACCATCCAGCAGACGCTCTGCGAACACCGTGTTGATGATCACCGGTGGCACGCCGCCGGCCACATCGCCGGGTTCGAAGTCGCGACCGGCGAGCACGGGCCGCTCGAGCGTCGCGAAGAAGTCGACGTCGACGACGGCCATGCGGACCCACTCGCCGCGGTCGTCATCCGAGGCCGCAGCGCCATCGACCGCGATGCGCCGGGCCCGGTGGTCCATGCGCGGCAGCGCACTCGCCACGGTCACGCTCAGCACCCGCGGCTCGTCCGCCAGCCGCTGCATCAGCCTCTGCTGCACGATGCCGAGTCGGGCGCGGAACGCATCGCCATCGGATGTCTGCTCGACCGGCCGCTGCGCATCGGCGGGCAGCCGCACTTCCGCCGCGAGGAACTCCTGCGCCGGGATGCCGACGAGCGCGTCCGTACGCGTGGCGTCGCGCAACCGGTCCGCGAACATGAGCACGAACCCCAGCACGATGACGGAGATCGCGACATCGACGACGACGAGCGCGCCCGTCACGCCGCCGAAGCGGATCCCGGAGCGCCCCGCCTGCGCACGCTGGATGTTGCGCTGAATGCGACGGCCCGTGACCCGGAGCGCCGGTGCGACGCCGGCCACGACCGCGCTGAGCACCGCCAGCACGAGCGCCCACACCATCGCCCGGCCGGTAACCTCGAGCGTCAGCCAGTACGGCAGATCCATGCCGCGGGCCAGCACGGCCGCCTGCACGCGGCCGAGCGCCCAGTTGATCGTGAACAGGCCGACGCCGGCGGACAGCACGGCGAGCACGGCCGTCTCCACGAAGATCTGTGAAACGATGCGCGCCCGGCTCGCGCCCAGCGCGGTGCGCACGGCCAGCTCGCGATAGCGCGTTGCTGTCCGTGCGAACACGAGCATCGCGACGTTCGCGCACGCCACGAGCAGCAGCACCAGCGCGAGCAGCTGGAAGAAGTAGAACCCGGGCAGCCCCGCGAGGCCCTGGCGAGGCATGCCGATGGCCGAGAATCCGAACGGCACCACCTCCGCCTGGAACCGATCGCGGCCTTCCGCCAGGAGCGCGGTGACGCGGGCGTGCACGGCGCTCAGCTCCGCCTGCGCTTCCGCCGGCGAAACGCCGTCCGCCAGGCGGCCGAGCACGCGCACGTCCGGGCTCGACGCCGGCAGCGCGCCCGGCTGGAGGACCAGCGGGACCCACATCTGCTGGCGGTGCGGGAACCGGAACGACTCCGGCATCACGCCTACGACGGTACGAAGCGAGGCGCCGACGAGCAGACTCCGTCCGATGATGCCCGGATCCGCACCGAGCCGGGACCTCCAGACGTCGTGCCCGATCACGACGACGGCTGGCGCGCCCGGGACTTCATCATCGGGACGCAGCGTCCGACCGAGCAGCGGCGGCGTGCCCAGCATCGCGAACGTGGACGCCGTCAGCTCCGCGCCCGCGACCGGGTACGCACGGCCGTCGTCTCCCGCGATGTTGCCTGCCGAGGGCCGGTACGCCCCCAGCATCGCGAAAGTCTGCAGCTCATCACGCCACAGCGCGTACTCGTGTTCCGTCGGCGTTTCGATATCTGCGGCCGCGAGGTCCCAGTAGCGGAGGCCACGGATCCGGTTGTCCGGGTCCTCCGGCAGCGGTGCCTCGATCGCGTGAGACACGTGCATCGGCGCGAGCCCGACCGGGATGCCCACCGCCAGCGTCAAGACCGCGACCAGCGTGAGGCCCGGATACTTCACCAGCATGCGCAGGCCCAGCTTCACGTCGAGCCAGGAGGCGCGCAGGCCGTCGAACACGTCCAGCCCCCGCGACGCGCGGGACCGCTCCAGGTGCATCTCCGCGTGACCGAACTCGAGACGTGCTCTGCGCGACGCCTCCTGCCACGTCAGCCCGCCGCGCACGAGATCCTCTGTGCGCAGCTCGATGTGATGGCGGAACTCGTCCCGCATCTCCGACTCGACATCGGACCGGCGCAGGAGACCGCGCACGAGCGATCGCACGCGCGCCACGAAGCCGTCGAACCCACCGGAACCCGGGAGCCCCGCCACGATCAGATCTGCTCGGGCGTCGCCGACAGCACCGTCGCCATCGCGTCCGCCAGCCGGTTCCAGTCCGCCGCACTCTCACCCAGCCGCCGACGGCCGGCACGGCTCAGCCGGTAGTACTTCGCCCGCCGGTTGTTGTCCGACCGGCCCCACGCGCTCGTGATCAGCCCCTGATGCTCGAGCCGGTACAGCGCCGGATACAGCGCGCCCTGCTGGATCTCCAGCGCGCCGCCCGAGATCTGCTCAATGCGCAGCAGCACGCCGTACCCGTGCACCTCGCCCAGCGAGACCGCCTTGAGGATCAGCAGGTCGAGGGTCCCGGGCAGGATGTCGGCTCTGTCGCTCGCTTTGTCAGTCACACGCTTCTCCTAATCCAGTGAGGAGAAGCTCGCGCGGAGACTCCTAAGTTGTCAAGGAGAGGCTACGGAGCGCCTCCGCAACGCCGGTTGCCCGGGAAGGTCGATGGGGCCAACATGGCTGATGGTGGCGCCTCCGGCTGTTCTTCCATCCGCGGATCCAGCAGCGATCGAGAAGCACCGCATTGATCGGGCAGCCGGGCCGCCCGAGACAGCACGTCACGAAATCCTTCCTCGATGCCTGGAGGCAGCTATGCAGTCCTCCTTCCGCCGATCGCGTCCCGCGGCGCTGATCGCGTGTTCTTTCCTGCTGGCCGCGTGCGCGACCGAGCAGGCCCAGGATCCGGCCGCGCCGGTATCGACGACCACGCCGGCCGCCAGTGTCGGGCCGGACGCGCCGCCGCCGCGCGGCCGTGTCGTCGTGGCCAACCGCGGATCGGGCACGATCTCGGTGATTGACGCGCAGTCGCTGGCCGTGACCGCGACGGTCCCGCTGCCCGGCGTTTCGCCCGAGCCGATGTACGTCGTGGACGTGGCGGCCATGGGCCGCGTGTTCGTCGGCGACCGAGCGAACGACCACGTCGTCGCGTTCGATTCGCGCACGTTCGATGTCCTGGGCACCGTGTCGACGGGGCCGGGCGTCTTCCACATGTGGGCGGACCCGCAGGGCCGGCAGCTCTGGGTCGTCAACGACATCGCGGATGCCGTGACCGTCATCGATCCTGTGCGTCTGTCCGTGATCGCGACGGTGCCGATGCCGGCGGATCTGACGGCGCCGTGCCGGCCGCACGACACGATTCTGGACCCGATGACGGCGCATGCCTACGTGTCGATGCTTTGTGCGGGGCAGGACTACATCGTGAAGTTCAGCACGGCGACGTTCCAGGAGGTCGATCGCGCCGCAGTGGGTGAGGATCCGCACCTGTCGCTGGCGCGGCAGAACGGGTTTCTCTACGTGCCCACACAGAACAGCAATGCCGTCGAGGTCCTGAGCCGGGCCACACTGGACCTCGTTGCGAATCTGCCGGTCCCGGGCGCGCACGGCGCGGGCATGCAGCGGAGCGGCCGGGTCTTCTTCACGACGAACCTGCCGGGTGGCGGCCCGGACGGGCTGTTCGCGATCGACACGCGCTCCAACAGCGTCATCGGCGCGGTCGATACGCCGGAGACGGTGCCGCACAACCTGGCGCTATCGCCGGCCGGCAACCGGCTGTTCCTCACGCACTCGGGCGCGCTGAATACGGCGGTCACGGTTTACAGCGCTTCGCCCATGGATCCGGTGCCGCAGTACGTGGCGACGATCACGGTCGGCCTGAACCCGTTCGGTCTGGCCTGGGTGCAGTGATCTGACCGTGCGGGCCGCGCGGTGTGCGCGGCCCGCCGTCACCGTGAGCTGGACGCGCGCGCGCGCCGAGCCCGCTCGCGCAGCGGATCGTCGGTAGACAGCCCGGCCTGCTCGAGTGCGCGGTCGACCGCGTCGAGCGCGGCGCCGGCCTCGGCGTGTCGACGCTGACGGATGAGGAATTCGACGTGCATGAGGCGCATGGTGAGGGTCGACCGGTGTGTGTCGCCGAGCGATGCGTCGGCCACGCGTGTCGCCTCGCGGAAGTCCGCATCGGCCCGTGCCGACTGACCGAGCTGGTCGCGCGCCGCGGCGCTGTACACGAGCAGCGTGGCGATTTCCTCGTGCGTGTCGCCGACCAGGGCGCGCATGATCTCGAGGCCCTCCGCGAAGCGGGCCAGCGCGGCCTCGTGCCGGCCCAGCCGCGTCTGGACGCCGCCGAGCACGCGCAGCGTCGCGGCCAGATCCTCGCGGCGCACACCGCTGGCTTCCCGCTGGATGGCGACCGCCTCCTCGAGCAGCCGTTCCGCCTCCTCGTTCCCGCCGAGCGACACGAGGGCGTTCGCCAGCATGGTCGCGCTCACGGCGACGGACGCGTGGCGCGGCCCGAACTGACGGCGCCGGCGTTCGAGCAGGTCGCGGTGCAGACGCGCGGCGGACTCGTGGTCGCCGCGCACGGTGTGCAGGGCGGCCAGATTGGTCTCGGCGATCATCGTACGCTGATGATCCGGTCCGACGATGCTGCGAAGAAGCGCGAGCGCTTCTTCATTGGTGCGGATCGCGCTGTCGAAGTCGCCGAGATGATACTGGGCCAGGCCCAGGTTGCTCAGCGCGATCGCCACGCCGAGGTGCTCCTCGCCCAGCAGCCGGCGGCGCATGTCGATCGATTCGCCGTACAGCGCGATCGCATCCTGGTACGCACCGCGCGAGTGGCGGACGGTGCCCAGGTCATTGAGAGCGCGCGCGAGCCGGGCATCGCCATCTGCCGGGAAGACGCGGCGGCCGATCGCGACGGCCTCGTCCAGCAGGGTTTCGGCTCCGGCCAGGTCGCCGCGTTCGCGCAGGACCCAGCCGACCAGGTTGAGCGACGTCGCCACATCGGCGTGATCGGCGCCGAACAAACGGCGGCGCGCGTCGAGCGCCTCGCGGCCGAGTCGCTCCGCCTGCTCGAGCAGGCCGAGCTTCTCGTACCCTTCCGCGAGCACGTACGTCATTTCCGCCCGCATCTCCTCGTCGTCCGGGTACGCCTCAGCGAGCGTAGCGGCGCGCCGGTCGAGCAACTGTCGCGCGGTGACGGTGTCGCCCGTCGCCTGGTCGGGGCCCGTCGCGCCGAACGTCTCGAGCAGGAAGCTGCGGACCTCGAGCGCCTTGTCCCGCTCGCGGGTCACGCGGACGGACTCCTGCCGGATGCGGCTGGACTGGTACGCCGTCAGAGCGGTGGCGCCCGCGAGCAGGACGACGAAGGCCGCAGCCGCACTCGTGCCGAGCGGGTTGCGCGCGATGAATTTGCGCGCGCGGTAACGCAGCGTTGCGGGCCGTGCCCGGACCGGCCGGCCCTCGAGGTAACGCCCGATGTCCTCGGCCAGCGCGAGCGCGGAGCTGTACCGCTCCTCCGGCTCCTTGCGCAGCGCCTCGAGCACGACCGTGTCCAGATCGCCCCGGAGCAGCCGCCGGAGCTGCGGCGCGGGCAGGCCGCGCGTGGCCGTGGGATCGCGCCCCTCCCAGCCCTCCGTCACGGCAGCGCTGGGCGGCACGGGATCGCGCTCCAGGACCCAGCGCTCGAGTTCGGTGCGGCCCGGGCGCTCAAGCCCGTACGCGTGCCGGCCCGCGAGCAGCTCGTACAGCAGCAGGCCCAGCGCGTAGACGTCGGACGCCGTCGTGATCGGATCGCCGCGGATCTGCTCGGGTGCGCAGTAGTCGGGCGTCAGCATCCGCAGCCCGGTCCGCGTGAGCTGTTCCGCGTCATCGCCGTGACTCGGGTCGACGATCTTGGCGATGCCGAAGTCGAGCAGCTTCGGGACGCCGTCCGAGGTCACGAGGATGTTGCCTGGCTTGAGATCCCGGTGGACGATCAGGTTGCGGTGCGCGTGCTGCACGGCGGCGCACACCGTCATGAACAGGCGCAGCCGATCCGCGATCGGCAACCCGGCGCGATCGCAGTACTCCAGGATCGGGACGCCGTCGACGTACTCCATCACGAAGAACGGCGTGCCCGTCGCCGTCGCGCCGACGTCGAGCAGGTGCGCGATGTTCGGATGATTGAGCCGGGCGAGGATCTGTCGCTCCGTGCGGAACCGGTGCAGCAGGTCCTCCGTGTCCAGGCCTCGCCGGATCAGCTTGATCGCGACCAGCTGCTGGAAGTCTGGCGCCTCGCGTCGGGCGAGGTATACGCGGCCCATGCCGCCGCGGCCGAGCAGGCGGACGATACGGTACGGGCCGAGCGACTCGACGTCGTCCGTGGCGTCATCTTCCGCGGCCGCCAGCCACGGCGCGGGTTCATCGAGCGGGCCGGGCGTGGACGCGTGCGCGGCGAGCAGGCTGTCGACCTCCGCGCGCAGCCCGGCATCGTCGCCGCAGGCGTCGGCGAGGTAACGCGGGCGTTGCGCGGCCGGCAGGCGGAGGGCTTCGGCGAAGATGGTTTCGACGCGGGCCCACAGCTCGGCGTTCATGGCATCGCCTGGCTCAATTCCCGGTGCAGCCACGTGCGCGCGGCCGTCCACGCGCGTCGCACGGTGACGACGGACGTGTCCATGGCATCGGCGATCTCCTCGTACGACAGCCCCCCGAAGAAGCGGTAGACGACGACGTCGGCGCCCCGCGGGTTGAACGCCTGCAGCCGCTCGATCGCTTCGTCGAGTGCCAGCAGGTCATCGAGTCTCTCGTCGGGCACGCGCAGGCCGGCCTGCTCGAGGCGGATCGGCACCGGATCGCCGCCGCGCTTCGCGGCCCTGCGCCCGCGCGCGTGGTTGAGCAGGATGCGGCGCATGGCCTGCGATGCGATCGCATAGAAATGCGCCCGCCCGCGCCATTGCACGTCCCTCTGCCCGACGAGTTTCAGATAGGCCTCGTGGACGAGCGCGGTCGTGCTGAGCGTGTGGCCGGGTCGCTCGGAGCGGAGCTGGCTGCGCGCGAGGCCGCGCAGCGCGTCGTAGACGAGCGGAAAGGCCCTGTTCAGGGCCTCCGCGTCCCCGCCGCTGGCGGCCTCGAGCAGCGCGGTCAGCTGATCCGCATCGGGCGGGGTGGGCTGGGCCATTCCCGGATCCCCTTGCAGAGGGGGCGGTAACCGCGCGGTTCCGGCGCAGCGACCTCCCGACCAGAGTGTGAGCCCCCGCCCGCCCAGTCAATGCTCGATGATCACCTGCGGCCGTTTCTCGTGCGTGTTCTGATAGGGAGCGGTCCGGACCGCCGCCTGGCGCGGTCGGCCGGGGCTGCTCCTCGCCAACGCGCCAAGCACGCGCCCTGACTGGAGGTGCATATGCTTCGTCTGTCCACGACCATGGTCCTGCTCATCCTCGTGTTAACCGGCTGCGTGCGTGATCCCATCGGCACCGGCGAGCCCGACGATGTCGCGTTCATGAAGATCAAGGATGTCATCGCCGAGAATCTGCGGAAGATGGCGGAACTCCATGATCGGAAAACGCGCGATCTCGCCTTCGAGAACGACCTCCTGGTGGAGGCGACCGATCTGGGCATGCGTATCGTCGACGTCAGCAGAGCGCGCAGGCCACAGGTCCTGACGGAAATCCCCATGACGGGCGTCACGGGCGGAGTCTCCGTGCACAGTGACTTTGCGCACGTCTCCACCGTCAACGGCATCCGCGTCTTCGACATATCGGACCCCCTGGCGCCGATCCTCAAGAACTTCTTCGCCAACTCCTGCGGCTCCGCCAGGCACACGCTGGTCGCCAGAGAGAACGCGTCGAACGCATACACGATCAGCGCACCGGTCAGCACGGCGTCCATCTGCGACGGCGTGTACATGCTGGCCGAGTTCTTCCTGGCCGATCTGTCCGTGGCGACCGTCGCGAACCGGCCGTTGCCGCGATCCACGGGCTGCCACACGTTCGGCGCGCAAGCCCGGGAGGAACTGGTGGTGGCCCTCTGCGACATCGGTCCGTCGGGCGGTCCGGAAGCCGAGGTGTGGGACATGACGGATCCGGCCAATCCCCTGGTCCTTTCGAACCGGCTGCCGCCTTCGGGCCAGTCATGGCACTCTGCGATGTACTCCTGGGATGGCGACCGGGTCGCGCTGGGGACCAGCACGGGGCTGGTGCAGGTGTTCGCGGCTCCCGACATCAGTGCCCCACCGCTGGGATCGTTCCAGATCCCCATGCGGGGAGCGGGCGGGCAGGCCTGCGACGGCGGCTTCACGCCCGGGGCAGCCGATCCGCATTACCTGGTTCTGGGCTGCCAGAGCAACGGCACGTCGGTCCTTTCGATCAGCAACGTGCCCGGCGGAGCCGTCAGCATCACGGAGGAGGCATGGGCCGTACCCGCGCCGCCTGATCAGGCGGACACATGGGCCAGCTACTGGTACAACGGGCCCATCTTCGAGAGCGATGTGAACCGCGGCCTCCGCACCTTCAGCATGCCCGGCCCCGGCATCGGCAGCTACCCGAGGACGACGACGCCCCGAAGCAATCCCAGGGTGACCGGCTGAGCTGTCGCGCGTGCGAGGTCGTCGGCGTCGAGAAACCGGCCGTGCAGCACGACGGCGTGCAGCCGGCGCAGGTGGCTGATGTCGGCCAGTGGGTCCGCCTCGAGCAGCAGAAACGATGCGGGGCGCCGACGGAGATACGGCAGAGTTCCGGTCGCCGGGCGGCCGCGGCGGACACCACCGTCGCGGCCGCCCGCATTTTCGGGCGGCGTTGCCCGATCCCGACCAGCCCACGGGCACCCCGGTAACGCGGCGATGATCACCTCTGGCCGACTCCCGTGCGTGGTCTGACAGGGGGCAATCCGGAAGGCGGCCCTGCGCCGTCGGCCCGATGTCGCTCCCGAAGCCCACGCGCCGCACCAGGCGCCAAGACCGGAGGTTCACATGCTTCGTCCGTTGACCGCAGCGCTGCTCGTCTTTGCGCTCGCCGGCTGTGTGCGGGATCCCGTCGGCACCGGCGAGCCCCAGGACATCGCCTTCATGAAGAAGGCAAAGACCAACACCATGCAGCTTGTCAGGGAGGTCCCCGCCAATATTGATGGCCACGGCCAGCTCGCCATCGAAGGCAGGCTGAGCGTGGCTGGCACCCTGAACGGTTATTACATCTGGGACGAAAAGGACAGGGAGGACCCGTCTTTCCATCCGGTCCCCGGCGCCACGGGCTCCGTCGCTCTGTTCAACAGCATCGCCTACATAGCCAGAGTCGACGGCATGGAACTCATCGACGTGTCCGATCCCGGGAATCCGCAGTCCCTGGCCTTCTATCCCCACACGTGCGGCTCGGACAGGCACACCCTCGTGCTCAGAGAGAACTCGACCGTCGTCCAGTCGATCAGCGCGCCGCACAACACCGCTTGCGCGGGTACGTTCGGCGTGCTCACGGTGCCGAAGACAGATCCCAACGCGGGAATCTGGCGCTACCGCCCGTCGCCCGGATCCCTGGGCTGCTTCAACTTCGTCACGCACGCTGCGACGAACGAGCTGATTGCACTCTGCGCGAACGGCTCGGTCGCCCAGAACTGGGACATCACGGATCTCTTCAATCCCAACGTCGTGGCAATCCGTGCGGCGCCTCTGGCCCAACAGTGGATATCGGGGTCCACCTCGTCGGATGGCACGTGGGCCACCCTGCACTCGGATGCGGGGTTGATCGAGCTGTTCGAAAAGCCAGGCCAGGGCACCGTCCTCCAGGACCCACCCAAGGGCTCGATTCAGATCCCGAGGCAATTCCAGGGCGAAGCCGCCTGCGAAGGCGGGTTCGTGCCCAACGGCCCCTTCCCGCAGAAACACACCATGACTGTCGGGTGCGGGGCAGAGGGCACGTTCGTCATCGAGTTCGATGTTCTCATGGTCAGCGACTGGAGTGTCCGGGCAACGGGCGACAGACCGGAAGAGGCCATCTCCGCCACGTACTTCGACAAGGCTGTCCGCACAGTCGACCGCCAAAGCGGAGTGCGCATCTACAAGCCGAATGGCTTCGACAGCCCGAAGGAGACGCGCCAGCGCGTGAACCCAGGGGCGGGCGGCTGATCCGCCGCGATGCCGCTACCGGCGGAGCACGGCGAGCTCGGCAGCGTCGAGGAACCGGCCGCGCAGCACGACGGCGTGCAGCCGGCGCAGGTGGCCGATGTCGGCCAGCGGATCGGCATCGAGCAGCAGGAACGATGCGGGTGCACCGACCGAGACGCGGCCGAGCTCCGGGCGCCGGGCGGCCGCGGCGGAAGTCACCGTCGCGGCCGCCAGCACATCCTGCGGCGACATCCCGATCGCGACGAGCCGCTCGAGTTCGTCGAGCAGCGCAGCGCCGTGGCGCTCGAGCACGTCCGTACCGGTGACGATCGGCACGCCGGCGCGGGCTGCGCGCGCCGCGATCGCCTTCATCCGCTCGTACGCGGTCCGCCGCAGCGTGGCCACGGCAGGAGACGCGCGCGCAATCGATTCCTCGTAGCCGATCAGTGTGGGATCGAAAAACGTGCTGTTGGCGCGCAGCACGGCGAAGATCGAGTCGCCGAGCGGTCCGTCGAGCCGATCGGCGATCGCGAGGAACTCGCCTGCGAGCCGGCCGGCATCGGGCTGGATGTTTTCCCAGAGCGTCTGG
>JBFFZF010000057.1:0-23530 GCA_041568755.1 Longimicrobiales bacterium | reverse complement strand
GGCGCCAGTGAAGGCGCGACGGGTTAGCATCACAGTCATCAAGTTCATCGCCGATGGGATCGAGACAGTCAGGAACGAGCCGGAATGCAGTGACGAAACGCTGAACCGGGGCCGGCACTTTGCCCACGTTCACTGTATCCGGGTACTGGCGGGTCAGGGTGATCCCGACCGGGATCGGCTGCCGACACTCGGGAGACACTGGTGCCGGGCCAAGCAGGTTGTTGAGCGCGGCAAAATGCTGTTCGTAGAAACTCCGGTGGAAAACGCCCGTCGCGTCAGGCTCGAGCGGCTCGAGGGTTCCTGAAAGGCGTATGCCAACAGGTCGGAGCAGCTGCTCGATGCCAGTCGAGATCCAGATTCGCCACAGGATACTGGACTCGACCTGCCCGATCTCACGACACCATGACACCGCGGACAGGAAGCCGTTGATGTTTCCCGCGGAAGCACCTACGAGCGCTGCCAGCCGAAAGGTCGGGATGCCGCCGAAACTTACGGGCAGCATACCGCGGTTCGAACGGCGCGCGATGTCGAGGATCGCCTGATTCACGCCGGCCTGGTACGCGCCGTAGCTGATGCCGCCCTGCAGCGATAACACCAGATCCACACTTTCGCCTGCCGGTACCGGACTCGCCCCGCTCCCGGCGGACGCCACCTGAGCGTCGGCACCCACCGCTACTGTCAATCCGCTAGTGACGAAGACCATGGCGTACGCCATGCCTGGAAACTGCTTGGCCAGGTTCATACCTCCTCCGCGCATTCTCGAAGGGACCCGTTCGACGGCATTAGTCTACTGGCGGTAGCGTGCAACTGATGCAACCGCCGCCTGGAGTCTTCTCGAGGTTACACCGTTGATCTGTAGTTCCAGCGTCGGAACGCCTAGGGCACGAATGAAGATCGATGGCCGATATGCGTACAACGATCGCGCAGGGTTCGCGCGTTACAGAGATGATCGCTGGGTGACAAGCGCAACCGCCGGGGGCGACGATCGCGCGTTTGGCCTGTTCCGTCAGGGGTCCTGACCGCGAAATCTAGGTGCAGGTCGGACGGGCCACAAGATTCCCGATTGAACAGGGTGAGATTAACCCGGGCCGATGGGCGAGCGCCACGTGGACCGGCAGTGCAACGCCGTTGATCCAGCCGTTCGCCCCGTCGAGGCCGGGCAACAACTGCATCAGCAATCGAATTGCGGCCAGCCCGGCGGTTACGAGGGCGAGCCGGGCGTCGAGCGGATGAGCACCGCAAGCGCTGGCGGACAGAACTGGCCGCTTACTAGAGGGTCTTGATCTCCCCGCGATCGAAGGCTGCGGGGGAGCCGGAAGGCTGAGCAGACTGCCGGTCAGCCGGCGCCGTTGACGCGCACGTCGATCAGCTCGAGTTCGACGTAGACGTACGGCTCGCCGGGAGCGTGCCACCGGCCTTCGCCGCGCGCCGCGACACGCCACGGGCCGAAGTCGCGGTACACGGTGACCGGTGTCGTCGCGCGCGACCTACCGCAAGATGATCCAGAACCTGTGGTGGGCCGCCGGCTACAACATTCTGGCGATCCCGCTGGCCGCCGGCGTGCTGAGCCCGTGGGGGATCCTGCTGCACCCGGCGTTCGGTGCGGTGCTCATGTCGCTGAGCACGATCATCGTTGCGGCCAACGCGCAGCTGCTGCGGCGGGCGAAACTCTGACCATACCCGGATCAGTGCCGCCGTTCGCCTGCACGCGCAGAGACGGGTGTGTCGCCGGTCACGTACGCACTGGCGGCACCATGCCTGTAGACCAGCTCGCCGCCCGAGTGGCCGACGGACCAGGCGAGGGGCACGAGCACCAGCGCACCGGCGAGGCCCGCGATGCGTCCCGCACGTCCGACGCGGCCGCGTGCGAGGCCGGCCAGGGCCAGCAGCGCGAGCGCGCCCGTGGCGAACAGGTAGCGCTCCGCGCCTTCCTCGTGCTGCCCGATCACCGATTCCGCGACCACACCTTCAACCACTTCTTCCTCGGACTCACCGGTCCGGACGGCGCCCCACGTACTGGCGAAGAGGAGGGCTGCCGTACCGGCGACGAGCGCCCAGGCCCGGCCGGGTCGGGCGCCGCGCCGGACCGCGAGCCAGGCGCCCGCCGCGACGACGGGCAGCAGCAGCGTGAGCACGATCGGGAAATGAACGACTGCGGGGTGTAGCGGTTGCGGCAACATCGCATGTATCCTCCGTTCGAGTTCGAACCGTGTGTCCGTTGCCGCAACGTTCGTATGCCGGTCCGCCCAGCGCGATCCGGCAGATGTTCGGGCCGGGCGCGCGGTGCGGTAACGCGGCCGGATGCCGACCCGGGTCCGGCATCTGCCGGAGCACCGCGCCCGGGTGTCGGGCCGGGCCCGAGGTCAACGGGCGGAAGGAATCTTGGACGCGACCGACGACGCCGCGCTGCGGCGCATCCTCGCCCTGGTGCTCGCCGTCGTCATCATCGGCGGCGTGGCCGATCTCATCCTCGACGCACCCGATCGCTGGCTGAGCTTTCACGTCCTGTTCGAGCTGACGCTCATCGGCGTGAGCCTGGGCGCGGCACTGTGGCTGGGTGCCGGTTGGATGCGATCGCAGCGATCGGTCAGGGATCTCACGCGCGCGGTCGGGCAGAGCCGCGCGCAGCGGGACGCGTGGCAGCGGAGCGCCGAGCGGCTGTTGCACGGCCTGGGCGAAGCCATCGGGCGACAGTTCGGGGCGTGGGGACTGACGGGGGCCGAGCGGGAGACCGCGTTCATGCTGCTCAAGGGCTACAGCCACAAGCGGATCGCCGTGCTGACGTCGAGGAGCGAGCGCACGGTCCGCCAGCACGCCGTTGAGGTGTACCGCAAATCGGGCCTGGCCGGGCGGGCCGAGCTGGCCGCGTACTTCCTGGAGGGTCTGGATCTCCCGGCGATCGTGCGCCGCGGCGGCACGGAAGGCTGAGGCGACCGCCCTTCAGCGGGTGCGGCTGCCGCGCACGTCGACCAGCTCGAGTTCGATGTAGACGAACGGCTCGCCGGGGGCGTGCCACCATCCTTCGCCGTGCGACATGAGACGCCACGGCCCGTACTGCCGGTACGCCCGCACCGGCGTGGACCAGCGCCGCTGCGTGAATCGCTTGCCGTCCGGCGATGCGGCCAGCCGGTCGTCGGAGACGAAGTCGACCAGCTCGCCCGCCGCATTGAAGATCAGGTCCGCGCGGATCGTGTTCGAGCCAACCGTGTAGTGCGCCCGCACCGTGGCCGCATCGATCGGCTCCCAGCGCGCCGGCGCGTCGAGGAGCGCGCCGGGCGCGAGGATGCAGAGATCGTTGAAGAGCGTGACGGTCTCGGCGCGCGTGAGGTCCGGGCCGGCCATGCTCGCCATCGGAAAGAGCGAGAGCAGCCGCACCCGCATGCTGGCCTCGCCCTGCTCGAACGCGTGATACACATCGACCGGCAGGCCCCCGCGTCTTGCGCGCATGAAGAAGAAGCGCGCGGGCGCATCGCCGAAGAAGTTGTGCTGCTCCGCAGTGAAATGCATCCACGGGTCCGCCGCCGTCGCGCGGATCCGGCCGCGCCACGTTGCGCGTACGTGGTTCATGCGCGGCTGGCCGACGACGCCCACCGCACGCAGGTACGCCTGCAACGGGGAGGGCAGGTCCAGAAGATCGGGTTCCGTAACGCGCGGCTGCTCGATCGCCGGCGAATGCGTGCGCACAGCACGCTCGTACTCCGCGTGCAGCCCGCCCGGGCCCCAGGCCGCGTAACCCCAGACGGCCATCGCCAGCAGCACGAGGTTGGGCAGCGTGCCGGCCCGGGCGTCGGACCAGGAGGCGAGGATCGCGGCCTGGGAGAGCACGACGGCGGCGAAGCCGATCACCCAGAAGTAGCGCGAAGCGGTCAGGAACAGCACCGCAGCCGTGAGCGTGAGCACACCGGCCGCCAGCCAGACCAGGCTCCACGCGCGGGAGATGGGGAGTGTGAGCTGCGGCAGCTCGGCCAGGCCGGCGCCCTTGGCGAAGCCCAGGAAGTGGATGACGCCGTGGGCGGAGATCAGAACGAAAAGCAGCGTTCGCAGGGGCCATCTCCTCTGTCCACGAACAAGGTCGCGCCGGGTACGGGTTCGTCGCAGGCCGGTGCGGGCGGACGGCCACGTGGGAGAACTCCCGCCACGTCTGTACGCGTTTCCCTTGGACCCCCGGGACCAGGCCGCCGACCGACACGACCGCGCCGTCTGGTCGGCGCTCATGACGCCACCCGGCCCTCGTGTTCGAGGGGAGAGGGTTCGCGGTCGCTGAGCGTCTTGACGTCGTCCAGGCACGCGCGTAGGGTTGTGTGCATGATGCGCATGAGAATGAGTCTCAATACCGAGCGCGCCCGCGTCCTCCTCGCCGCCTCGCTCGTGGCCGGGGCGGCTGCGACCGCGGAGGCGCAGGCCGTGGCGGGCGGAAACGGGACGGGCGATGTGACGGGCACGCTCGTCGTGGCACACGGGGGGTCGCCCGAATGGAACGGGCGGGTTCTGGACGTCGTGCGGCAGGTGCAGACGGGTGGCCCTGTGGAGGTCAGCTTCCTGATGGGTGAGGAGGCGCCTCGCTACCGTTTCCAGGACGCAGCGGTGCGTCTGGTCGCGCAGGGTGCATCACGGATCGTCGTGGTGCCGTTGCTGGTGTCCAGCCACAGTGGGCACTACGACCAGATCCGGTACCTCGCCGGGGAGTCCGAAACGCTGGACGACACGATGATGCATCACCTGCACATGGCCGGCATCGAGCGGCCGCAGGTGCAGGTTCCGCTGCGGGTCATGTCTGCGCTCGACGGGTCACCGGTGCTGGCGACCGTGCTGGCGGAACGAGCGCTGCGTCTGGCGGAAGATCCGGTTGGCCAGGCGCTGTTCATCGTGGGCCACGGGCCGAACGCCGCGGAGGAGTACGCAGACTGGATGGCCCGCCTGCGTCCCATTGCGGAGGCCATTCGGCAATCGACCCGTTTCCGGGATGTGAAGCTGGACCTGGTCCGTGACGATGCGCCGGCGCCGGTGCGCGCGGAGGCGGTGCATCGCATTCGCGAGATCATCCAGCTGCAGCACGAGTTGACGGGCCGTGACGTCGTGGTGGTCCCGCTGCTCGTGTCGAAGGGTTACGTGAGTACGCACAAGCTCCCGGCCGACCTGGAGGCCTTGCCGATCCGATACGACGGCGAAGGTCTGCTTCCCCATTCCGCAATTGCCCGGTGGATCGAGGCGCGCGTAGCTGAGGCCCGCGCGGCAAGCTGAGCCGCCGCCCGCGCACCGATCTTCACGCTCACGAGGGCGAGGTACACCTTCGTGAAGCGATCTTCATGCACGCTTCAGCTTCCCTTCACCACCCGCGGGCTAGCATCGACGCACGCGTGTGACGCGCGCATGGGAAGGGGTCACGAAAAATGCTGATCAACGGACGTCCCGGACCGGGCCGGGCAGGGGCTGCCGGCATTCTCGCCGCGCTGGCGGTCGCGCTCTCACCCGGCGGCGCGGTGGCCGGGCAGGCGCCGGGGCACGCGTCCGCGATGGACGCGAAGCCGGCAGCGCAGTCGCCGGGGCTCACGCTCGAAGCGGTCTACGAGCTGGTCCGCCAGCGCAGTCCGCGGCTGGAGGCCGCCGGTGCGCTGGCCGCGGCCGCGGGCGCGCGCGAGGCGGATGCCGCGACGCTGCCGGATCCGATGTTCCAGCTGGGCGCCATGAACCTCTCGGTCCCGGGGTTCCGCGCGGACATGCCCAACTCGATGGCGCCGTCGCTGCAGCTCATGCAGATGGTGCCGTTCCCGGGCAAGCTCGGGCTGAGCGCCCGCATCGCCCGGCAGAGCACGGCGATGGCAGAGGCGGACGCGGCGGAGCTGCAATGGGAAGTCCGCGCGCAGGCCGCGATGGCTTTCTTCGAGCTGTACGAGGCCGACCGCCAGATCGAGGTGATGACGGAGACGCTCACCCTGCTGCGGGACTTCGAGACGGTGGCGCGCGCCATGTACGGCGCCGGCGAAGGCCGGCAGAGCGACGTGCTGCACGCGAATGTCGAAGTCGCACGCATGGACGCGGAGATCCGTCGCATGCAGGCCATGCGCGACGGCGCGGCCGCACGGCTGAACGGCATCCTGAACCGCGCCGCCGGCACGCCCGTGCCGGCGCCCGTGCTGCCGCGACTGCCTGCCGAGCTGCCCGCGGCGGACACGTTGCGTGCGTGGGCGGAGGCCACGCGCCCGATGCTGGCGCGCGGCCGGCTGAGCGTCGATCAGGCCGCGACGCGACTCGAGCTGGCACGCCGCGAGATCTGGCCGGACGTGACCGTCGGCGTGCAGTACGGCCAGCGGGGCGGTGACATGGGCACCGAACGCATGGCCGGCGTGATGGTCGGCCTCACGTTGCCCGTGTTCGCGTCGAAGCGGCAGTACCGCATGCGCGATGAGATGGCGGCGATGGAGCAGATGGCCGGCGCCGACCTGGCGGACATGCGCGCCATGGTGGGCGCGCGCATCGGAGAACTGCTGGCCGACCTCGAGCGCGACCGCACACTGGTCCACCTGTACCGGTCGGAAGTCCTGCCGCAGGCCGAAGCGAACGTGGCGTCGGCGCTGTCCTCCTACCGTGTCGGCGCGGTGGACTTCATGACCCTGATCGGCGCGCGCATGACGGTGAACACGTACGAGCAGGAGTTGCACGCACTCGTCGCGGACTACGGCCGCGCGCTGGCGGAACTCGAGATGGCGATCGGTCGGGAACTGCCCGCCGGTCGCCGGGCGCTGGTGGAGGATCGATGACAACGCGCAGTCAGATCGTGCTATCCGCCGGGATCGTCGTCGTGGCCGTCGCGGCAGTGCTCATCTATGCGAGAACTGCGGGCCCGGGCACTGAAGCGGACGCCATGGCGGGCATGGACCATTCCACGCACGCGATGGCCGGGCCGGGCGATGCGCTGCTACCCGTGTCACTGGACCCGGAGAGCGCGCGCCGCATCGGCGTGACGTACGCGACCGTGGCGAAGAAACCGTTCCGCCGTGCGGTGACGACGATCGGCAACGTCACGTACGATGAGACGCGGCTGGTCAATGTCAACCCGAAGGTCGAGGGCTGGGTCGAGCGGCTGCACGTGGATTTCACCGGTGCACCGATCCGGCGTGGCCAGGCGCTGCTCGATGTGTACAGTCCGATGCTCGTCGCTGCGCAGGAGGAGCTGATCCTGGCCCTGCGGCTCACGCGCACCACGGCGGAAGGCAGGGCAGCACAGAACGCGACCGACCTGCTCGACTCCGCGCGGCGCCGGCTGCGCTACTGGGATGTGCCGGACGCGGAGATCGCGCGCATCGAGCAGGCCGGCGAGCCGCAGAAGACGGTGACGCTGACCGCGCCGGCCAGCGGGATCGTGGTCGAGAAGAACGTCGTCGAGGGCGCGCGCATCATGCCGGGCATGGACCTGTACCGGATCGCCGACCTCTCGCGCGTCTGGATCGAGGGCGAAGTATTCGAAAAGGACCTCTCGCTGGTGCGGCTGCGGCAGCGTGCGACGGTCACGTTCGACGCGTATCCGGGCGAGCGCTTCGACGGCGTCGTCACGTACGTCTACCCGACCGTCTCCGTCGAAACGCGCACCGGCCGGGTGCGCGTGGAGCTGGCCAACCCCGGTCTCCGTTTCAAGCCGGGCATGTACGCGCGCATGGACCTGGCCAGCGATGAAGCGCGCGAAGCGCTCATGATCCCGCGCACGGCGGTCCACTACACGGGCGCCCGCGCGCTGGTCTTCGTGCGTGCGCCGGACGGACTGCTCGTGCACCGCGAGATCACGACGGGCCTGGCCGCCGGCGAGGAGATCGAGGTGCTGGCGGGCCTGGTGGAAGGCGAGGTCGTGGTCAGCTCGGCCAACTTCCTGATCGATGCGGAATCGAACATGGGCACGTCGATGCCGGGCATGTCGATGGATGCACCCGGCGCAGCGCACGACCAGCACACCACGCCGCCGCCCGCCGGGCGTGCCGGTCGCGGTGACACGACGGGTCGCTGAACGGGCGCGCAACCATGCTGAAGCGACTCATCGAGTGGTCGGTCGCCAACCGGTTCATCGTGCTGGTGCTTACGGCGTTTGCGGTGGCCGGCGGAATCGTGGCCATGGCGGGGATGCCGCTCGAGGCGCTGCCGGACCTGTCGGACGTGCAGGTCATCGTGCAGACCGACTACGAGGGTCAGGCTCCGCAGATCGTCGAGGACCAGGTCACGTATCCGATCGCGTCCGAGATGCTCAAGGTCCCGGGCGCACAGACGGTGCGCGGCTACTCGTTCTTCGGCGTTTCGTTCGTCTACATCATCTTCGAGGACGGCACCGACCTGTACTGGGCGCGCAGTCGCGTGCTGGAGTACCTGTCTGCGATCCGCGGCAGGCTGCCGCAGAGCGCGCAGGCCGCGCTCGGTCCGGATGCGACCGGGCTGGGCTGGGTTTACCAGTACGTGCTGGAGGATACGAGCGGGCAGCATTCGCTGGCCGACCTGCGTGCCATCCAGGACTGGTACCTGCGCTACCAGCTGACGGCTGTGCCCGGCGTCAGCGAAGTCGCGAGCGTGGGCGGCTTCGAGCGGACGTACGAGGTCACCGTCGACCCGGTCCGTCTGCGCGCGTACGGCATCCCCATCTCCCGTGTGATGCAGGCCATCCAGGCGTCCAACCAGGACGTCGGCGCCATGATGATGGAGCTGACCGAGCGCGAGTACATGGTGCGCGGGCTCGGCTACCTGCGGGATACGGGTGACATCGAGAGCGTGGTCGTGGGCGCGACGACGAGTGGCACGCCCATCCGCGTCGCCGACGTCGCGACCGTACAGCCCGCACCGGACGTCCGGCGCGGCATCGCCGATCTGGACGGCCGCGGCGATGTGGTGGGCGGTATCGTCATCATGCGGTTCGGCGAGAACGCGCTGGCCACGATCGACCGGATCAAGGCGAAGCTGGCCGAGGTCGAGGCCGGGCTCCCTCCCGGCGTCACGATCCATCCGGTGTACGATCGTTCGGACCTGATTCACCGCGCCATCGACACGCTCCAGGAGAAGCTCATCGAGGAGTCGATCGTGGTTGCGCTGGTCGCGATCGTCTTCCTCTTCCACGCGCGTTCGGCGCTCGTCGCAATCCTGACGCTGCCCGTCGGCATACTCATCGCCTTCATCGTGATGCGGCTGCTCGGCATCGGGGCGGACATCATGAGTCTGGGCGGCATCGCCATCGCGATCGGCGCGATGATCGATGCCGCGATCGTCATGATCGAGAACATGCACAAGCACCTCGAGCGCGCGATCGGCGAGAAACGCGCGCTGGCGAGGCGGACGGCGTCGGCGGACACGCCGGTGCCGGCAGACGATGGGGTGTACCACACGTCCGAGCTGAGCGCGCCGGAGCGGTGGGCGCTGGTCGTGCGGTCATCGAAGGAAGTCGGCCCCGCGCTGTTCTTCAGCCTGCTCATCATCACGGTCAGCTTCCTGCCGGTGTTCACGCTCGAGGCGCAGGAGGGCCGCCTGTTCCAGCCGCTGGCGTGGACCAAGACTCTGGCCATGGCGGCGGCGAGTCTGCTGTCGCTCACGCTCGTGCCGGTCACGATGGGGCTGTTCATCCGTGGCCGGTTGCACGCGGAGCATCGCAATCCGCTGTCGCGCGTGCTGATCCGCGTGTACCGGCCGGTCATCGAATCCGTTCTTCGCAACCGCTGGCCGGTCATCGCAACGGCCGTCGCGCTGCTCATCCTGACATGGATTCCGTTCCAGCGCATCGGCGGCGAGTTCATGCCGCCGCTCAACGAGGGCACGGTGCTGTACATGCCGACGACGCTACCGGGCATCAGCGTCGCGACGGCGAGTCAGGCGTTGCAGCGTCAGGACAGCATCCTGAAGATGATCCCGGAGGTCGCGAGCGTGTTCGGCAAGGCCGGCCGCGCGACGACGGCCACGGATCCTGCCGGTCTCGACATGTTCGAGACGACGATCGTGCTGCACCCCGAGGAGCAGTGGCGACCCGGCATGACGATGGACGCGCTCATCGCGGAGATGGACGAGCGGGTCCGCTTCCCTGGCATCACGAACGCGTGGACGATGCCGATCAAGGGCCGCATCGACATGCTGGCCACGGGCATCCGCACGCCGGTCGGCATCAAGATCTTCGGGCCGGACCTGGCCGAGCTGGAACGGATTGGCCGGGAGCTCGAGAATGCGGTGCGCGGTGTGCCCGGCACGCGGTCGGTGTTCGCGGAGCGCGCCGTCTCCGGTTTCTACCTGGACGTCGACATCGACCGTGCGGCCGCGGCCCGCTACGGGCTCAACATCGAGGATGTGCAGACCGTCATCGCCGCGGCGATCGGCGGGATGACGATCACGCAGACGATCGAGGGCCGCGAGCGGTACGGAGTACGGCTGCGCTACCCGCACGAGCTGCGCGACCAGCCCGAGAAGCTGGCAGACGTGCTGATCCCCGTCGTCCAGGGGCGCAACGAGACGCCGGCCGCCGGCATGTCCGGGATGGCGGCTGGCGCGCCCATGCCGATGGGCCGGTCCGAGCAGATCCCGCTCGGGCAGGTCGCGTCGATCCGGCGCGTGAGCGGGCCGATGGCGGTGAAGACGGAGGGCGCGTTCCCGACGGCCTGGGTCTACATCGACGTCGAGGACCGCGACATCGGTGGCTACGTCCGGGATGCGCAGCGCATGGTCGAAGCGATGGTGACACTGCCCGCCGGTTATACGCTGCAGTGGTCCGGCCAGTACGAGTACATGCAGCGAGCGCGGCAGAAACTGGCGCTCGTCGTGCCGGCCACGCTGCTCATCGTATTCCTGCTGCTCTGGCTGAACTTCCGGAGTACGGCGGAGACGCTCATCGTGATGCTGTCTCTGCCGTTTTCGCTGGTGGGCGGGATCCTGCTCATGGCGCTGCTGGGCTACCACTGGTCCGTTGCGACGGCGATCGGGTTCATCGCCCTGGCCGGCGTGGCGGCGGAGACGGGCGTGATCATGCTCATCTACCTCGATCACGCGTGGCATGCGCGCCGCGACCATGGCCGGCGCACGGCGCGCGATCTCTACGACGCGATCATGGAGGGCGCGGTCGAGCGGGTCCGTCCGAAGATGATGACCGTGACGGCGATCATCGGGGGGTTGCTGCCCATCCTGTGGGGCCATGGCACGGGCGCGAGTGTGATGAAGCGGATCGCCGCACCCATGGTCGGTGGCATGGTCTCGTCCACGGTGCTCACGCTGATCGTGATCCCCGCGATCTACTCGCTGTGGCAGGAGGCCGCGCTGCGCCGGCAGGCGGCTGCCGTGAAGCCGGCACCGGATGCGGTGGCCGGCCGCCTGGCAGGCGCGGCCTCGACGTCCTGAGCCCGGGCCGTCCCGGAAAGCGTCCGGCTCAGCCGCCGGTGCGCCAGCGCAGGGCGCGCCAGTCGCTGCGTGCGACGGACGAGCCGGTCGCATCGATGACGTGGATGCGCCAGCGGACGGGACGGGCGTCGGCGCGTTCGGCCAGCCAGACCGGCGCGACGTACGCGGTCGTGCCGGCCGGCAGCAGCGCCTCAGCGAGCGTCGTGCCCGGGGAGGACTGCACCTCGAGGCGGTACAGCGCGGCGCGCGGATCCGGTTCCCACGAGAAGCGGATGGGCTCGTCCGGTGGCGCCTCGGCCTCATCGAGCGGGGCCGTGAGTCGGACCTCGAGCCGGGACAGCGCCGCGGTCAGCTCCGAGCTGCCGGCGCCGACGAAGTAGCGCAGCACCGGCATCGGGAACCCGGCCACGGCACCCGTATGCAGCACGCCGGAGCCCGCGCCGACCGAGCCGAGGTCGGTGTCGCCTTCCTTGTCGTCGGTGGCTTCGACACGCAGCAGGATCATGTAGCCGCCCTCGATCGTGGCCGGCAGCCTGGACGGATCAGGTCCGGCCAGCGTGAACCTGCCCGTGGGCGGCAGGAACACGTTGAACCGTTCGATCTCGGTGAAGCGACGCTGGGTCCCGCGCAGCTCTGCGGGCAGCGTGCCCTCCGTGATCAGGTCGAAGTCCTCCGGCGGCGCTTCACCGGGCAGGACGACTTCCCAGCGGCCGCGCAGCGTGCCGGTCCCGTTGAACGCGATCTCGGCGGTCAGGCGGGGCGGCGTTGTGCCTGGCCGCACGAACAGCACCGGCGTCTGGACGTCGAACCGCACGTCCACGTTCGTGAGTGCGAAGGGCACGCGCGCGCCGCCGCCGGTCAGCCGGCACGTGACCGCGACGTACTGGTCCGGACCACCGCTCACGCTCTGGAATCTGCGGACGTAGAAGAAGTCGGATGCCGCCCCGGCCGCGGCAGCCTGGTAGGCGCGGCGCGCGACGGAAGGCGGGATCGACATGATGTCGGTGAAGCCGCCGGTCCCGCTCGACCGGCTCAGGTCGTAGCGTGCGGGCAGGGAACCGAACAGCGTGGCCGGGTCGCACTGCAGGCCGATGGCGGGCGTCGCCGGCATCAGCTCGCCGCACCAGAAGGACTCTGCAGGTACGTACCCGGCCAGCCCGCCGTACGTGAGGAACACCGTGGTCGCGCTCTGCACGTTCACGTTCACGCCTGTGGGGTGCACGCGCACCTGCGCGCGCACGGTCGACGCGCTGCACAGGACACAGAGGACGAGGCCGATCGATCGTGCACGCATGATCCGCTCAGAACAGGCTGAAGTTGAAGCCGGTGTTGACGGTCCACGCCGATGGCATCGCGCCGGTACCGGCCAGACCGAACAGATCACCGCGCTGGTGTGCGAAGCGCACGAAGAGCCGGCCCGTCGCCGCGCCGCCCGTACGGCTCCACAGCGAAACACCCTGCGAGAACTCGAGGCGCATCTGCCGGATGACGCGCTCGGCGCCGCCATCGAACGGATCCGTGGTCCAGGACTGCGAACCGAACAGCGTGAGCGCGGTCCGTCCCGCGAGCTGCACGGTCGCGTTCGCGCCCAGGCGCCGCACCTCGCTGGTCTCATCGATGCCTTCGCTCACGGCCTCCTCGTTCGACGCGTCGACGGCGAGCTGCAACCTGCGCCACGGGGTCAGCCCGAGCGTCGCCGTGTGCGCGGTCCGCTCGAAATCGGCGTTCTGCCGACCCTGCTGACGGTTGTCCTGCGTGGACCGGTCGAACCGGTACACGAACTGCCAGGCGGCGTGGTACCATTGTGCCGCCACCCCGTGGATCGCGCTCAGCTGATCGGGAATGTGGGAGGCGGAGAACCCGCCGTTCCCGGGCACGCCCTCACCGAACTGGTGCACCCTGTTCAGCGTGTAGCTGAGTTGCGGCAGCCACGCGTTGCCCGTCTGACCGATCACCCAGCCCAGGGGCATGGCCAGGCTCAGTTCGTTCAGCCGCGTCTGCGTCGTCAGGATCGACGGGATGTCGTCCAGATTGTCGCTGCGCCGGCTGTGGCCCCACCGGGCGCTGAACGGTCCGATCGTGGCGGTCACATCCACGCCGTTCTCTTCCAGGTCCGACTGTGTGAACGCGGCCACCGACCGGTACAGCGGATCGACGCGCTCGTGGCGGACGGATGTCGACAGGGAGGCGAGCGTGGACGAGCCCAGCCGGACGCCACGCAGTACGTCGACCGACAGGTCGAAGCGCCGGGCCTCGCGCGTCTCGTCGCGGATGATGACCAGCGTGTTGCCGCGCGTCAGCGTGACATCTTCGACATTGTCGAACTCGCTGCGCGCCAGGCTGCCGTTGAAGCGGACGCGGCCGCTCGGGTCCATCGCGCTGAGCTGAACGCCCATGCCGCGGCTGGTCTCGGCATCGACGATGGCGCCCTGGCTGAACCCGGTCCGCGGCAGCACGGAGCCATCGACGAACGTGGCATCCATGCGCAGCATGCCGGGCCGGGCGGGGAACGCCTCGACGCCGATCTCGCCGGACAGGACGCGGTGTCCGTCCTGGCCCAGACCGGAGGGATTGCTCCAGCCGACGATGCTCGATCCGTTGAGTGCGGCGAGCGTCGCGAAGACGGGACCCGCGCCGGCGTGCAGCGCGACGCCGCGGCTGGCCAGCCCGCTGATCAGGTGGCGGTGCGTGCCGGCCGCGACGTGGCCGAAGGACAGCGCGCCGGGGCCGACCTCCGCGCGCACGAGGAAATCCGCGAGGTCGAATTTCGGCGCGTCGTCTCTTTCGGTGCCGAAGCGCAGCGCCTGCGCGCGATTCGAAGCACCCACGGTGTTCAGCTGCGAGCGGACGGTGAGCGCCGGGCGCGCGTGCTGCGTCGAGAAGCCTGCCCGGAACGTGAAGTCCTGGTACGTGTCGCGGTCCGGCGCGAGCTGGTCCAGCGAATGGCCCTGCGCGATCTGGCCCGCATTCTCGACCGCGAGTAACGGATCGTAATCGATCCTCTCGAAGCCACCGGGCGTGAGCACGCGGATCGGGATGCGGCCCAGCTCGGACCATGCATCGCTGCCGGTCACGCGGTACACGACCACTTCGTGCTCGCCGGCCGGCAGGCGCACGAGCTCGGGATCGTACCGGTAGACGTCGCCGTCGCGCCGCAGCAGCGCGCTCACGTCCACGCTGCCGATGAAGACGGCCAGCGCACCCGTGCCCGGGGCGTCACCCCCGTTCACACGGAACGTGATCGGGCTGTTCGACGCGAGCCATTCGCTCGTGTCGAAGGCGGGCGTGAGCGTGGCGCCGTTCTGGGCGTGCCCGGAATCCGTCACGGCCGTCACGCAGAATGCCGCGCACGCCACGGCAACGAGCGTCCTCATGACCGGATCCGCAGCGTGCGGCTGATCAGCGTCGGTGCGACGCCCGCGCTGATCGTGACTTCCTCGTCCGTCTGCACGGCCCTCGTCACGACCGTGATGCTCGCGGCCGTTGCGCCTTCCGGGATCAGGACGAACGCCGGCATCGCCATGCTCGCATCGCTCGATGCGAGCGGCACGCGCAGGCCGCCGGCGGGCGCGGGCTGCAGCAGCCGGACCTCGATGTCGACGGTCGATCCGCCGCGGGCCGAGCCGGGGAACTGGACCCGGTCGATGGGCAGCGGCTGTACCTGCAGATCCACGGACGGGCCACCGGCGCCGCTCGCGAGGCGGACGATCCGCGTCGTGCCCACGGCCCGCGGCTGGACACGCACGGAGCCGGACGTCTGGCCGCCCTGGATGAACACGGTGGCGGCCGGGACGATGGCCGGGTCGCTGCTCGCCAGTGCAACGGACATCCCTGCGGGATCAGCGGCGCGTGTCAGGGAAACGGTGAGCACGGTCTCGCCGCCGCCGAAGGGGTTCTGCGGTGCTGCCGTGACAGCGCTGACGCTCGGCGGCGGTGGATCGATGGTGACGGGATGGTTGGCCGAGTTCGGCCCGAGCGTCGCCACGACCTGCACGCTGGTCGTCGTGCCGACGGCGGCGCTGCGCAACTGCAGGCTGGCTGACGAGGCACCCGCGGGAATCAGGACCGCGGGCGGAACGCGCAGCGCCTGTGCGTCGCTGGACCTGAGGTCGACGGTGATGCCGCCCGCGGACGCGGGCCCGGACAGGTTCACCGTCATACCCACGAGGTCGCCGCCCGTCACGCGCGTCGGCTGCAGGGTGATCGTGCGGAGCGACACGGCGGGGATGACCGTGATAGACCCGGTCACCTGCTGGCTGGCCGCGGCCGCCGTGATATCGACCGTGACCGGCGTGCTGACGGGCGATGTCGAGATCGGGAAGTTCGCGGACACCGCGCCGGCGGGTACCAGGACCGTGCCCGGGACGGACGCGGCGCTCGGCTGGCTCGAGGTCAGGCGGACGCTGAAGCCACCGGCCGGCGCCGCCCGGTCGAGCGAGATGTTCCCCGTGTTCGTGGTTCCGCCCGGCGCGTTGGACGCGCCGAGCGCGAGCAGGACGATCCGGCGCGGAGCATCCACGGTGAACGTCGCGTTCCACGGCCCGGGCGAGCCGCGCACGGCGCTGACGTTCACCGTCGCGGACGTCGCGCCTGCGACGGCACCGGTGGCGATGCGCAGCGTCGCGTCGCGCGTGCCCGACGAATAGTTCAGCACGTTGTTCGACGGGATCTGGATCGGCCCGGATCCCGTCACGAAGAACGCGTAAGGCACCGGGACCGGGTGCACGAGTTGCACGCGCACGTCCGCCGTGCTGGACGCATCGGCCGGGTCGGGCGTCACCGTCACGCTCTGCACGGCGGGTTCCGGATGGATCTCGATCGTGGTCGATTTCGCGGTCGCGCCCGAACCGACCGTGACCTGGACCTGCGTCATGGTCGTGACGGGCTGCGTCGTGACGCGAACGACGCCCTGCTGGCCGCCGGCGGGGATCGTGATGAGCGATGGTGTGGTGGCGGGGAGCGCGGCTCCGGACGGCGAGAGCAGCGTCAGCGATACCGGCAGATCCAGCCCTGAGGCGGGCGCGGGTGCGTCGATCCCCACGGAGCCCACGTAGTCCAGGCCTCCGATGTTCTTCGCGAACCGGAAGCTCACGCCGACCGGTTCCGGCGCCGTGACCAGAAACATGATGCTGGCGTTTACCGCAAGATCGAGCGGATCACGCAGTTGTACGGTGGCCTGCCTCGTTGCACCCACGGACAGCGTAGGAACGGGGACGGTCAGCTCCTGCACACCCTGCGCGAACGAAAGAGCTTTCTGCACGGGCAGGTCGATGGGATGACTGCCTGCGACGTGCAGCGTGTGGTATCCGCGCGTCGGGCCGACGGGTTCCGTAAGGCGGATCTGTACGTTCGCGGCTGTCGATCCGCGCACTGGCGCGTTCGTGAGGGTGAGCGTCTCGATGCGCGGCGACGGATGCAGGTCGATCGTCGCCGATTTCGCACGCGCGCCCGAGCCGGCCGTTACCCGAACGCTCGTGAGCGTTGACACCGCCTGCGTCGACAGATACAGCGTAGCGCTGCTGCGGCCTTCGGGGATCGTCATTGCCGTTGGTGCGGACGCCGGCAGTGGCGCACCCGATGGTGAGGCCACGGCCAGCGCGATCGGGATGACCAGGCTGCCGCTGGGCGCCGGCGAAGCCAGCGTCACGGTAGCGGACACCGGCGAGCCGCCATAGGTGTCCGGAGGGTTGAACCGGACATCGGAGACCGGCGGCTCCGTCAGGACGTCGAGCGTCGCCGACTGGCTGCTGCCGTTGGGTTCGGTGACGGTCACCGTGACGCGCGTGTCGGCCGCCACAGCGTTCGTCGCCAGCTGGAACCCGATCAGGTTCGCGCCCTCGCCGATCGTCGCGTTTCCAGCCGGCGCGATCCGGGTGTCGCTCGACCGGACGGTGACGACGACACCGCCCGGCGGCGCGCCGCCACTCAACGTAATGCGCACAGTCGTCGACCGTCCACCGAGCACCACGTCCGGGATCAGTCGCACGCTCGTCACCGTGACGTCGTCGTCATCGATGATCGTCGTCTGACCGCTCGACACGCGGCCGGTCGTGTAGGGAAACACCGAGGCGGCGAACACCGTGACGGTGACGGTCTCGTCAAGCTCGTCCACGTCGTCGTCGATCGTCAGCACGGTGATCGACGCGGAGGTCTGACCGGCGGGGATCGTCACCGTGCCGGACAGCGCCTGGTAGTCGCGGTCGGCCGTGGCCGTGCCCGTCACCTGGTAGCGGACGGTCAGGTCCCCCGGCACGGCCCGGTCGCTCTGGACCGTGAACGTGACGGGCGTTCGGCTCGGGCTCCGCGTCGGGTTCTCCGGGACGCTGGCGTTGACCGTGGTCAGGGTGATGACCGGCTTCTGCGCCGCCACGGTGCTGAGCCCCGTCGTCAACGAGAGGACGGAGGCGGACACGAAGGTGCGCATGCCCATGATTGCCTCGGTGGAGGAATGACCGATCCACCGGGGTATACGCAGGCCCGCATGCGCGGGGATCATCGGGTGGCAGTGGAACCGGGGCGGCCTCAGGTTCGGCAGGCCGGGTGCCGAGTCTAAGGGGAGTCACCACAACTACATCACCGTGGCAGGAAGCCAGATGCAAGCTGGGATGCCAGTCTCGCGGCCGCGCGGGCAGCGCGCGGCGTACGCGATCGCGCTCGTCTTTGCCGTTCTCGCGCTCGGCTGTGTGGAAGAGCCGACGTCCGAAACCGGGACGCCGGCATCGGCCGTCGCGGCGAGCGCCACCGAACAGACCGGCGAGGCGGGTGCGGACGTGAGCGCCCCACCGGCGGTGCGCGTGCTCGACCGCAGCGGGCAGCCCATAGCGGGCGTCGCCGTGACCTTCAGCGTGGTGGCGGGCGCTGGCGAGGTGGCTGGCGCCAGCCAGCGGACGGGCACGGACGGGCGGGCCGCCGTCGAACGGTGGCGCCTCGGCCCGGTCCCCGGTGAGAACGCGGTCGTCGCGGCCATCGATGGCCTGCCCGCAATCCGCTTCGTCGCGACCGGACGGGCCGGGCCGCCCGCCAGGATCGACATCCTGGCCGGCGACGGGCAGAGCGGTGTGGCGGGCGCCACGTTGCCGGTCCGGCTGGCGGTCCGCGTCGTGGACCGCAACGGGAACCCGGTCCAGGCCGGCACGGCCGTCACGTTCACGGTGATCGAGGGCGGTGGCTCGGCCGCGCCGGCCACGGCCTCGACCGATGCCAACGGGCGCGCCGAGACCGTGTTCACGCTGGGCCGGACGATCGGGCGCAACATCGTCCGGGCGGGCGCGCAGGGCGTGTCCCAGTCGCCGCAGTTCACCGCCACGGCGACGGCCGGTCAGGCGGCGTCGCTCCGCCTGGTCTCCGGCAATGGTCAGACCGCGGTCGCAGGCGAGGTCCTGGCGCAGCCGATCGTGGTCGAGGCGCTCGACGCGAACGGCAACCCCGTGGGCGCCGGCACCGTGGTCCGCTTCGAGGCGCTGGGTGCGAACCCGGGCGCCTTCGGCCCGCTCATCGCGACCACCGACGCGGCCGGCCGCGCGAGCGCGCAGTGGCGGCTCGGCCCGAGGGTCGGACCGAACAGCGGCTCGGCGGCGCTGCCCGCCGCAGGCGCGCCCATCCCGCTGAGCGCGACAGGCACAGCGGGCCCGGCCGCCGCCCTGCACGTCGTTTCCGGTGACCAGCAGGTCGCGATCGCCGGCTACGAAGTCGCAGCGCCCATCGTGGTCCGGGCCACCGATGCCAACGGCAATGCCGTCGGCGCGGGTGTCACGATCCATTTCGACGGGCCGGGCTCGACGTTCACGCCGGCCACGGTCGTGACGGACGCGACCGGCTCGGCCCAGGCCCGCTGGTCCCTGCCCACCGCGGCGGGCCCGGCGACCGGGCGCGCCCATCTCGGCGGTGGCGCCGGCCAGGCGACGTTCACCGCCACCGCCCTCGCGGGCGCGGCCGCGTCCCTGACCATCGTCTCCGGGAACAGCCAGACGGCAGCCGCGGGCAGTGCGCTGCCTGCGCCCCTGATCGTGCAGGCCGCGGACGCGTACGGGAACCCCGTCGGCGCGGGCCACGTGGTGACCTTCGTGGTCGTGACCGGCGGAGGCAGCGTCGCGCCGGCCAGCGCGACGACGAACGCCGCCGGCCAGGCGCAAGCCAACTGGACGCTCGGACCGACGCCCGGCGCGCAGACGGCTCGCGCGGCGCTTCCGGCCCTGCCGGCTACGGCCGTGACGTTCAGCGCCACGGCCACCGCGGGCGCGCCGGCGAACATCGTGATCATCAGCGGGAACAACCAGACCGGGACCGTGGGTCAGGCGCTGGGCGCGCCGCTCGTGGTCGAGGTACGTGACGCCATGAACAACCCGGTCGGCGCGGGTGTGGGTGTCGATTTCGCCGCGGCCACAGGCGGCGGCAGCGTCTCACCGACGAGCACGACGACGAATGCGTCCGGCCGCGCGCAGACGACGTGGACGCTGGGCACGATGGCCGGCGGTCAGACCGCGACGGCTGCGCTGACCGCGGCACCGGGCACGAGCGTGACGTTCAACGCGACGGCGAATCCCGGTGCGCCGGCTGCGATCGTGATCATCAGCGGGAACAACCAGACCGGCACCGTGGGTCAGGCATTGGGCGCGCCGCTCGTGGTCGAGGTGCGTGACGCGTCGAACAACCCGGTCGGCGCGGGTGTGGGCGTCGATTTCGCGATCGCGACCGGCGGCGGCAGCGTCTCACCGACGAGCACGACGACGAACGCGTCCGGCCGCGCGCAGACGACGTGGACGCTGGGCACGACGGCCGGCGGTCAGACCGCGACGGCTGCGCTGACGGCCGCGCCCGGCACGAGCGTGACGTTCAACGCGACGGCGAATCCCGGCGTGCCGGCCAGCATCGTCATCATCAGTGGCAACAACCAGGCCGGCACCGCAGGTCAGGCGCTCGGTGCACCGCTCGTGGTCGAGGTGCGCGACGCGTCGAACAACCCGGTGCTCGCGGGCATCGCCGTCGACTTCTCGGTCACATCCGGGGGCGGCAGTGTCTCGCCGACGAGCACGACGACGAACGCGTCGGGCCGCGCGCAGACCAGCTGGACGCAGGGACTCATCGCAGGCCCGGGCACCGCGCGTGCGACCCTCGTTGCGACGGGCGGGTTCGTCACCTTCAACGCAACTGCCGCGGCACCTCCGTTCACCATGGTGTCGCTCAATACGCACACGTGCGCGTTCGCCGCATGGGTGTACTGCTGGGGCCTGAACAACACGGGTCAGGTCGGCGACGGAACGACGGTCGACCGGCTCGTACCCACGCCCGTCACCGGCATGTTGCAGTTCGTGACGATCACGGCCGGCGCCAACCACTCGTGCGGCCTGACGGCGGCCGGCGCGGCATGGTGCTGGGGGCTCAACGGGTCGGGTCAGCTGGGCGATGGCACGACGACCCAGCGGCTCACGCCGGTGCAGGTCTCCGGCGGCATCGCGTTCGCCAGGATCACGGCGGGGTCTGTGCACACGTGTGGTGTCGCGACGAACGGGGCGGCCTGGTGCTGGGGCAGCAACGGCAACGGCCGGCTGGGTGACGGCACGAACATCCAGCGACTCACGCCCACGCTGGTGACGGGCGGCCTGACCTGGTCGACCATCACGGTCGGCAACACGCACACGTGCGGCATCACCACGGGCAGTCTCGCCTACTGCTGGGGCAGCAACGCCAACGGCAGGCTGGGCGATGGCACGACGACGCAGCGCCTCACGCCGACCCTCGTTTCGGGCGGGCTGACCTGGATCGCCATCAGTGCGGGCGTCTCACACACGTGCGGCATCGAGACCGGCGGCGCCGGCCGTTGCTGGGGTGACAACTCGAATGGCCGGCTGGGTGACGGAACTGCCGCACAGCGCACGGTGCCGACGGCGATCAGCGGCGGGTTCACGTACAATGCGATCAGCGCAGGCGGCAGTCATACGTGCGCGCTGTCCGGCGGCGTGGCGCGCTGCTGGGGCCTGAACAGCAACGGCAGGCTGGGCGATGGCACGACGGCGCAGCGGCTCACACCCACGCTCGTATCCGGTGGCATCACGTTCACGAGCATCGGTACGGGCGCGTCCCACGGCTGCGGAACGACCACTTCGACGCTGTACTGCTGGGGCCTGAACACCAACGGCCGGCTGGGTGACGGCACGACGACGCAACGGCTCGTGCCGACGGCGGTGATTCAGCCCTGACGCCCGCCCGCCAGCGGCGGGCGGCTCAGGGCAGGGTGGGGACGTCGATCCAGTGGCGTTCGGTCGATGCGCGCTCGAGCGCATCGAGCACGCGCTGGTTGCGCACCCCCTCATCGAACCCCGGTGAGGGGCGCCGCCCGTCCACGATCGCTTCGAGCAGATCGTAGACGGTGTGTGTGAATGTGTGCTCGTAGCCCAGGATGTGGCCGGGCGGCCACCAGTGGCTGGCGTACGGGTGCACCGGGTCCGTCACATGGATCGTGCGGAAACCCTGCTCGCCGCGCGCATCGTCGCTGAAGAAGACCTCCAGCTCGTTCATGCGCTCCAGGTCGAAGGCGATGCTGCCCAGGCTGCCGTTGATCTCGAATCGGTTGTAGTTCTTCCTGCCCGGGGCCATGCGCGTGGCCTCGATCGTGCCGATCGCGCCGTTCTGGAACCGGACCACGGAAACGACCGCGTCGTCCACCGTGACCGCCCCGGTCCGCGCCGGATCCTCGGGCAGCGGCCGCTCGCGCACGAACGTCTCGAGCGTGCCGGCCACCGACACGATCTCGCCCACCAGGTAACGCGCCAGATCGATCGAGTGCGAGGCGATGTCACCGAGCGCACCCGAGCCCGCCTTCTCCTTGCGCAGCCGCCACACGAGCGGGAATTCGGGGTCGACGATCCAGTCCTGCAGGTAAGTGCCGCGGAAGTGCCGGATCTCGCCGATCCGGCCGGCCTCGATGAGCTGCCGGGCGAGCGCGACTGCCGGGGCGCGCCGGTAGTTGTGGCAGATCATGTGCGGCACGCCGTGCTCACGGACCGCACCCAGCATCGACTCGGCCTCGACCAGTGTATTGGCCAGCGGCTTCTCGCAGAACACGGCCTTGCCGGCCCGTGCCGCGGCGATCGCGATCTCGGCGTGCGTGTCCCCGGGCGTGCAGATGTCGACCAGATCGATGTCGCGCCGCGTGACGACTTCCTCCCAGTCCGTCGCGACCTCTTCCCAGCCCAGGCGCTGCGCCGCCGCCTCGACCTCGGTCCGGTGCCGTCCGCACAGCACCTTCATGTGCGGCGCCCGGCGCGGGGCGAAGAAGGGGGCGACCTGGCGGTAGGCGTTGCTGTGTGCCCGGCCCATGAACGCGTAGCCGATCATGGCGATGTTCACTTCGCCCATCATCACCTCGAGTTCGATGGCAGGAGTCTCGCCCGGCCCGGCGCGCACGGCGCCGGTCCGGAGGCGCGTGGCCGCGGCAGGCGGCTCAGTCGTCGTATCGGACGTTCAGCTTGCGAAGCGCTTCGGGCGGACAGCCCGTCCACTCCGCCACGAAGGTGTTGCCCCGGTAGTCGAGATCGGCGATGCCCGTGCGGCTGGACCAGAATCCATTCGCCGTGAGATCGCGGAACGCGTTGAAGAAGCTCACGCCGTGGGAATGCTCGGGCCGCGCGCGGGCCGGCCAGGCGATGTCATCCAGGACCTGCGCCCGCTCGCCATCGGCACAGTCCGCGAACACCCGGCCGAACCGCTCTCGACATTCCGTGTCGAGCCAGGCCAGTCCACCCCGCATCGCGGTCTGCCGGTCCGGCTGATCGGTCAGCACGAAGTCCATGAACTCCGGCACGCCCGCATCCGTCGCGCTGCCCGACCGCGCATCCGCCGGGATGATCAGGTCGACGAGGATGCGGACCGTGCGCCACTCGTGCGCCGTGAAGAACGCCGGCTCGAACGCCGTGCCCGAGGCCGCCGCCGCAGCGCGCGCACCCAGCACCGCCTTACGCGCCTCCTCGACCTCCGGACCCGAAAGCCGGAACACCGAGGCCAGCGGCACGACCGCCGCCAGACGGATCAACTCTCGACGATGGATGGGTTCGGTCATGGTCCCGGCTCCGTTTCCGCGAAAGCGGGTCGGAGGATCGATGATGGGGATGAATGCTGGGGACGGGCGGGTTCGTCAACCATACTGACCGAGAACGGCGGGTATGGGGATGGGATTTGGGGATGGAGGATGGGG
>JBFFZF010000056.1:0-24337 GCA_041568755.1 Longimicrobiales bacterium | reverse complement strand
GTGACTGGGGGGACAACTTTGGCGGTGACCCCAGCGTCGCGAACTGGCTCGAGAACGCCATCCGTTATGCCGCCACGTCGGATGAGGAGATCGAGGTCGCCATCGACATCAAGCCGGGCAGCAACCCCAACTCGATCCACCGGAAGAGCATGGGCGTCGTGCCCGTGGCGATCCTGGGGAGCGCGGCGTTCGATGTGACGACGGTCGATGTCACGACGCTGACGTTCGGCCCGGCCGGCGCGACACCGGCCCACGACCTCACGGATCCGGCCACGTACGCCGGCCACCTGCAGGACGTGAACGGAGACGGATTCATGGACCTCGTGTCGCACTACGCGCAGAAGTTGCTCGGGCTCGTTCCTGCGGATGTCGAGGCGTGCCTGAGCGGAGCGACGACGGCCGGCACGCCGATCCAGGGCTGCGACGCGGTGCGCGTGATCGGTGGTTGACCGCCAGATTCTCCGCTGATCGCACACCGACAGCGCTTCGCAGACGAGGGAGGCGGGTCGATCGACGCGACCCGCCTCCCTGCCGCATCCTTCACACTCCACGGACACGGCCGAGCCGCGCACAACCTCGGGCGGGGCGCGGGCTGCGCAGAGGCGGCACCGTGCTGTATCATGCTCCCATGACCGGATCACCGCGTTCGGACCCGCAAGCCGATGCTGTCCGGCTCTCGCCCGCGCAGCAGCGCGTGCTGCGGGCTGTGGCGCGGTCCGTGGTCCCCGAGGCGGCGGGTCTGGATGAGGCCGGGTGGCAGGAGCTCGAGGCCATCGTCGTGCGCGCGATCGGCCAGCGGCCACCGCGGGTTCGCGGTCAGATCCTGCTCTTCCTGCGCGTGCTCGACACGCTCGCGCTGCTGCGCCGGGGCCGGCGCCTGACCGCCATGGATGACGCGCCGAGGACGGCGTTCCTGCGCAGGATCGAGCGCTCGCGGGTGGCCGCGTTCCGGCGCGGGCTCTGGGGCCTGCGCACGCTGGCGCTGATGGGCTACTACGGCCGTCGCGCGGCCGCCGCAGAGATCGGTTACCGGGCGGACCCGCGCGGGTGGGAGGCCCGGCAGGCATGACCGAGGAACGCTGCGACGTGCTGATCATCGGCTCGGGCGCGGGCGGCGGAACGGTGGCCGCGGCGCTGGCCCCGCTCGCCGGCCAGGGCTTGCGCGTGCTCGTGCTCGAACAGGGGCCGCGTCTGGCGGATGCCGAGTTCACCGGCAGCGAGATGGACATGGCGCCCGCGCTCTACGAGGACGGCGGCGGGTTCCTCACGGCGCAGGGCACGATGACGCTCGCGTTCGGCCGGCTGTACGGCGGGTCGACGGTCGTCTACACGGGCACGTCGCTGGTCGCACCGGAGCGCGTGATCCGCGCCTGGGACGTGCCCGGCCTCGCGCACACGGACCTGGCGCAACGCTCGCAGAAGTACATGGCGCAGAACGGCGTGCACCTGCTGCCGCGCGACCTGCTCAACGAAAACAACACGCTGTTCGAGGAGGGGTGCCGGGCCGCCGGCTACACGTGCGAGCAGTTCCCGCTCAACGTGCGCGGCTGCAAAGGCTCCAGCCTGTGCAACCTGGGCTGCCCGAACGCGGCCAAGCAGGGCACGAACCGCGTGCAGTTGCCTCACGCCGAGCGCGCCGGCGTCGAGGTCATCACGCGCGCCGAGGTCCTGCGCATCGACGCGAATGCACGTGCAGCCAGCGTGCGCGTGCACCCTGCCGCGCCCGGCGGGAAAGGTGCGCCGTCGGAATGGCCGGCGGGCGATTACCGCGTGTCCGCGCGAGCCGTCGTCGTCGCGGGCGGCTCGATCGGCTCGAGCGCGCTGCTGCTCCGCTCGGGGCTCGGCGCGACGCTGCCCCGGCTGGGCCACGGCTTCACCTGCCACCCGGCTTTCATTCTCGTGGCCGAGCACGAGCGGGCCATCACGAACGACGTGGGCCACCCCAAGAGCTTCTTCGTCGATCGTGCGGCGGAAGAGAGCTACGTGCTGGAGACGTGCATGTACTTCCCGTTCACCACGGCCAAGAACCTGACCGGCTTCGGCGAGGATCACAGCGCGATGATGCGCGCGTTCCCACGGCTGCAGATGATCCTGGTCCTGGCCTGTGACCGGGCCGTCCCGGAGAACCACATTACGGTGAACCGCGACGGCCGGCCCGTCGTGCACTACACCTTCACGTCGCACGTGCGCACGGCGATGGTGCAGGCCACGCGCGCCGCCGCACGCATCTTCTTCGCCGCCGGCGCCACGCACGTGCACGCGCCGACCGCGGACCCCCACCGCATCCCCGCCGCGGCCGCAGACGAGATCGATGCGCGCATCACGACCGACCACTTCGTCCCCGGCACGACGACGATCTCCGCGGCCCATCTGATGGGCGGCTGCGCGATGGGCCGTGATGCCTCGGACTCCGTGACCGACGACCGCGGCCGCGTCCACGGCCTGCCCTGGCTGCGCGTCGCCGACGCGAGCCTGTTCCCCGACGCGCTCCAGATCAACCCGTACGTCACCGTGATGGCACTCGCCGACCGCGTCGCCGAAACGATGGCCACCGAGCTCGGTGGACTGTAAGGGAGAGTTTCAGGGAAAGGGTGGAGGAAAAGGAAAGGGAAGGGGAAGGGGCACCTCTCCCTCCAGCCTCCCTCCCCCTTCAAACCTGCCCCTTCAACTCTCCCTCTCCCTCTCCCTTTCGTTACCCGACCATCTGTCGCAGCGTCACGAGCCCGGTGATCCGGTACGTCCGGTCGCTGTGCGGGAGCTGGACGCGGACTTCCTCGTCCAGAGCGCGGCCGAGCAGGGCGCGCCCGATGGGCGAAGCCATGGAGACCTGATTCGTGTCGAGGTCGATGAAATCGCCGAAGACGATCGTATACTCGATCTCGTCACCGGACTGTGCGTCGCGCAGGCGGACGCGTGAGCCGAAGCCGACGCGGTCGAGCGGGATGTGCTCGGGATCGATGCGCGAGATTTCGCCGGCCCGCTGGCGGAGGTGGGAGAGCCGGGCCTGAACGAACTGCTGCCGCTCGAGGGCGGACTTGTACTCGGCGTTCTCGCTGAGATCGCCCAGCTCGACGGCCTTCTTGATGGCGAGCGGCAGGACGACGGTCAGCTCATGGCTGAGGCGCTCGATCTCGTCCTCGAGTTTCTGGCGGATGACATCAAGCATGGGCGCCCTCGTGTCGGCGGTTGCAGTCAGTTGGACGCGGGCCGGTTCACCACACCGGCTTCCGCGATCAGGATGAGCAGAGCGCGCTGGATGCCGCGCGGGCCGTTGTCGTTGATCCACCACTCGCCCGGCGCGTGCGCCTCCCCGGCCCGGCCGCCGCCACCGATCGTGATCGCGGGGATGCCCCTGGCGATCGGGATGTTCGAGTCGGTTGACGAGATCTGCAGCTCGGGCGTCAGGCCCAGCGCGCGCGTCGCGGCGTCGGCACGGCGCACGAACGGTGCCGTCGGCGGCGTCTCGCCCGACGGCCGGTCGCCCACCAGCTCGACCTTCACGGTCAGCGCGTCGCCGCGGCGGCGCAGGTCGTTCTGCTCGCGCAGGGCCTGCTGCACCGACGCACGGAACAGGGAGTCGATGCGCATGAGCGCCGCCTGGCTCTCCGATCGCATATCGACCTCCATCCATGCTTCGAATGCGACCGAGTTCACCGAGGTTCCGCCGCCGATGCGACCCACGTTGTAGCTGGTGCGCGGGCCGGAGGACGTCAGTCGATCGGCGGCCTGATCGAACAGGTACGTCGCGCGCGACAGCGCGTGGACCGGGTTGGCCGTCCCGAACGCGCCCCACGAGTGGCCGCCCGGACCCTCGTACGTGATCCGGTAGCGGCGCGAACCCAGGCCGCCGTTCACGATGCGCGAATCCGAAGTCCCGTCGATCGAGATGAACGCGTCGATGCGCGGGCCGCCGGCCCGGAACAGGTGCTTCACGCCGCGCAGATCGCCCAGGCCCTCTTCGCCGACCGTCGCAACGAAGAGCACGTTCGCAGCCGTGTGCACGTCGGCCGCCTCGAGCGCGCGCAGCACGGTGATGACCGCGACGATCCCGCGCGTGTCATCGCCGATGCCGGGCGCGAACAGCGTATCGCCGCGCTGGCGGACCCGGACATCCGTCTCCTCGGGAAACACCGTGTCGAGGTGGCCGGACAGCACGATCGTCCGGCCGGGCGTCCGGCCGCGGCGCAGCGCGAGCACGTTGCCTTCGGCATCCGTCCAGACGCTGTCCGCGCCGGCCGCGCGGACCAGATCCGCCCACGCCCGCCCCCTCGCCGCCTCGCCGAACGGCGGGGCCGGGATCTCGGTCAGACGGATGAGGTCGCGGACCGTGCGCGCGTCGTCCTCCTCGATGAACCGCAGCGCGCGCTGCACCTCGGACCGCGCGAGCAGGGTGCGGACCTCGTCACAGTACGGGTTCTGCCGCGCGTCGCACGGAATCGATTGCTGGGCCTGGACGGCCGTCGCCGCGGCCGCGAGGCCGACAGCCAGTAAAATCGTTCTCATGGATTCCCGTCAGTGGATGGAGCCCGACTGTGATGCCGGCGCAGGCCCCTGCGGATTCAGCTCGATGCCGAGCGGGACCTCGGTCTTGAGATCGTTGTTCACGAATACGATGAACGTGTAGCCGCCGGTTTTGGTGAGCTGCAGGTTGTTCAGCGTCAGGATCTGATTCGTCGAGATCGTCTGGCCTGGAGCACCGCGCGGCACGATGTCGCCCTTGACCTCGAACACGGTCTGGCCGTCCGGATCGTGCAGCCGGATCTCGATGTTGTGCAGCCGGTCCCGCTCCGCGGGGTGTGCCTCGATCCGCAGGATCAGGTGCATCTGAGGATGCACGGCCGGGATCTCCTGCACACTGATGCGGTCGAAGATGCCGAGGATGTTCAGCTTGCCCTCGGCCGTGACGTTGGCGTAGTCGGCCAGCAACGCCAGCTTGATGTTCATGCCCACCGGCTCCAGGAAGGAGGCCGGCTGCCCTGAACCACCGGACCCGGCCTGCTGTACGTGTGTCCATCTACCCGGGTCGCGCGCGCCCGGTCCGCCGGATCCGCGTCCGGCCGGACGGGCGAACACACCGGGCCGGGTGGCGTTGTCGAACGATGGTGCCGCGTTCCGCCGTTACTCGAACGCCGGGATGTCGACGGCGGTGCCGGTCGCGATGGCCCGGTTCGTCAGGATCCCGACCGTCGTGGCGCGGACGCCCTCCTGTGCCGGGCACGCGACCGGCGTGCCTTCCGTGCAGCTGCGCACGAAGTCGAGCAGCGCGTAGTACAGCGACGGGTGGGGCAGACCCAGGCCCTCCTGGAGTCGGCCCTGCGCCGCCAGCTGCGTGGCGTCCGCCACCAGCGCGATGCCTTCCTCGCTGTGGAACTGGCGTCGCGTCGCGTAGACCTCCCAGCCCTCGGTGGGGGCGTCCGCCTCCTTGAACAGCCAGCCACTGGCCCACGCCAGCCGCACGGCCCCGTGCGTCCCGTGGATGATCTCGTGCACGTCGCCATAGGAGTTGGCAAGCGTCGCGCCGTAGTCGAGGACCAGGCCGCCGGGGAAGTGCAGTCGGGCCTGCACCGTGTCCGGCACGGTCCGGCCATCGTCCCAGAAGCGGATGCCGCCCGAGCCCTCGACGCGCCGCGGGTACGCGTTGATCAGCCAGTGCAGGGCGTCGAACTGCTGCGCGCCCAGCTCGCCGGCCAGTCCGATCGACACCTCGGGGTCGAGCCGCCAGTTGGCGGCCCGCTCGAGCGCGCGGTCCGAGGCCGGGAAGCGCCAGCTGGTCTTCTGATGGTGACGCGCGACAGCCGAGACAGTGCCGCGCAGCGAGCCCGCCCGCAGCAGCGACCAGGTGCGCCGGTACAGCGGGTTCGAGCGCCCCTGGAATCCGACCTGGAAGACCTTGCCCGACGCGGCGGCGGCCGCCTCGATCGCCTGGCAGTCCTCGAGCGTCGACGCCAGCGGCGCCTCGCAGTAGACGTTCTGTCCCGCGCCCAGCGCGTCGGCCACGATCGCGCGGTGCAGGTGCGTCGGCGTCGCGATGACGACGGCATCCACGCCGGCGCGCTCCAGCAGGGCGCGGTGGTCGGCAAAGCCCTCGGCACCCGCCGCCCGCTCGATGCCCGTGGCGACACGCGCGGGGACCACATCGCAGACGGCCGCCACCTCGACGGCGTCGATCTTCTGCAGTTCGCCGATGATCGAGCGGCCCTGCCGGCCCGCACCGATCAGACCCACGCGCAGCGCGCGCCCGCGTCGTGGCGAGGCCGCGACGGGCTCGGGCACGAGAGCGAAGGCGGCCAGCGCGCCCGCCGACTGGATCAGGAAGTCACGCCGGTCCGGATACGTCATGGCGCCACCACTCGATACGTGGTCCACGCGGGCCCGAGCGTCGGAGGCACGGCGCCCAGGACCGCAATCGCCGTGGACCAGGCATCCGCCAGGCGCGCCGACGGGCCCACGACGGCGGTCAACGCACGATCGTCCACGGCTGTACCGCTGCGCGGATCGACGATGTGCGGCCGGCGCGTGCCACGGCCGGCGACGCTGCCCGGGCCCGCCGGCCCGGACACGGACAGCGCCGCATCACGCAGTTCCACGGTCCGCCCGCCCGGTCCTCCGAGCGCGACGCGCCAGCCGGTCGAGCCCGGAGGCGTCCCGATCGCAGCCACACTGCTCGTGCCGCCGTGCAGCAGCGCGCACGTCACGTCGTGCTCGCGCAGCAGCCGGACGGCCAGATCCAGCGCGTGTCCTTTCGCGATCGCGCCCAGATCCAGCGCCGCGTCCGCGCGCGCCAGCCGGATCGTCTGCGTGCCGGCGTCCAGTTCGACAGCCGTACTACAGCCGCGCCCGCCGGCGAACGCGATGTCGAACGCGCCCCCTGACTGGCGGTGCACGGCGAGCGCGTCGACGAACAGCGCGAACGTGTCCCGGTCCAGCCGCACGGGCTGCGCGTGCGCGCAGCGATTGATGTGGGAGACCAGGCTGTCGGGCGCGAAGCGGCTGAGCCGGCGGTGACCATCCAGGATGATCTCGAGGACGGCCTCGCCGATCGCTCGCGAGCGCACGGCCGGCTCGAGCGTACCGAGCACCAGCTCGAAACGCGTGCCCATCGCGGCCGTCGCGAAGCGCTGCGGTACGAGCCCCACCGGCACCGGCGGAGCCGCAGCGGTCAACAGGCTCACAGCGCCTGCACCCGGCGCGTGACCGGATCGAAGCCGAATGCCTTGCCCTCCCACAGCGAGCGCGTGGAAAGCTCCACGGCCACCATGCATTGCAGACCCAGCCCGACCGGACTCGCGGGAGCCTGGCGCGTGCGGATGCAGTCGATCCAGTTGACGCGCAGCAGGTCCTGCGAGCCGCCCTCGTCCGTGCCCTCGATGGTCTGCTCCTCGATCTCTTCCGCGTAGATGCGTTCCGGTCGCAGCACCGTGTTGCGGCCGCCCACGAAGAGATTGGCCTTGTGCCCGCGGATCACGGTCTCGAGGCCCAGCTCGTTGGCCGTCGAGCCCGCCACGATCATCGTGTGTTCGCGCTCGAACTCGATGTTCAGGTTCACCTGATCGTGGTTCTCCATGGCCTTGTCGATGTAATGGCCGCCGGAAGCTACGACCCGGACGGGCCAGCCGGCATCGAGCGCCATCATCAGCGGCGTGATGCGGTGCACGAGCAGGTCACCAATGATGCCGGTCGAATAGTCGCGGTAGCGCCGCCAGCGCGCATAGACGTGCGGGTCCCACGGGCGCTCGCCGAGCGGCCCGCACCAGGCGCGCCAGTCCAGGTTCACACCGGGTTTCCATTCGGGATCGATCTCGTAGTACAGCCACTCGCCGTCCTTCGAGTTGCGGCAGTAGCTGGTCTGGCTGGTGACCGGTTTGCCGATGACGCCCTCGGCGATCATCCGCTTCGCCTCGACGTAGCTCGCGATCATGACGTACTGCGTGCCGACCTGAACGATGACGTCGGGATTCCGTTGCGCGACGTCGTGCAGGCGGAACGCGGCGTCGAGTCGGAGCGTCATCGGCTTCTCGACGTACACGTCCTTGCCTGCCGCGATCGCGTCCTCGGCCATGGGCGCGTGCCAGTGCTCGGGCGAGGCGATGAGGACGCCGTGCAGCGAGGGATCGGCCAGCATTGCGTGGTAGTCGGTGAACGTGGGGACCGGCTGGCCCTGGCCTTCCTCGACGATCTTGCGCGCCGCCTCCAGGCGGGGCTGGCAGATGTCGGCCAGCCCGACGATGCGCATGTTCGTGCGGCCGGCTTCGTTCAGGCGCAGGAAGGCGCGGCAGTGCTCGGTGCCCATGCCGCCCGTGCCGATGACGCCGATGCGCACGGGTTCGCCATCGCGCAGCGGCGCGCGCGCCGCCGCGACAGGCAACGGTCCTCCGGGTCCGCGCATGCCGGGCGCGCAGGCACTGCTCGACAGCGCTGCCGTCCCGGCGGCGACGGCCAGCCCCTGCAGCAGGAATTCGCGACGCGAAGTCGCGCTGTTGTCCGGCGATCCGGGCTGATCACTCATGCTTGTCATCCTCGCGTTCGCAGGTCCGGCTGGCTGCCGCCACGGGCGCCGCCCATCTCGTCACGCACGCGTTCGAGCAGATGCTTCGTGCGGGCGATGCCTTCCCTCTCCGGCAGCCGGCTCCCCTCGTACTCGATGCCGACCCAGGAGTGGTAGCCGGCGTCCAGCACGATCTTCATCAGCCGGCGGTAGTCCTTGTCCGTTTCCTCGCCACGGTCATCGAAATCGTGGGATTTCGCGCTCACTGCCTTGGCGAACGGCATCAGCTCCTGGACGCCCACGTATTTGTCGTAGACCTGTCCGTCACCCAGGTTGAAGTTGCCGAAATCGGGCAGTGTCCCGCAGCGCGGATGATCGACCAGGCGCATGACGCCGGCCAGCCAGCGGCCATTGGAGGACAGGCCGCCGTGGTTCTCGACGATCACGTTGATTCCGACGGTCTCGCCGTACTCGCAGAGACGGCGCAGGCCATCCGCCGCCAGCCGGGCCTGCTCCTCCCACGCGCCCTCGCTCGCCGCGTTGACGCGGATCGTGACGCAACCCAGCGTGCGTGCGGCGTCGACCCACTTGTGGTGGTTCTCGACGGCACGCTGCCGCGCGCTCGCGTCCGGATCGCCCAGCCGGCCCTCGCCGTCCACCATGATGAGGTGCTGGACGACACCATGGTCTGCAGCCCGCTGGTTCATCGTCGCGAGGTAGGCCGCGTCCCTCGCCTTGTCCCGGAAGAACGTATTCACATATTCGATGGCGTCGAGCCCGAACTCGTCGCGGGTGACGCGCGCGAAATCGAGGTGGTCCAGGCTGCCGTCCCGCAACGCGCGGTGCAGCGACCACTGGGCCAGCGAGATGCGGAACAGCGGCTCCTGGCCGCTGTCCGGCGCCACCGCCGCGTGCGCGGCACGGCTCAGCGCTGACGGCCACGCGGCCGAGGCAGCAGCCAGCAGGCCGGTCGCCAGGAACGTCCGACGCGGGAGAGGTTCGTTCATGATCGACTCCGGACACGGAAAAGCGGACGCACGGCCGGGTGATCCGCAAGGTAGGACGACGCGCACGGCGACGACAGAGCCGACGGGCGCGCGTCCGCACGTCGCCGCCACCGCATCCGGGCCGCCCCGGACCCTCGCTTGATGACCGCGTCGCCGAGTCTCGCCGTCTGCTCCTGGTCGCTCCGCCCCGGGAATGCGGCCGATCTGGCCCGCGCGGTCGGCGCGGCCGGGCTCGACGCCGTGCAGCTGGCGCTCGACCCGCTGCGCACGGGCAGCATGCCGATCGATGTGCTGAGCCCTCAGCTGCACGACGCCGGCATCCGCATCGAGTCCGGCATGATGGCGATGGCCGGCGAGGACTACTCGACGCTGGCGTCGATCCGCAGGACGGGCGGCCTCGTGCCGGACGCGACGTGGCCCGCCAACCTGGCGGCGGCACACGAGAACGCCCGCATCGCACGTGCGCTCGGCCTCGATCTGGTCAGCTTCCACGCCGGTTTCGTCCCGCACGGAAGCGAGGATCCCGTGCATGCCACGCTGCTCGAACGGCTGCGGGCCGTGGCTGCCGCCTTCGCGGCGCAGGGCGTGAGCGTCGCACTCGAGACCGGCCAGGAAACCGCGCAGACGATGCTCGAGCTGGTCGAGACGCTCGCCGACGTGCGCGTGGGCGTGAACTTCGATCCCGCGAACATGATCCTCTACGGCATGGGCGATCCGGTCGCGGCCCTGCGCACGCTCGCGCCGCACGTCCGCCAGGTCCACATCAAGGATGCGCGACCCCCGGCCGTGCCCGGCGAGTGGGGCGTCGAAGTGCCGGTCGGGCAGGGCGATGTCGACTGGGCCGCCTTCTTCGCGGTGCTGAACGCCCACGACGTGCGCGTGCCGCTGGTCATCGAACGCGAGAGCGGGGAACAGCGCATCGCGGACGTGCGCGCCGCGAAGGCCCTCGTCGAGCGCGAGCTGAGCCAGCCGTGAACACGCCGATCGGCGTCGGCGTCATCGGCTGGGGCCTGATGGGCCGGACCCACGCGCGCGCCGTCGAGCGTGCCCGCCTGGCCGGACTGCCCGTGACACTGCGTGCCGTGGCCACGCGCGACGTCGAACGGGCCGCCGCGGGGGCGGGTCCGACCGGCGATGGCGGGTTCACACCGCCCAATGCCACGGAGTTCACGACAGTCGATGCGCTGCTCGACGACGCGCGCATCGACGCGGTCAGCATCTGCACCTGGACGGACACGCACATCGATCTGGCCAGACGCGCCCTGGCCGCCGGCAAGCACGTGCTCGTAGAGAAACCGGTCGCGCTGCGGGCGGACGCGATCCGGCCGCTCATCGCAGCAGCGCGCGCCGCGGACCGGCTGTGCATGCCGGCGATGTGCATGCGCTTCTGGCCCGGCTGGCCGTGGCTGCGGCAGCGCATCCACGACGGCGTGGCGGGGGCGCTGCTCGAGCTGCGGCTGACGCGCCTGGCCGCGCGCCCCGGGTGGGCCCCGTTCTACGCGGATCTCCAGCGATCGGGCGGCGCGCTGTTCGATCTGCACATCCACGATGTCGACATGCTGATCTGGTGTCTCGGCGCGCCGGCGACGATCGAGGCGCGCGGCGACCTGCTGCACGTGCGCACGCGCTACGGGTTCGCAGGGCACGATCTGGTCGCCGAAGCCGAGGGCGGTTGGCTGCCGGACCCGGAGTACCCGTTCCGCATGCAGTACGAGGCGGTGTTCGAGGAGGGCGTCGCACGCTTCGACCTGTCCAGGCAGCCCACGCTGACGTTCACGCGCAGCGGCAACACCGGGGCCGTGGACGTGCCCGAGGACGATGCCTACGATGCACAGGCACGCCACTTCGTCGAGCGCATCGTGGCGGGCAGGCGCGACGCACTCGCCACGCTCGAGGACGCCGTCCTCGTCACGGAAGTCCTCGAGGCGGAGCGCGACAGCCTGCGGGCGGCGTCCGACACCGCGCCCGCGGGCTGACGCGGCAACGTCACTCGCGCCGCAGCGCTTCGACCGGCGCGATGCCCGCCGCACGCGCCGCCGGCACGTACGCGGCGAATACCGCGATCGCGAACAGCAGGCCGGCCACGGCCGCGAACGTGAGCGGATCGCGCGCACTGATGTCGTGCAGGAAGCTGGAGGCCACGCGCGTCGCGGCGGCGCCTGCGGCCAGGCCGATCACGATGCCGGCCACGGCCAGCAGTGCGGCCTCACCGACGACCTCCTGGAGCACGCGCACGCGACTCGCGCCCAGCGCCATGCGTACGCCGATCTCGCGCGTGCGCTGCGCGACCTGATAGGAGACGACGCCGTAGATGCCCGCCGCGGAAAGTACCAGGGCCAGGATGGCGAACAGGCCGAACACGGCGGCGGCCAGACGGTCGCGCGCCGTCGCGTCCGCGAGCAGCGTCTCCATGGTGTCGAACTCGTACAGCGGTTCCGCGGGATCCAGGGACAGCGCCGCTTCCTGCAACCGGTCCACGAGGCCCGGCGCCGAACCGGCGGTCCGCACCACGAGGGTCATGTAGCCGAACAGGTATTCGGCCTGTGCCATCGGCACGAACATCTGCGCCGCCGGCGCCATGGACAGCGCGCGGTGACGTGTGTCACCCACCACACCCACCACCTCCCACTCGGCGTCGTTGATGTAGTAGATCAGGATCTTCCTGCCGATCGGGTTCTCACCCGGCCAGAGCTGCTGCGCGAAGGACTGGTTGATGATGACCACGCGACGGCCGTCGACGCGGTCGAACGCATCGAAATCGCGGCCGTGGATCACGGGAATACCCAGTGTCGCGAAGTAGCCGGGTGAAACGATCCGGTAGTCCGTCTGCGGCGCCTGTCCCTCGGGGACCAGCGGCCGGCCCTCTGCGTGGTACGGCAGGTTGAAGTCCGTGCCGTCGGGCGTCAGCGGCAGGGTGGACGTGATCGCCGCGTCCTGCACGCCGGCAATCGTACGCACGCGCTCCACCAGGCCGTCGAAATACTGCACCTTGAGCACATTCTGCTCCGCGGTCGGACGGCCCGACCCGTAGGCCGGCCCGCTCAGACTCACGCGCGCAAGCACGATCCGCTCCGTTTCGAAACCGGGATCGATCGCGCGCAGCTTCATGAGGCTGCGGATGGCCAGACCCGCGCCGACCAGCAGGATGATGGACAGCGCAAGTTCCATCACGATCAGCCCGCGCCGCGCAAACGCGTTGCGTCCCGCCTGACGGCCGCCGCCCTCGCGCAGCACCTCGCCGGCACGCGCACCGGCTGCGCGCAGCGCCGGCACGGCGCCCAGCAGCAGCCCGGTCAGCAGCGACGTGAGCAGCGCGAAGCCCAGCACGCGCAGATCGACCGAGACATCCTCCAGCCGCGGCAATGCGGTCGGCTCGAGACGGAGGAAACCCGCAACGACGACATAGGCCAGGCCGACGCCGAGCGCACCGCCCACCACGCCCAGCAGCATGTTCTCGGTGAGCAGCTGTGCGCGCAGCCGCCCAACGCCCGCGCCGAGCGATGCCCGCAGCGCGATCTCCGGCCGGCGCGCTGTCGCACGGCCCAGCACGAGATTCGCCACGTTCGTGCACGCCAGCAGGAGCACGAACCCGACCGCCGCGAACACGACCAGCAGTATGGGCCGGACCCCGCCGACGACCTGGTCCTGCACATTGACCAGGTACGGCGTGAACGACTCGTTCGCCTCCGGATACTGCGCCCGCAGGACTGCTGCGATCGAGGCCATCTCCTGTTCCGCTTCGCCCCGCGTCGCACCGTCCGCCAGCCGCGCGACAACCGTCAGATAGCGCGTCTGGCGATGCTCGTTCGCGAATTCGCGTGCCACCCACAGCGCGATGTCAGGGCGCGGCAGACGCGCCTCCGGCGGCAGCACTCCGATGATCTCGTAAGGCCTGCCCTCCAGCGTCATCGTCCGCCCGATCACGCCCGGATCCCCACCGTAGAGCCGGCGCCACGTCGCGTCCGCCAGCACCACCAGTCGCGCACCACCTGCCGCGTCTTCGCCCGGGGCGAACGTGCGGCCCAGGGCGGGCCGGATGCCCAGCACGTCGAAAACGTTCGCCGTCGCCGCGAGCCCGGACAGCACTTCCGGCCGGTCCGCGCCGCCCAGCGTCATCGAGACATCGCTCCAGGCCGCCATGTCCGAGAACTTCGTCGCCGCGGCCCGCCAGTCGTGGAAGTTGGGCGGCGACGGATTGTCCCGCTCCACGCCGTCCCGCTCGTTGCGCTCCCAGATGAGATACAGCCGGTCCGCCTCCGCGAAGGGCAACGGCCGCAGCAGAACGCCATCGACCACCGTGAAGATCGCCGTCGTCGCGCCGATCCCGACGGCCAGCGTCAACAGCGCGATCAGCGCGAAGCCCGGGTTCCGGCGCAACGCACGCAGCGCGTGCCGCACATCCTGCAGGCGATCCCGCATGACGTCCCTCCTCCTCTGCCGCCGGCGCTTCTGCCGGTCGATCCGCACGCACTCCGCCCCGATCCGATCGATGTCCCCGAAACGACGCAACGCCTCCGTACGGGCCTCGGCCCGGGTCCAGCCCGCCGCGACGAGCTCGTCCACCGTGCCCTCGATGTGGAAGGCCAGCTCGTCCGCCACCGCGCGGGCCGGCGATCCGCCGCCGCCCGCCACCGCATCACGCGACCGGCGCATCGAGCACCTTCGCCACCGCCTGCGTGTGTCGCGCCCAGTTCTCCATCTCCCGCTCCAGCAGCCGCTGTCCCGCCACCGTCAGGGCGTAGAACTTCGCCCGGCGGTTGTTCTCCGAGACGCCCCAGTCCGCCTCGAGGTAGCCGTCCCGCTCCAGGCGGTGCAGCGCCGGATAGAGCGCCCCCTCCTCGACCTGCAGCACGTCCTCGGACAGCGCCCGGATGCGCCGCCCGATCCCGAGCCCGTGCATCGGGCCGGACGCGAGCGTCTTCAGGATGAGAAGGTTGAGGTTGCCGTAGAGGTTGGCCGCGTCGATGATGGGCATGTCCGATCCCGTGTCTGGTTCCCCCAATCTGCTTATGGGAAGCTGCAACGCTATCCCTAAGCTGTCAAGGGGGACGATCGGTACCCGGACCGGCCGCGGACGTCAGGGCTCGAGAAGCGCAGATACGATGACCCGCAGCGCCGCCGGATTGCGCAGCAGGCCGCGGTGGGTGAGGGCGGCCGCCGGGTGCGGCCGGGCGCCGTCGAGGTGCACACTCGAGGGCGGCACGATGTGCGTGTCGAACGCGGCGGCCACGGTGTGACAACGGACGCCGGGAGGGGCCGCGGGTGCGCCGAGAGCCGCGAGGAACGGGCTGCCGGGCCGCAGGTCGCGGCCGCCCTTTCCCCAGGCGAGCCAGGCGACCCACGTGCCGGCGTGGGGCGTGGCGAGGAACACGGCCCGGCGGATGGCGTGGCCGTCCCCGGCGTGGGCATGCAGGTACTGCCGCACGGCCAGCCCGCCCATGGAGTGGGCGACGACATCGACGGACGGGGCCCCGGTCCGGGTGCGGATGCCGGCGATGGCATCGGCGATTTCGCGGGCGTGGTCGTGGTTGCCGCCAAAGCGGTCCCGGAACGAAATCGGCGTCACGAAGTCCGCCGGCCAGCCGTTCGAGATGAGGTGGCGGGCGATGAAGCGGAGAGCTCGGGCATGGTCCTTCCAGCCGGGGATGAGCAGCACCGGCCGGCGCGTGGCGGCGCTCCCCGCGCGAGGTCCGGGCGTCGGTTCGGCGGAACGGTGATCATGCATCCGATACGCACATTCCTTGCGGTCACGCTGATGGCGCTGCCGGCCTGCGTGGATCCGGCCGGTCCGGGCAACGTGGTCCGCACGGGCGATGGACTGGTGTACCGCGCGTCGACGGACATTCTCGAGAGCTTTCCGATCCAGCTGCGCACGCACGTCGAGATCCGCAACGGTGGCGTGCGGCCGGTGACGGTCGAGTTTCCGGACGGCTGCGTCGTCCTGGTGAGAGCGTACGCCGAAGGTGCATCCCGGCCGGCCTGGGATCAGGCGGCCGTGGTCGGTTGCACGGACGCGATCGTGCAGGTCACGCTGGGGCCCGGAGAAATGACGCGTTACACGAGTGCCACCGGCGCGCGCGAGATCCTCGGCGACTCGCTGGCCGACGGCGAGTACCGGCTGCGCGCCTACCTGCGACCGCGTGCGGGCGTCGTCCAGCTCGACGCGGGCAGCGCGCCGCTCTCCGTCCCCCGGCGGTGAAGCGGGCTCACCAGGAGATGTTGCCCTGTTGGGACGTATCGATCTGCTCCGCCTCACCGCTGCGGAACAGGAACGCTTCCATGTTGGCCGTCAGGAACTCGCGAGCCGGTTTGTCGCGCACATCCAGGCCGTTGTGGTTGATGAGCGCGGTCTGGAAGCGGAGCCATTGCTGCCAGCAATTCTGACAGATCGAGGCAAGGACACGCTCACCGAGTTCATTGCGCAGGGGCGGCCGCGTCAGCTGTTCGCCTGACTTGCCGCAGCGACTGCAATCGATGTCTGCCATACGTCTTCCTTTTCGTCCCGCGCACGGCGCCGCGCGCGGACTCAAGCTAGTGCGTCGCGCCGTTCGCACCAAGTCCGGCGGTTCAGTCGACGTCCGCCGTCTCGAGCCAGTCGAGGACGCGATCGACATCGCTCCGGCGAGTGTGGTGACTGAGAACGCACAGGCGGAGCGCGTAGGTCCCATCGAGGCGAGTCGATGAGATGAGCGCCAGGCCGCTGTCGGACAGCGCCTGGACGAGTCCGGCGTTCAGGCGCTCGCGCTCCGCGTCGGTGCCGACCGGTGTGCCGTCGGCACGCGCGACGCGCCGGAAGCAGACGATGCCGAGGCTGGCCGCGGACAGCGTTTCGAACACGGGCGAGGCCGTGATCCGGCCTTCCGCGTGAAGGGCCAGGTCGATGGCGCGATCGATGGCGACGCGGTACGGATCGAGGCCGTAGTACGAGAGAGAGACCCAGACTTTGAGGGCGCGGGCGGAGCGGGTCAGCTGGATCCCGCGGTCCATGAAGTTGACCGCCCGGTCCCGCGCCGCGCCGGAAGCGACCGCCGCATCCTGCAGGTAGTCGGGCGTGACGCGGAACGCGGCCTCCAGATCGGCCCCGTTCCGGACCAGCAGGCAGCCCGCTTCGAAGGGCTGGAACAGCCATTTGTGCGGGTCGAGCGTGATGGAGTCGGCCAGGGCGAGTCCGTCCAGCGCGGCCCGGCCGCGGTCCGTCAAAACGGCGAAACCGCCGTACGCGGCGTCGACATGCAGCCAGAGGCCCTCCTCGCGGCAGAGCGCCGCGAGCTGCGGCAGCGGGTCGATGGCGCCGGTGCTGGTCGCGCCGCCGTTCGCGATGACGAAGAACGGGTCGAGGCCCTCAGTCCGATCCGTGGCGATCGCGGCGCGGAGCCGGTCCGGCTCGAGGCGGAACTCGCGATCCGTCTGCAGCCGGCGGATGCGATCCGGTGCGAAGCCCAGCACGCGCGCGGCGCGCTCCGCCGACGAGTGGGCTTCGCTCGACAGATAGACGACAGCTTCGGGCGGGTGCGATGGATACCGGCGCTGCCGCGCGCAGGCCAGCGCCGTGAGGTTCGCGGCCGACCCGCCACTCAGGAACAGGCCGGCGGCCCCGTCCGGATAGCCGATCCAGTCCTTGAACCAGTCGAGGACGATGAGTTCGATCTCGCTCGCGCCCGAGCCGCCCAGCCAGGATCCCTGGAACACGTTGTAGCCGGCGGCCAGGAAGTCGCCGAGCACGGCCGGCCACGTGGGCGAACCGGGCACGAAGCCCATGAAGCGCGGGTGATCCACGCGCGCGCCGTGCGGCAGCGCCTCGCGGACCAGCTCGTCGATGATGGCATCGAAGTCGCCCGGCGCTTCGGGTGCGGCACGGCGCAGGCGGGCCTCCAGATCGGCACGTACGCCAGCCCGCCAGGCGGGCTCGCCGTCCAGGTTGGAGATCCGATCGACGAGGAGATCGACGATGCGGTGGCCCATCGCGCGCATCGTCTCCGGATCGAGATGGAAAGGAGACGGGTCCGTCATGCGCGCGGGAGTGTCGCTCGCGACCCTGCCACGGTCAAGCCGATCCGGCAGGCCGAGGCGAGGGGCCGGACGGCCCGGCACGCAAACGAAAAGGCGCCCGCAGCCCGGAGGCTGCGGGCGCCGTACTGCCGGGCAGGACTAGTAGCGCGGCCGACCGCCGCCCATCCCGCCGCCCCGGCTGCCGCCGCCGCCACCCATGGGGCCGCGGTCCTGATTGAAACCGCCGGGCGCGCGCCGCGGGGGCTGCGCAGGGGGATTCAGCCGGACGACGTTCGCCGCCTTCGGGCCCTTGGCCTCTTCGATGACATCGAACTCGACGGGCTCGCCCTCGTAGAGCACCTTGAACCCCGAGCCATCGATCGCGCTGTAGTGCACGAATACGTCCGCCGCACCTTCGCGCTGCAGGAAGCCGTAGCCCTTCTCCTGCGAGAACCACTTCACAGTACCGGATACGCGAGCCATCGCCGAACTCCTTCTAGTGTGGATCTCTGTCGGGGGTCCGGAGCGATGGGCCGTACCCTGTGACCGACTCCGCGCGTTGAGCGCCGCGCGGTGCGCACGCAAAAAGGGACCTACGCGAGGAGCCGCAGGTCCCGCCTCATCAAACTCGAAAGAACGCTTGAGCCAACAGGTTGCAAATCAAAAAACGCCTCGACGATGAACCACGGCAAGATAAGCCGCGTTCCTGGGGTCGTCAAGGAAGTTTCCGTCCACGCGTTGACGGTCGACCGGGGGGCGGCTACCGTCCACCCGCGCGATCGCGCACGACCACGACAGGAGTGATGGGAAGCCATGGCCACAGACGGGGGACAGGCCGCCGCAGGGTTCCGCTTCCGGGTTTCGGACGCCTTCGAGGTGCCGCTCCGCGGGACGATGCTCCGGCTCAAGACGCTCGACGGAACTCCCCGGATCAAGGACGTTTCCCCCGGCCGCCGGCTGCAGGTCATCGCGCCCGACGGCCAGCAGCGTGAGGTGACCGTGCTGGGCCACGCCGTGACCGGAGGCCGCCAGACGCAGGAGCGGCTGGACCGGGTCCGCGAGCTGGACATCGTGATCTCCAGCGAGGACGCCGGGACCGGTGCCGACCGGATCGAGATCGGCTGGATCGCCGCCGGCCCACGCGCCGGTTGAACACGACCGGCTGCCCATGACCGGCGGACGGACCGTTTTCCTGACGGGCGGGACCGGGTTCATCGGCAGCGGCGTCGCCGCGGCCCTGGCCGCGCGTGGCGACACGCTCCGCTGCCTGGTCCGCTCGCCGAAACGTGCGCGCCCGCTCGAGGAGCTGGGCGCCGACATCATCGCCGGCGAGATCACCGACTCCATCGCGCTCGCTCGCGGCCTCGACGGCGCCGACCTGGCCATCCACCTCGCCGCCATCTACGCCATCGGCCCCGGCAATGTCCGCGAGATGGAACGCATCAACGTCTCGGGCACGCGCTGCCTTCTCGAGGAAGCCGCGCGCGCCGGGACACCGCGCATCGTGCACGTATCGAGCACGGCCGCACTCGGTCCGCGCGACGCCGTGCGCGATACGCCCGCAGACGCGTGGCGAGGCCCGTTTCCCAGCGCGTACCACCGGACCAAGGCGCTGGCGCACGACGTGGCCCGCCAGGCCCACGCGCGCGGGCTGCCCGTCCTGACGGTCTGTCCGGGCTACGTCTACGGCCCTCGCGATACGGGTCCGAACGAACCGTTCATGCGCGATCTGCTGCGCGGGCGACTGCCGGCGCTGCTCAACCGACCGGCGAAGTTCTCGTTCGTGTACGTCGAGGACGTCGTGCGCGGCCTGATCGCGGCGGCGGACCGGGGCGAGCCGGGCGGCAACTACGTGCTGGGCGGTGAGGACGCGACGATGAACGAATTCGCGGAGCGCGTCGTCGCGCTGGCGGAGAAACGGCCGCCGCCGCTCAGGCTGCCCGTCTGGATGGTGAGCGCGACGGGCGCCGCGCTCGATGTGCTGTCCGTAATCACGCGCAAACGCTTCACGATCAGCCGCGAGTCCGTGGCCGCGAGCGCACGGTACGACTGGACCTGCGACTACGACGACACGAGTCAGGCGCTCGACTGGGCGCCGCGGCCGCTCGCGGAAGGACTGCCCCCCACCGTGCGCTGGTTCCTCGACAACCTCTGATCAGCGCGTCGCGACGACCAGCTCCCACATCCAGTAGTGACCGATGACGCGCGGCTCGAATCCGGCCTCGCGCAGGAGCGCGTGCATGGCCTCCGGGTCGTGATGCTGCATGCGGAACGTCTCGCGCATCAGTCGCAGGCCCGCATTGACTGCGCGCACGAGCAGGGCGGTCCACCACGCGGAGCGCGGGTACGAGAGCGCGATCATGTGCCGGGCCTGGCGCGCGGCCGGGCGGAGCAGGCCCTGCCAGTCCGGGTCGCAGCAGACGACGCGGTCGAGGACGATCAGGTCGACCGCGTCCTCCGGCGCCGCCCCGGGATAGGCGCCGTGACGGATGTCGATCCGGGCGGACAGGCCGGTGGCCGACGCCAGGCGGCGCGCCTGCGCGATGTAGGCCGTGGACGGGTCCACGAGCGTGGCCCGGTCGACGCCCTCGCGGAGCAGCGTGAGGGACAGCCCGCCGGTGCCGCCGCCGACCTCGAGCGACGCGGTCGCGGGCAGGCCGGTCCGGATCCCGTCGAGCAACCGGAGTGCCCGGGCCGGCAGGCCGCGCCGTTCGAAGCGCCTCGCTTCCCGGCCCGCCAGGCGGGCATCGAACACGGCATCGATCCCCGGCGGGCCGGCGCAGCAGTTCATCCCGACGCTCCGTCGGGGCGGTCCGGGTTGCGCGGTCCGGCCGCTTCCGTGTCGGCCTGCGCGGGGCGGGCGGCCGGGTCGCGCGAGGACCATTTCAGCCAGTCGAATGCGGTGTGGCAGACGTGGCACCAGTACGTGGCCACGGAGAGCTGCGGCCCGAACGGCGAGTGGAGTTCAGTCTCGCGCTGCCCGCAGAACGGGCAGGGCGCGCACTCGGGCAGGCCGAACGCCCGTGCATCGAAGGTGGCCATCAGTCCATCAGGAAGACGCGGTTGCGATCGCCGCGCACCTGCTCGAGCGTGCGCGCGTCCGGGCCCCGGAGCGAGACACGGCGCCGGGCCTCATCGAAGCCGTCGAACCCGGGCTCCATCAGCGGCACGCCGCTGTCCGCATCGATTTCCGCGAGCAGCGGCCGGATGCGCTCGACGAAGCGTGCGCGCGCAGCTGGTCCGCCGGCGCGTTCATCACGGCCTCCTCGACGAGGACTGCATTGCGCCCGGACACCGGGCCGAACCAGCGCAGCAGAACGGGCAGCGTGATCATGGCAGCCCCCGACAGCGCGGCCCGCCCGGGCACACCCGAGCGCGCGACGCGCCGGAACCACGCGCTGCCATGCGCCTCGTGGAACCGCTCCTCGTCCAGCATCTTGCCGACGCGCTGCCGGATCGGTGCCCAGCTCGACTCGGCCATGGCCTCGAACTGGACCGTGAGCGCGGTATCGACGAACGCGTTCACCGTGACGAGGTCGGGCCACGTGGCCGGCGCCGCGTCGAGCGCCTCGATGTTCCGGTACTCGGCCGGCTCGCGCCCGTGCTCCAGCTGGTCGACGTCCTCATCGAACTCCTTGAGCAACGCGTAGAGCAGTCGCCCGTGGCCCCACTCGTCCTGCGCCATGGAAGCGCAGGCGATGCCGGCCTCGAGCTCCGGTGCGCCCAGGATCCACCCGGCATAGCGCATGCCCAGCAGCCGCTTGCTGTCCGCGAGGACGAGCACGAGATCGCGGACCGCGGCGCGCGCGTCCGGTGACAGCTCGCGTTCCACGTCAGTCACTGCCGTCCCCGTCATCAGCGTCATTCCGGTTGAACACCTCGTGGAAGTCCGAACGATCAACGACGAACATGTCGAACCACTTCTCTTCGTCGTACGTATCGAACGCGTAGACGCGCGCCAGATCGTCGTCGGGCGCGTTGAGATTGCCGATGTGCCGCAGCGGTTCACCCCGGTTCTTGCGCGCGAACACCTCGTAGATGCGCTGGTGCGCCATGCTCGTCCCCCGATCAGCCGGCGCCGGAACCGACGCCGTAATCGCGCAGCAGCGCGCGGCCCTCCGGCGTGAGCCGGTCCGTCGTCCACGGCGGGTCCCAGACCTCGTGGATCTCGACCGCATCGACATCGGGCTCGCGCAGCAGCCGCTCGGTGATGTCCTCGCGGATGAAGTCCATGCACGGACAGGCGGTCGCCGTGAACGTCACATCCACGCTCACGCGTGTGCCTTCGCGCCGGATGGCATAGATCAGGCCGAGGTCGACCAGGCTGATGGGCAGCTCCGGATCGCGCACCTCGCGCAGCGCCGCCCAGAGGCTCGCGTCGGCGCCCGCGTCCCGGTCCGGCGGATCCGCCGCGGCACGCACCACAGGCGTGGCGCCCGAATCCCGCATCATGCGGCGTGCGCCATCATCTGCTTGAGCGGGCCGTGGCTGCGCCGCACCGATTCGACGTAGCGCTCGTTCATCGGGCCGCGTGCCTTCCAGCGTGCGAACACCTGGTCCCACGAAATCTCGCCGCTCGTGAAATCCCACTGCTTGGCCTGCGGGTCGTACTCGCACGGGAACGGGTAATCGAGGACGTACTCGTCCCGCTCCGCATCGAAGTGCGCAGGCACGCGCAGGCCGAGCGATTCACACAACGGAACCGTCGCCGACATCCACGTCTGGCGCAGCTGATCGTTGGTGAGCCCCTTGAGCCGATACTCGAGCTGGCCGCTGTGCCGCTTCAACTCATCCGGCAGCCCGAACCACTCGATGGTCATCGGGAACATCCAGTCGACGGCGCGCTGCAGACGCTCGCGCGTCTCACCCCCCGCGTTCGCCAGCCGGCGCATCCACACTTCGCCGTGGCGCAGGTGGAACGTCTCCTCCAGATCGACCTTGACCAGCGCCCGCTTGAGCGGACCGTAGCTCGTGTTCCGATAGACATCCGACAACAGCGTGATGCCGGCACGGTCGAAGAACCCGTTGGCCGTCACCAGCTCCGCCCAGCTCTCCAGCGGCTGGTCGAACCCGTACGGGTGCTTGAACTCGTGCGGCTCACGCCCGTAGATCAGCTCCTCCTTGTCCAGCCCCATGTCCTCCAGGATCCGGTAGGCGATGTTCGCGTGCGCCAGCTCATCCTGGATGATCGCCACCGCCGAGACCTGCGTGTTCGTGGATGGCGCATCCTGCGCCGCCATCCAGTACGCGGGCGCGCTCATCAGCTCCGTGTCACCCTGCACCAGCAGCTGCACCGTCAGAGCGCGGTGGTACCCCTCCGTCATCTCGTCCGGCGACTCCAGGATGTAGCCTTCCTGGACCTTCTGCTTGATCTCGTCTTCGGTGAATCGGCTCATGTTCTGGTTTCCTCCCGGACGTGACAGCGGGCATGCGGCCGGCGGCAGGCTGAACGGCGCACGAGCGACGACAGACGACCTGACGGGGGCGGATGAGAACGATGGACAGACGGGCGCGGATCGTCAAGCCGAACGCTCGCCCCGGACGGCCGCGCGGTAACGCCCGGCGATCGCCACACGGAGAAATCGTTGACGATCGTCCGCCGCCATGGCCGGATCGTTGACAGCGTCCCGGGAGCCCGCCACACTCCCGGCCGAAACCTGCCGTATTGCGAGGACTGATGCGCGTGCTGGTGATGGGAGGCGGGCTGCAGGGCACCGCCTGTGCGTACGATCTGCTGTGCAATCCGAAGGTGGAACACGTCCGCCTGGCCGACGTGCGGGCCGGTCGCCTGCCGCCGTTCCTCGAGCCGTTCCGCAACGACGCGCGCTTCGAGCGGGTGACCGTCGACGCCCGCCAGGACGATGCCGTGCGCGCCGCGCTGCGCGGCATGGACGCCTGCGCGAACGCCCTGCCGTACTGGTTCAACACGCCGGTCAGTCGGGCCGCCATCGAGTGCGGTGTGCACTGCTGCGATCTGGGTGGCAACACCGAGATCGTCTTCGAGCAGCTGGCCGGCGACGAGGCGGCACGCGCCGCGGGCGTGACCGTGATCCCTGACTGCGGCCTCGCGCCCGGCATGGTCAACATCCTGGCCGCTGCAGGGATCGCCTCCATGGACCAGGCCCATGACGTGCGCGCCTGGGTGGGCGGCCTGCCACAGCACCCGGCGCCGCCGCTCAACTACCAGATCGTCTATTCGCTGGCCGGCGTGCTCGACTACTACACGACCCCCACGTGGGTCATCCGGGACGGCCGGCGCACGCAGGTCGAGGCGCTCTCCGACATCGAGCCCGTGGACTTCGCGGAACCGCTCGGCCGACTCGAGGCTTTTCACACCGCCGGCGGCCTGTCCACCCTGCCGTGGACGTTCGAGGGCCGAGTCCGAACCATGGAGTACAAGACGCTCCGCTATCCCGGCCATGCCGATGTGATGCGCGCTGTCCGCGGGCTGGGTCTGCTCGGCCTCGAGGAGATCGACGTGCGCGGCACGCGCATCGCCCCGCGCGACGTGTTCATCGCCTGTGCAGAACCCCGCCTCCGCCGCCCGGGCAGCCGCGACCTCGTGGCGCTCCGCGTAGAGGTCACGGGGGACCGCGGCGGCCAGCCCGCCGTGACCGGATGGGAGCTCATCGACTGGTACGACGAGGAAACCTCCATCAGCGCCATGGAACGGTGCACCGGCTTCTCGCTGTCCGTCACGGCATGTTTCCAGGCCGAAGGCCGGATCCCGCCCGGCGTCGCGACACCCGACCAGGTCGTCCCGGCGCACGACTACATCGCCGCGCTGGGCCAGCGCGGTGTGCGGATCCGGCCGACCGCCTGACTCCCGGCCGCTGCGCTCCCCGGCCGCCGCCGC
>JBFFZF010000055.1:0-24590 GCA_041568755.1 Longimicrobiales bacterium | reverse complement strand
TGGCGCGGATGGTGCGCAAGGGGTGGCTGGTCGGGGGCCGCGGGGGGCGGCGCGGGCGTTACGGGTTGTCGGCCGCGGGGCGGCGGCTGCTGGAGGTGGGGGAGGCACGCATTTACCGGCCCCGCTGGGACGAGCCCTGGGACGGGCAATGGTACGTTCTCGCGTATTCGATCCCTGAGGACCGGCGGCGGCTGCGCGACGGGCTGCGAGTGCGGCTGGCGTGGCTGGGGTTCGGCTCGCTGGGCAACGGCTTGTGGATCTCGCCGCACGATGTGGATGCGGAGGTGCGCGAGCTGGCGGAGGCGTTCGGACTGCAGGATCGTTTCGAGGCGTTCCGCGGGCCGGCGGTCGCGTTCACGGACCCGGCGCATCTGGTCCGCGTGTGCTGGGATCTGCCCGGCATCAATCGGCGTTACGAGCGGTTCATCCGCCGCTGGGCGCCGCTGTACGAGCGCGATCGGACGGCGGTGCCGGCGGGGTCGGTCGATGCGGAGCGCTGCTTCGTGCAGCGTTTCCGACTCATGCACGAGTATCGCGAGTTCCCGCTGCTGGATCCCTATCTGCCGCGCGTGCTGCTTCCATCCGACTGGGGTGGTGAGTGTGCCGCGCATCTATTCCGGGCCTTTCATGATCTGCTGGTGGAACCTGCGGATGCGCATGTTGCGGCGGTCCTGGCTGCTGCGGCGGAGCGATCCGGGCCGGCTTCACGAGCGCGCAGGAAAACGGCACCGGCCGGGAGGTGAGCATGGGCATGTTCGAGAGCAGGCATCCGGAGACGTTCGGTTTTCGCGAGATCCTCTACGACAAGAAGGACTGGGTCGCGACGGTCACGCTGAACCGGCCACACAACTACAACGCGTACTCGACGGGAGCGCTGCGCGAGCTGGCCGCGGCGTTCCAGGACGCGGGCTTCGACGACAACATCGGCGTGATCGTGTTCACGGGAGCGGGCGAGCGCGCGTTCTGCACGGGCGGCGATGTGAAAGAGTACGAGGCGCTGTACACACATCGTCCCCGTGACTACTGGAAGTACATGGGTCTGTTCCGCGCGTACATCGAGAGCATCGTGAATGCCGGCAAGCCGGTCATCGCGCGGCTGAACGGCATGGCGGTGGGTGGCGGCAATGAATCGCAGCAGGCGTGTGATCTGGCGGTGATGGCGGAGCACGCATGGATCGGCCAGGTCGGCACGCGCGTGGGCAGCGTGGCAGCCGGCGGGTCGACACAGTGGCTGCCGTTGCACGTCGGCGACCGGCGCGCGCGCGAGATGCTGTTCCTGAACAGCCGGATCCCGGCCTGGCAGGCGCTCGACTGGGGGCTGGTCAACCGTGTGGTGCCGTCGGTGACGCACGGGGGTGCGTTCATCGAGCGTGCGACGCCGGAGCAGATCCGCAAGGCCGAGCGGGCGGAGGAAGGATACGGGATTTCCCTGGAGCGGCTTGACGAGGCGGTGGCTGATCTGGCAGGGAAGCTGCTGCAGCATTTCCCGGAGTGCACGCGCTACACGAAGCAGCAGGTCAACTTCTGGAAGGAGCTGGCGTGGCACAACACGATCGGCCACGCGCGCGAGTGGCTGGCGCTGCACTACGCGAGTTACGAGCCGTGGGAGGGCATGCGCGCGTTCGTGGAGAAGCGACCGGCGGACTACATGAAGCTGCGTCGTCTGGCGGCCACGGGCGGGTCGAGCGAGTTCGTGTGGGGGCCGCCCGCCGTGGAGTGTGTGTCGTGCGGCGCGGTCGGCCTGCCTGCCTCGTTCGCGTACTGCGGGGCGTGCGGCGCAGCGTTGCCGCAGGCACAGGCGAACGGTGACGCGTCGGAGGCCGAGCTGGTGCGCGAGCACGCGCCGGCGCTGGACTGAGGCGGATCCCATGGAAGCGCCCACGACGACGGCGGCGATCCGCGTCGAGGAGGCGGAAGGCGTGGCGCGCATCACGCTGGACCGTCCGCCGCTCAACGTTCTGAACCTTTCGATGCTGGCGGAGCTGCGTGATGCGCTCGGCGCGGTGCGTGGCGCGCGCGCACTCGTGCTGACGGGCGAGGGCCGTGCGTTCTGCGCGGGTGTGGATGTGGGTGATCACACCGGCGAGCGCGTGGCCGTCATGCTGCGGCGGTTCCACGACGTGGTCGACCGGCTGCTCTCGTTCGACGGGCCGGTCGTTGCTCAGGTGAACGGCGCCGCGCTGGGCGGGGGCTGCGAACTGCTGCTCGCGTGCGACGTCGTGTTCGCGAGGGAAGGCGCGAAGCTGGGTCAGCCGGAGGTGCGGCTGGGGGTGTTCCCGCCGGTGGCCGTGGCCCTGCTGCCGGCGCTCATCGGCCGGCAGCGGGCCATGGATCTGCTGCTGTCCGGTCGAACGATCGAGGCCGCGGAGGCGGCAGCCATGGGTCTCGTGCAGCACGTCGTCCCGGCCGAGCGGCTGGACACGGACGTACGGGCCTACGTCGCCGGGCTGGCCGGGCTGAGTCCGGCCGTGCTGCGGCTCACCAAGCGCAGCACGCTGAGCGACCGGACCCGCATGCGGGCGGCGATCGACACGGCGGAACGCGTCTACCTGGACGAACTCATGACGCTTTCCGATGCGCACGAGGGACTGGCCGCCTTCCTGCAGAAACGGCCACCCGTCTGGACGGGAGCGTGATCGTGGACAGGCACGGCACGGCCGGTCCGCTGCTCGAGCTGGCGCCGGAAGCGCCCCTGAGCGATGCGCTGCACACGCTGCGCGAGCTGGTCGAGGACGCGACGTACCCGACGGTGCGGCGCTGGCGCGAGCAGGGCGGCCGCGTGCTGGGTCATTTCCAGGTCTACTTCCCGGAGGAACTGGCGCACGCCGCGGGGCTGCTGCCCGTCAAGCTGCGCGGCGGCCAGGTCGAGCGCCGCCAGGCGGACTCCCACTTCGGCTCGGCGATCTGCTCGATCCTGCGCAGCGTGCTCGAGCTGGGTCTGAACGGCGATCTGCGTCCGGATCTGGTGGTCACGCATCCCATCTGCGATGGTGCGCGCAATCTGGCGGGCATCTGGGCGCGCAACCTGGAGCCGCGCGCCCGCATCCTGTATCTGCCGCAGAATCCGAACAGCCGTCACGCGGTGGACTGGCTGGCGCACGAGTACGGGCAGGTGCTGCGCGAGATCGAAACCGTGGCGGATTGCACGGTCGGTGACGACGATCTGCGCCGCTCGATCGCGGTCTTCAACGAGAACCGCCGGCTCGTGCGCGAGCTGTACGCGATCCGGCGCGAGACCCCCTGGCTGCTGCCCGTCCACGAGGCGTGGATCCTGGTCGCGGCCGCTGCGCTGCTGCCGCGCGAGGAGCACAACGCGCTGCTGGCGCGTCTGCTGCCCCGGATCCGGGCCCGCACGGACCGGCGCCAGGACCGCATGCGTGTGGTCTTCGAGGGCGGATTCTGTGAGCAGCCGCCACTCGACCTGCTGCGCGGAATCGCGGAGTTCTGCTACGTCGTCGACGATGATCTGCTCATCGGCCTGCGTTACCTGGAGCGGGATGTCCCGCTGGACGGATCGCCCCTGCACAATCTGGCCGATGCCTACATCAACGCATCCTCGTATACCCCGGTGCAGCACGATCTGCGCAAGCCGAAGGAGCGCATGCTGCTCGATCGGATCCGCAACGCGCGTGCCGAGGCGGCCATCGTCGCGGCCGCGAAGATGTGCGAGCCGGGCCTCGACGAGCAGGTGGCCTACGCAGAAGCGCTCGAGGCGGAGGGCATCCCGTTCTTCATCACCGAATTCGAGGAGCACATGACCAGCTTCGACCACCTGCAGATCCAGCTGGAGACGTTTGTCGAGAATCTGCTCTTCGCGTGAGGCGCAATGACGACCGCTCCTGATGTCGATCTGATCGGACGTGGCGCCCGCGAAGGCGGCCGGCTGTTCCGCGACTGGTTCGAGTCACTGACGCAAACCGCCGAGGCCGGACAGGGGGCCGCTTACGTCTTCGTCATGGGGAGTCTGGCCGAACTCATGCGCACGTTCGATCTGCCCATCGTCTTCCCCGAAATCACGTCGCTGCAGACCGCGGTGCGCAAAGTCTCGGACGAGTATCTCAGCCTGGCGGAGGACCACGGTTTCTCGCCGGATGTGTGCGGCTACGTCAAGGCCGACTACGCGCTGCAGAGGCGGCGGGGCGCGCACCCCATGGGCCGTATCCCGAAGCCGGCCGTCGCCGTGCTCACGAACGCCTGCAACACGTACATGAAGTGGGGCGAGATCTGGGAGCGACTGCACGGCACGCCGGTGTTCACGATCGATGTGCCGGGCAGTCGCGCAATGCCGGCGAACGGCGGCGATCCCTCCGCGTTCGAGCGTGACCGCCGCTACGTCGAGCAGCAGATTCGCGAGCTGATCGCGGCGCTGGAAGGCCTGACCGGCCGGCGCTTCGACATCGATCGACTGCGCGAGACGCTCGACCATGCCAACCGGATGGGCCGGTCCTGGCGCCGCGTCATCGAACTGAATCGCAACCGGCCGGCCGTGTTCGATGCGATGCTAGAGGGGACGATCTTCCTGGGCGTCGCCAACGCGCTGCGCGGGACAGCGGATGGTGCGGAGTACTTCGCCGATCTGGTCGAGGAACTGGAGTACAAGGTCGCCCACGGCATCAGTCCGCTCGTGGACGCCGAGGAGCGGCACCGGCTGATCTTCGTGGGTGTGCCCTGCTACCCGATCTTCCGCCGCTTCTATCAGCTGTTCTCCGAATGGGGCGGTGTGTTCGTGAACTCGACGTACGTGTGGTTCGCGTCCGGCGGCCTGAACGATCCGTTCGAGTACGATCTGGACCATCCCATCGAAACGCTCGCAGAAGGCGTGCTGCGCGGGGTGACGCGTGCCGTGGATGCCATGCTGTTCCATGACAGGCCGCTGCTCGAGGCGATCGATGCGTTCGGGGCCGACGGCGTCGTCTACCATCCGGTGAAGAGCTGTCGCACGGTCTCCACCGGGCTCGCCGACAGCCGGCGGGCGGTGCTGGACCGGCGTGATGTTCTGTGTCTGTACATCGAGTCGGACATGATGGACAAGCGCGTGGTCTCGGAGGCCCAGCTGAAGAACCGGATCGACGCGTTCTTCGAGGGTCTGGAAGCGCGTCGCCTGCGACGCACACGCGGACCCGTCTGACGGGAGGAGGCAGCTGCATGGCGTACGCAGCCGGCGTCGACGTCGGATCGACACAGACCAAGGCCATCATCGTCGACGAGGCCGGACGAATCGCGGGCCGATCCCTGATCCCCACCGGGGCCAATGTGACGGCGGCGGCGGAAGATGCGTTCCGCATCGCCCTCCACGATGCAGGCCTGGACGAAACGGTGATCGGCTTCGTCATCGGCTCGGGCTATGGCCGCTACCGCGTCGAATTCGGCGATGCGCAGATCACGGAGATCCTGTGCCACGCGCGCGGCGCCGCCCACATGTTCCCGGGCACGGAGACCGTGCTGGACATGGGCGGCCAGGACACGAAGGCGATCCGCATCCGGCCGGGCGGCGATGTCATCGACTTCTGCATGAACGACAAGTGCGCGGCCGGGACGGGCCGGTTCCTGCAGTCCGCGGCCACGGCGCTGGGCCTCCAGCTGTCGGCGCTCGGGCCGCTCGCGCTGCGCGGACGGCGTCCCGTACCCATCAGCACGACGTGCACGGTCTTCGCCGAATCGGAGGTGCTGTCCTGGCTGGCGCGCGACCGCCGGATCGAAGACATCCTGCTGGGCGTGCACCGCTCGATCGCGACGCGATCCGTGGCGCTGCTGCGCCGTGTGGGTGTGGAGGGCGAGGTCACGTTCACGGGTGGCGTCACGCGCAACAGCGCCATGGTGACCGTACTCAACGAGTTGCTCGATACAACAATGAACGTGAGCGAAGAATCCCATTTCATGGGGGCGCTCGGAGCCGCGCTCTTCGCGCGCGAGCGGATCGATCGGGGGCGGGTCGTCGTACCCGGCAGCGTACACGGGGAGAGTGTGGCATGACGGCGCACGCGGGCGTGGACGTGGGTTCCACGTACACCAAGGCGGCGATCATCGCTGCAGACGGGATGCTGCTCGGTACGGCGATCCAGCCCACGGGGTTCCGCCTGAACGAGGTCGCGGAGGACACGCTGGCGCGCGCGCTCGAGGCGGCCGGGCTGGACCGCGCGGATCTCGCCTATCTGGCGAGCACGGGGTACGGCCGCAACCAGGTTCAGGCTCGCGACGTGCAGGTCACCGACCTGACCGCACAGAGCTGGGGCACGCGCGCCTTCTTCCCCGGGACGCGCACCATCCTCGACGTCGGCGGCCAGACCATGAAGGCGTTGCGCCTGGACGGCGCGGGCCGCGTCCAGTCGTTCCGGCTGAACGACAAGTGCGCGGCGGGGACCGGCGCGTTCCTGGAGAAGACGGCGCGTTACATGGGTTTCACGATCGAGGAGATCGGTCCGCTGGTCTCGCTGTCGCGCCAGGCCGTGCCCATCTCCGGCGTGTGCGCGGTCTTCGCCGAGTCGGAAGTCATCAATCACCTGAGTAACGGCGCACAGCCCGCAGACATCATGCACGGAGCCATGGCTTCGCTGATCGAACGATCGGTCCGCCTCATGAAACGCGTGCGCATGGAACCGGAGATCACGCTGGTCGGCGGGATCGCGCGCTTTCCGATCATCGTGGAGGTCATGCGCGAGCAGCTGGGCACGAATGTGAACGTGCCGTCGGCGGAACTGGTGCAGTTCAGCGCCGCGATCGGGGCGGCCCGCCTGGCCGGCCGCCGTGCCGGCCGGCGGGATCTGCAGGCCGCCGGGGCAGGAGAGGTCGCTGGATGACCGCGACCGCGCTCACGAGTCCCCGCCCTGCCCGTGATGAAGTTCTCGCGCGTGACGGGTGGACCCGGCGTTTCACGGCGGCGGCGCCCCGTATCGCGGAGGTTCGTGACCTGTACGACTCGCTGGGCCTGGAGGTCCTGCTCGATCCGCTGCAGGCCGGCGAACTGGCGCAGGACTGCGAAGGCTGTCTTGTCGCCCTCGCCACGTTCCGCGTCGTGTACACCCGACCACGAGGGACGGGATCATGAAGGCAGCCGTATTCCACGCGGGTGGCCAGCCGCTCGTGATCGAAGATGTCCCGATGCCCGTGCCCGGACCGGATGACGTGCGCATCCGTGTGGCCGCCTGCGGCGTCTGTCACACGGATCTGCACTACGTAGACCACGGCACGCCGACGTTCAAGAAGCCGCCTCTCGTTCTGGGACACGAGGTGTCCGGCACCGTCACGGAGGCGGGCAAGAACGTGACGCGGTTCCGTGAGGGAGACCGCGTGCTCGTCGCGGCCGTGCTGACCTGCGGCAGCTGTCCTGCCTGCCGGAGCGGGCGCGAGAACATCTGCGAGCACGGCGTGATGCTGGGCAATCACGTGGACGGCGGCTACGCCGAGTACCTGTGTGTTCCCGCCCGTGACGTCTTCCATCTGCCGGACGAAGTCCCGCTGGCCGAGGGTGCCATCATCGCGGACGCCATCACGACGCCGTACCATGCCGTCGTGCAGCGCGGTGCGGTCCGGCCGGGGCAGAACGTGCTCGTGGTGGGTTGCGGCGGTGTCGGTCTCAACGTCGTGCAGATGGCGGCCGCGCTCGGGGCGCGTGTCGTTGCCGTCGACGTCTCGGATGCGAAGCTGCAGTGGGCGGAGAAGCTGGGCGCGGCCGCGGTCATCAATGCGTCCGCGGTGGACCGGCTCGACCGCGAGGTGCGGGGCCGGACCGGCGGCGCCGGCGCGGACATCGCGTTCGAAGTCGTCGGCCGGGCCGACACGCAGGAGCAGGCGCTGGCCTGCCTGCGCACGGGCGGCCGGCTCGTCCTCGTCGGCTTCAGTCCCGACGCCATGACGCTCGCCTCGGGGCGGGTCATGTTCCGGGAGCTGGAGGTCGTCGGCTCGCTGGGCTGCAGGCCGCTCGATTACCCGAATGTGATCGAACTGGTCCGGCAGGGCAGGCTGCGCGTGAAGGAGCTGGTGACCCACCGCTTCACGCTGGACTGCATCAATCAGGCACTCGATGTTCTGCGCAGCGGCGAGGCCGTGCGCGCGATCGTGGAACCGGGATGAGCGGAGTGGAAGCGATGGATACGGCGACGAGTACACTGCGCGCCGAGCACCGGCGCATCCTGGCCGTGGTCGACGTGCTGGAAACCGAGTTGAATCGCGCCCGGGGCGGGGCGCCGGATTTCGATACGGTGGACGACTGCATCACTTTCTTCCGGCTCTTCGCCGACGCGTGTCATCACGCCAAGGAAGAGGACCTGCTGTTCCCGGAGCTGCAGCAGAGCGGCATGCCCCGGGAGACGGGGCCGATCGCCGTCATGCTGGAGGAGCACCGGCTGGGCCGTGCGTTCGTGCGGGGAATGGCGGATGCCCTGCCCGACGCACGCGCCGGTGAGATCCACGCACGGGACGTGCTCGAGCGCAACGCCCGCGACTACATCGCACTCATCCGGGCGCACATCGGCAAGGAGGATCACGTCCTGTTCAACATGGCCGACCGGATGGTGGGCGGCACGGCCTGCGGCCGGCTGTGTTCGGCATATGCGCACGCGGACACCGGCCGGTTCGAGCAATGCACCAAGGCTCAGCTCGAAGCTCTCGCGGAGCGGCTGACGGCAGGCAACTGACCGGCGTCGCCATCCCGGACGCGGCGCGGCCGCCCGGAACGCGCACGGACCGCGCGTTCAGCGGGCGTCGGCGGTCAGGATGCGAGCGCTGCCCGCGGGCAGCGTGGCGAGATGACTCTCGATCGTGCGCGCCACACCGGGCGCGGCCTCACCGATCGCGTTGCGGTAGGGGCGCAGGAAGAACGGGCGGGCCAGCCACGGCTTTTCCGTGCGGGCGCCGTTCGGCTCGTACCACGGTTCGATCGTGATCACGTGCGTCCACCGGCTCGCCACGCCGGCCGCGGCATCGCCGTTCAGGTCGAAGGGCAGGGGCAGCCCGCCGGGCACGGGCAGCGCGTGCGGATTGGCCAGGAAGTCATCGCCCGGGTAGCGGATCAGCGACTGCAAAGCCTGCTCCCAGTCGTTCAGGCCCGAGAACGGTCCGATGCCCGTGTCGTCGCGAAAGCGGGCACGGCGCAGGTTGTTCGGCCGGAACTGGCCGTACGACACCCACACCTCGGCGTTCGTGCCCATGTCATGCACGACCCAGCCTTCGTAGGTCCAGCCCAGCCCGAGCGGCGCGAACGACTGGTAGAACGCCTTGTGCGTCGAGTCGACGCGCGTGTCCGCCAGCCAGATCCCGGCATCCTCGAGAGTGCCGGGCCCGTTGGACGGCGTGCCCAGCACGTGCACGCCGGGCTGCCCCTCGAGCGGGATGCCCTCCGGCGTGAGATACGCGTCCGTGCGCAGCAGCGCTCTGCCATCCGCACGGAAGCGCCCGCCGATCAGCTTCATCAGGGACGGCAGCGCGTCCGCATCGCCGGGCGGCTCGACCGTGATGAAGAAGAAGGCCGGGTCGCGCAGCGGCGTCCGCAGGCGGACTTCGGCGGCGGCGGTGAAACGGCCGGCCGACACGACGGCGCCCGCGCTGTCCACGACCCAGGCTTCGTAGCTGCCTTCGGTCGCGGCGTCCATGGCAGGCAGCCGCTCGAACGTCAGGACCAGAACCGGCCCGTCGGCGGCGGGCTCCACGGGGCCGACATCGACGCAGGCGGGCAGGAGTGCGGCGAGGACGAATGCGGAGAAAGCGCACGCGGCCGCGCGCCGGTCGCGCCGCATGGGTGCTCGGACCGACGGCCGGTCGGCGCGCATCAGCTGCGCAGCCGGGCCGATCCGCTCGGCAGCGCCTCCGGGAAGAAGAGGATGTCGCGGCCCTCGTCGGCCGCGCCTTCGCCGATCGCGTTCCGGTACGGCCGCAGGAAGAACGGGCGCGCCAGCCACGCGGCCTCGTTCATGTCGGACGCGGGTTCGATCGTGATCACGTGCGTCCAGCGGCTGGGGATGCCGCGCGCACGGTCGCCGTTCAGATCGAACGGCAATTCCAGGTTACCGGGGATCGGGAAGCCGTGCGGATTGGCCAGCCAGTCATCGCCCGGGAAGTACACCTCGTTCTGCATGGCGGACGCGTATTGCAGCTGGCCCGAGTAGGGCCCGAGCCCGGTGTTGTCCCGCGAATTCGCCTTGCGCCGGTTGTCCGGGTTGAACTTGCCGTACGAAACCCAGATCTCGCCGGGCGTGCCCCAGTCGCGCACGACCCAGCCCTCGTACGTCCAGCCGGGGGTGAGCGGCGTGAAGGTCACGAAGAAGGTGCCGTCCTCTTCTTTCTCGAAGAAGTTCATGACCCAGATGCCGGCGTCCTCGTAGCTGGGATAGCCCAGCTCGAAGTTGTCGCTGGGTGTGAACAGGTAGTGCTGCCCGGGGTTCGGCTCGAGCGGGACACCGGGCGTGAGGAACCGGTTCGTTTCGAGTTCGGCGGCGCCCGCGCTGACCCTCCCGCCGATGAGCCGGAGGCCGGGCTTTGCATCGGTGTCATTCGGAGGCTCGATCGTGATCATGATCTCGGCGGGTGCGCCAATCGGACTGGTCAGCGATATCGTCTGCGCGCCCGGTCCGCTGACCGTGAAAGCTCCGGCCGAATGGGGCGTGCGCTCGGCGTCGATGACCCACGCGTGGTAGCGGCCCTCGGTCGTCGCGTTCAGCGGAGCCAGGTTCTCGATCGTGATGTCGAGCGCGACTGTCGCGTCCGGCGCAGGGCCGGCCGTGTCACCGCAGCCCGCTGCGCCGACGCCGGCCAGGCACACCAGTGCGGCCCGGACGGCTCGCGTCACGCATCGCTCGGACATCATTCGGCTGTTCATCGGTGAAGAATGTGCTCCTCGGGGCGGTCGGGAACCCGGGCGCCGCCCCGCAGGGCGGGCCCGGGTCGACCGCGGATCGGATTCGTCTAACGGATCCTCACTTGCACGGGATGTTCGGGTTGACCGAACACTCGTCGAATGAGATGGGCATGCACGACGTCCGACGGGAGATGCCGGCGTACAGCTTGTTCTCCGGATAGATCACGGTCCCGCCGTTCAGGAACGGGTGATCCCACCGGTGCAGATCGAACAGCCGCCGGCCCTCGAGCCAGAGGTCGAGGTAGCGCTCGCGATCCAGGATGGACCAGGCATCGTTGGGATCCGTGTTCTTGATGGAGCCAATGCCCGTGACCTGGGACGCGAGGATGGGCTGCAGCTTGTGGAACGCGCGGGCCGCGTTGATCCCCGCCAGGAAACCGTTCAGATCGTTGTTGCGCAGCGCCGCCTCGGCCTCGATCAGCCGCATCTCCGTTCCGGAGACGATCGGGATGTCGCTGCCCACGTCATCGTACTTCTCCTGACGCAGATGCGGCGTCAGGCCGTCCGCGCCGAGCGCATTGCCCTGGCAGGCGCCCTTGCGGCAATCCGTGAACTTCGCGCGCGGATCGGGTGGATTGAATCCGACCAGGCCTCCGGACGTCGTGCGACCGGCCAGCGCGCCGAACGCGGACATCTCGTTGCGGCCGTGGGTCTCGTTCCAGATCTCGTTGTTCTCGACGCCCGAATTCGCGCTGTAGAACGCGATGTACTGGAAGCTGGTCGGCACCATGTTCGCGTGCTGTACTGCTTTCGCCCAGTCCCCCAGGCCGACGTAAACCTGCGCCAGACCGGCGTTGGCCGTGGTGACGAACGTATCGACCTGCGCCAGCTGGGCGTGGCGGATCGCCTCGTTGAACTGCGGGATCGCGCGCTTGAAGGCTTCGATCCGGGGCTGGGCCGCGCTCAGGTTGTACGCCACCTCGCAGAAGAGCTCGCCCAGCCAGCGGTTGCTGAAGCCGGCGAAGAGGTAGGCCCTTGCGGTGAGCGGATTCCCCTCGATCTGGAAGCCCTCGATCTTGAGCATGCGCTCGAGGCCTTCCTCGGCCAGCGCGCGCGCCTCGTGGATGTCGCCCCAGATCCCGTTCGTATCGTCGTTGTCCATGATGCCGCGACGCAGCCGACCGGTCGAGTTGTAGCTGCCGGACCCGGCCATCTCATCGGTCAGACGGGCGATGGTGAAGGCCGTCCCGTCATACCCTTCCGAGAATTCGGCCGACATGCCGGTCACGAGCGCCTTCACGGCGTTCGGATCGTTGATGTCCGCCTCCAGGATCGCGCCCGGATTCTTCACGTCGAAATTGCAGCCGGCCAGGGCCACGAGCCCTCCGAGGAGGGCCGTGAACCCGGCACGGCGATGCATCGCTTGCCATGTCATAAAGTCTCTCCCTCGCTCAGCTCTAGAAGTCGACCCGGACGCTCAGCACGAGCGAACGCGCCGGCGGCAGGTTGTAGTATTCCTGTCGGTACAGCACGTCACCCGATCCATCTTCCAGCGCCTCGGGATCGAGGCCTACGAAGTCCGTCATCGTGAACAGATTCCGGCCCTGCAGCCGCAGCGTTGCGGCGCGGATCCCGCCCGGCAGCATCGACTCCGGCAGCCGGTAGCTCAGGGAGGCGGAACGCAGCTTGAAGAAGTCCGCACGCTGCGTCCACAGGCCGTACGCCGAATCCAGACAGCGGCCGCGCTCGAGCGCAGTGAACCGGTCCAGCGGCTGGTTCGCGTCATCGGCGGCCCACACGTCTTCGCACAGCGGGTTCTGCTGCCGGCGCGTGTTCTGGTGCGCCGTGCCGCTCGACAGCCAGTGTCCCGTCTGGCCCTCGCCCAGCACGTCCAGCGCGAGGCGCTGGCCGATCGCGATCGAGGTGCGCAACCCGTACTGGTGACGCGGGTACAGCGGGCCCACGCAGTCGTCTTCAATGACCGGGTCGGCGAACTCGTCCGGGTTCTGCACGAACTCGTTGCAGAACACGGGGAACTCCATGCCCTCCACGATCGCGTTGCGCCAGGCCAGGTCGATGCGTGTCAGGTCACCGCCCAGCTCGTCGACCATGCTCTTGTTCCAGGCGTAGTTGCCGCCCACGTCCAGCGTGAGGTTGGGGTAGTCGAGCACCGTCAGGTTGCCGGTGATCTCGTGGCCCCAGTTCGAGATCTCACCGACATTCTCGAGCTGCGAGCCGAGGAAGCCCTGCGATGGCGGCTGCACCACGTTCACGAGTGCGTCAATCGTCTTCTGGTTGTAGTAGGTGTAATCGAAGATGAAGCGCCCGTTCCACACGGCGCCCTCGAAACCCATCTCCAGCTCCTGGCTCCGCTCAGGTCCGAGCTCCGGGTTGCCCAGATTGGCCTTGGCCAGGCCGGGCTGACCCTCGTCACCCGCGATCGGCTCGAAGGTCCGCGTCGCGTCGAACACGCCCGGCGCCTTGCCGGACTCGCCGTACGCGGTGCGCAGCTTGAGGCTCTCGAAGAACGACGGGAACCAGTCCTCGTCGGAGATCACGTAGCTCAGCGACGCCTTCGGATACGTCTGCAGACCGAAATCGTCACCGAACGTGGAGTGACCGTCGACGCGGGCGCCGACCGTCACGAAGAGCTTGTCGTTCCAGCCCAGGCGCTCCTGGAAGAAGAAGCCGCCATTGGTGATGCTCAGCCGGTTCTCGAACGCTTCCGTGATCGCGCCCGAACTCAGGTCCTTGTCGCCCGGTCCGGCGAACGCCTCACTGAAGCCGTTGATGCGATTGATGAAGTCGTCGAACAGCTGGCCGCCCCAGGAGAACTGCGAGGCGAACGAACCGAAGTTGCGGTCCCACGAGCCGGCGTAGTCCAGCGTCAGCTTGCGGCTGAACACCTGGTCGACTTCGCGGGCGCCCTGGAAATCACGCCAGAAGCCCCACGGCTTCTCTTCCGTGTAGTCCGACTCGGCCCAGTCCAGGCCGACGTTCAAGCGGTGGTTGATGCCGTTGCCCTGATCCCACAGCAAATTCATGCCCGTGGTGAAGTGGTCCGTCAGCGTGTTCAGCTTCATCTGGAAGATCACGCTGTGGTCCGCATTGGGCGTGTAGCCGGCGGTGCCGCGCGCCACGTTGAGCACGAGGCCCTCGGCGTTGTTGCCGTCCGGGAACCACTGCACGGCACGGTGCGTGTAGGACGTGTTGAAGCGGATCGTCAGGTTCTCATCGGGCCGGAACCCGAAGTTTCCGCGCACCTGATAGCGTTCCTCACCCTGCGGATCGACCACGCCGGCCTCATCGCCCCAGCCGCCCGAAAGGAAGTAGTTCACGGACTCGCTGCCGCCGCGCACCGACATGTTGTAACGCTGCACGTAGCCGCGCCGGAACCAGCTGCCGTTGCTCGGACAGCCCGGGAACGCCGAACAATCGTTCAGATTCCAGCCGGTCGAGTTCCACGCCTCATCGGGCCCGACGTGGCCCATGTAATTGATGCCCTGGTCCATGTTGAACGACCAGGCCGGCGCACCCGCGGCGCCGCGCTTCGTGAAGATCTGGATCACGCCGCCTGCCGCCTCCGTGCCGTACAGCGTCGTGGCGGCCGCGCCCTTGATCACCTCCACCCGCTCGATGTCGTTGGCGTTGATGTCATTCAGCGGGCTCGTGTTCTGGTTCACCTCATCGGCGAAGTTGCCCAGATCCGTGTTGCGCACCCGGATCCCGTCGATGTAGACGAGCGGGTAATTGCCCTGCGAGAGCGAGTTGTTGCCGCGCAGCCGGATCGCCGACGCCGTGCCGACCTGTCCGGAGTTGTCGACAACTGTCACACCCGCGGCACGACCCTGCAGCACGTCACCGACGTCCGCGATGATCGAGTTCTCGATCTCCGCGGCGCTGATCTGCGCGATCGAGTTGCCGATCTCGCGCCGCCTGGCCTGACCCGCCGTGCCCGTGACCACCACGCCTTCCAGCGTGATCGCCTCGGCGCGCAGCTCGATGTTCACCGTGACCTCGCCGCCCGCCGGCACGACGACCGTGCGCGTGACCTGACCGAAGCCGATGAAGTCGACCCGGATCTCCTGGCTGCCCGCGGGGACGCCGCTGATCGAGAAGCGCCCCTGGTTGCCGGTGAGTGCACCGAGATTGGTGCCTACCACGCTGACTTGAGCGCCCGCCACCGGCTCGCGGTTCGAGCGCCGCGTGACCGTGCCGTTCACGGTCCCCACGACCTGCGCGGCAACGTCCCCGGCGAACGCGAAAATCGTTAACGCCGCGATGGAGAACCGGAGCAGGCCGCGCAACGCACGCTCCGGCTTCTGTGCAATGGCTCTGGACATGAATCGTCCTCCCTCAGGATTGGAGGTCGCGACTCCCGGCGGAGCCGCCAGACTGCGAATGCGGTCGATCATTGGTGCCACTCGGTTCCGTCGTGGCGAAGCACGTGAAGGCGTGTCAACACGTGGGAACTCCGTTCCGCGCCGCGCCGTGGCACGGGCGGCCGGTTGAAGGATTCGAGTTGATGCATGCTTTGCAAACACGGGTCACGGGGCTGAGCGCCCCTAACCGGATACGTTTCACGCGGCGATTCTGTGACAGGCCGCGATCCACGCTCGAATACGAATTTGGATATCGTCGAATGCGACAGCTTACGGCGCGTCTCCTGTTCCGCGCAACCCGCTTCAGGCACGTCTGGCGTGATCTGGTGCCCATGATCGGCGAAACATATGTTTCACCAAGGCGGAACACGCATGCTGAAACAGATGTTTCCGCCCACGCGGAACCGCGAGATGGAGAGACACGATGATGGATGGGAGGGCGGTCGGACTGGCGCTCGCACTTTGCGGCGTGGCCGGGCTGGCGCAGGCGCAATCGCCGGTCGTGCGGGCCGCGCTGGACAGTGCAGCCGTGGCGTGGGACACCGGCGACTACGTCAACGCGCTCGACGGCCTGCACCGCATCGTGCGCGCGGATCGATCCCCCGGTGTGCGCGAACGCGTTGCGCTGCTCACCGGCGAGTGGTTCGTGTCGACGGAGTTGACGGCGGACGCGCGCGCACCGCGCTGGAGCGCGGATGGCCGGTGGTTCACCTGGGAGACGGGCGAGGCGGGCGCGTTGCGCACACACGTGGCGGCCGTAGATGTGGAATCGGGTGCGGTGCAGCGCGTTGCCGAGCTGGCGGGCGCGGGTGCCGCGTTGCGCGACGATGGCGCAGTCGCGTGGCTGGCGGTCGCAGAAGATGATGCGTTGCGGGCTGCACGCGCCGCGCTGACCGGGCTGACGGGTGCGGTGGCGGCACGCCAGCGGCAGGAGATCGCCCGGCTCGAAGCGGAGCGCACGCGCGTCATGCTGCGGGATGCGGGCACGACGCGCGATCGTGTGGTGAGCACGGCCGGCGTGGTTCCGGGTGCGCTGCTGTGGAATGCGGATGGCGCGCTGCTCGTCCTGGGCGGGGCGCCGGGCTCGGCGGCTCCGGATCGGCTGGTGCAGCTGACCGGGGCCGGCGCGCCACGTGTGCTCGCCGAGGCGGGTGGGACGCGGGCGGCCATTGCGTCGGCGCGTGCACTGCCCGGGCCGCACGTGCTTCTCGTCCATGCGCGTGGCGGCTTCGCGCTGCTCGACACGTCGAGCGGTGCGCTGCACGAAGTGGACGGCTCGGCGCCGTCGGTCTCGGCGGACGGCGGCCACCTCGTGTTCACGGCTGCGGAGGGCGCGGAGACGGTCATCCGCGTGCTCGCCGTGGGAGGTGCGGCGTCACCGCGCGAGGTTCATCGGACGGTGCTGCCCGTGGCGAATCCGGCGATCTCGCCGGGTGGGGCACGCGTTGCGTTCCAGATGATGCCGCGCGAGGACTGGGAGATCTTCGTGGTGCCGGCCGCGGGCGGCGCGCCGCTGCGCATCACGCACGAGATCCAGCACGATCTGCAGCCGCATTTTCTCAGTCCGGACACGCTGCTGGCGCTGATGGGTGAGGCGAGGCACCGGCGATCGTACCTGTACGATCTGGGGCGCGTGCACGGCAGCGGCGAACGAGTGGCCACGCGCACGGTCGCGGACGATGCACCCGGCCGGCTGCGGCTGCACCACAACAACACGATCCGCACCGTCGCGCCCGAGTACGAATGGGTGCCTTCGCCGGACGGCCGGCGTGTGCTCATCCTCGCGGACCGGGACGGGGACACGATTTCACCGGAGCGCGCGCTGGTGCTGATGGACCTGACCCGGACGGTGCCCGCGCAGGCGCTCGAGGATCGTCTCGCGCGCAATCTGGCCGCCGAGTCGGCGCTGCGCGCGGCGGGCGCGCGCGCGTTCGAACCGATGCGGGGCGCAGTCGCGGACGCGGTCGGTGCGGTGTCCACAGCGCGCATCTACGGGTACGCGCTCGACCTGTTCCGGTTCGACTCGAAGTTCATTACGCAGCCGGGCAACCAGCAGGCCATCGCCTACATCGCGGAGAAGCTGCGTTCGTTCGGCTACGAGCCACGCCTGCAGTGGTTCGACGCCCGGGGTGTGCGCACGGCAAATGTCATCGGCGTGCTGCGCGGCACGGTGCACCCGGACCTGGTCTACGTGATCAGCAGCCACTTCGATTCCGTGGAGCGTGGTCCCGGCGCGGACGACAACAGTTCGGGCACGACGGCCCTGCTCGAAGCGGCGCGCGTGCTGGCGACCCGACCCCAGCCGGCCACGATCCATTTCGCGTTCTTCACCGGGGAAGAGGCCGGGCTGCTGGGCAGTCGGGAGTACGTTCGCCTGGCCGTCGCCAACGGAGATCGCATCGTCGGCGCGCTCAACAACGACATGGTCGGTTTCGCCAACGACCACCGACTGGACAACACGATCCGGTACTCGAATGCGGGGATCCGCGACCTGCAGCACGCGGCGGCGGGACTCTTCACGCGGCTGATCACGTACGATGCGCGGTACTACCGCAGCACGGATGCAGCGGCCTACTACGAGGCGTACGGCGACATCGTGGGCGGCATTGGCAGCTACCCGATCCTGGGCAACCCGCATTACCACCAGTCCCACGACGTGCTGGAGACGATCAACCAGCAGCTCGTGGCGGAAGTGTCCAAGACGACCATCGCCTCGATCATGCTCATGGCGAGCAGTCCGTCCCGGCTGACCGGGCTGCGTGTGACGCAGTCGGCACCGACGGAGGCCGTGTGGACGCCGGCCGTCGAGTCGGGTGTACGCGAGTACATCGTCGCGTGGGGCCCGCCCGAGGATCCGCTGCGCGATCAGGTGCGTGTCACGGAAGCGCGCGTGCTGTTCCGCACCCGCCTCCCTGCCGGCACGGTGATCGGCGTCAAGGCGATCAACGTGGCCGGCTACGAGAGTTGGGACTGGGCGCGCACGGCGGTGCGCTGACCACGCGCCGCACGGGGCGTCACGGCCCGGCGGTTTCTGCCAGTCGGATCTGGACCCACGCGCCCGTCGCCAGCGTGAGCGCGCCCACGGCCAGGATCGCGGCTCCCAGCGACGTCGCATCGGCGACCGCGCCCGCGGCCAGCGCGCCGACGACGTAGCCGCCATCGCGCCACAGCCGGTACGCGCCCAACGCACTGCCTCGCCAGGCAGGGTGCGAGGCGTCGGCGACCGCGGCGAGCAGCGTCGGATAGACGAAAGCGGTGCCGATGCCGAGCAGGACGAGGGTCGCGGACCACGCCGCCATGGATGCGACGAACGGGATGGCGATGAGTGCGACACCCTGCATCAGCATGCCGGCGGTGATGAGGGGTTTCCGTCCCGTCCGGTCCGAGAGTGCGCCCGTGCCCAGCTGGGCCAGCCCCCAGGTCACCGGGTAGATCGCGACGAGCAAGCCCACCTGTGCGACGGACAGGCCCGCGAGCGTGAAGAAGAGCGGGAAGATGCCCCAGGCCAGGGCGTCGTTCAGGTTGTTCACGAGGCCGGCGTGGCTGCACGTGGACAGCGTGCGGTCCGACCAGCCGGCGCGGGCCAGCACGCCGCGCAGCCCGGGACCGGCGTCCGGCGGGCCGTCGCCGTCCGGTGTTTCGAGCTCGACGAAGCCGGCAGTTTCGCGTACGAAAAGCGCGGACAGTGCGAGCCCGCAGGCTGCGACGCCGACGCCCACGTAGAACGGCGCGGGCCGGAGCCCGAACGCCGCTGCGATTTCGCCGCTGGCGAAGGCGGCGAGGCCGACGGCCAGGTAGCCCGCGAATTCGTTGATGCCCATGGCCAGCCCGCGCCGGCGCGGTCCGACCAGATCGACCTTCATGATGACGGTGGCCGACCAGGCCAGTCCCTGGTTCAGCCCGAGCAGCATGTTGGCGGCGACGATCCACGACCACGAGGGCGCGGCGATGATCAGCCACGGGACGGCCAGGCCCGCGATCCAGCCCGCCAGCAGAACGGGCTTGCGGCCATGACGATCCGCAAGTCTGCCGGCGACCAGGTTGAACGGCGCCTTGACCAGGCCGAACGCGAGGATGAACGAAAGCGTGGCGGTGCGTGAGGCGACGCCGAACGCGTCGCCGGCGAGCAGCGGCAGCACGGTACGTTCGAGGCCGACCATCGCGCCCACGAACGCGTTGACTGCCACGAGCAGGAGGAACTGCGCCAGGTTGGCGCGCAGGCCGAGCGCGCGTACCGTGCCGCGTGTGGTGGGACCGGGGATCACATCGGCAAGCTACGCATTGCACTGCCAGCGGACCACTCCCGTGATCTGGCGCGACCGTGCCGCCGTCGGCATCTTCGAGCCCACGCCCCGCAGGGAGGGATCTTGAGCCGGTTCACAGCAGCGAAAAGCTGGATTCTGATCGTGGCTGCGGCGCTGCTCGCGTGGTCGAGTGGCGGCGTGAACGCGCAGGCCACGATCAGCGCGGACCGGCCGGGCATGGATTTCAGTCCGCTGGTCGTGGGGCAGGGCCTGGTCCAGGCGGAGTTCGGGCTGTTCGGCGCCAACCGGTCGGGATCGGGCGAGCCGCGCACGTGGTCGCTGAGCGGACAGGTGCTGGCGCGCGCCGGCATCAGCCCGGATGTCGAGCTGCGTGTGGGCGGCGCACCGTTCAGCGCAGTATGGCGTACGTCCGGTGGCACGACGATGTCTTCGACCGGCGTGTCCGATGTCGAACTCGGGCTGAAATGGGCGGCGCGGTCCGATGCGGGGTTCCTGATCGCGGTGATCCCTTCGCTGTTCCTGCCCGTGGGGTCCGACGCGTTCACCGCGGACCACGTCGTGCTGACCACGAACGTGACCGGCGCGACCACGCTGTCCGACGCGGTGGCCCTGTCCATCAACGCGGGGGGCAGCCTCCTGACCGGCGACGAGACCGTGGCGTCCGGAAGTCTGGCCGTCGTCCTCGGTCGTGCCCTGAACAGCCGGCTGGGCGGTTTCGTCGAAGCCGGCTGGTTCGCTTCGGAAGGTTCCAGTTCTGCGCTGCTGGCCGGAACCGGCCTGACGTTCCTGCTGACGCCGGTGACGCAGCTCGATCTGTTCGTGGACCGCGGCCTCAACGCCACTGCCGACGACTGGTGGCTGGGACTCGGCCTGGCCCGGAGATTCTGACCCACCGTCCCGTACCCGGGAGGACCCATGCGCGCACGATTCTTCGTCCCGGTCCTGATCCTGTTTGCCGACGCCGCCGTCGCGCAGCAGCCCGCGCCCGCAGCGCCGGCAGACGGGATGATGGCCACGATCCGGGCCATGTATGACCGCGTGAAGGACAACATCACGCAGGCCGCAGCCATGACGCCGGCGCACGACTACGATTACCGTCCTGTCGCGGACGTGCGCACGTTCGGCGAGCTGATCGGCCACATCGCGAACGGCAATTTCGCGTTCTGCGCCGCCGCACGCGGCGAAGACAACCCCAACAAGATGAACATCGAGCGCACGGTCAAGGACAAGGACGACCTCGTCGAGGCGCTGGCCCGGTCCTTCGCCTGGTGCGATCCCGCGTACGCGATCAGCGCGGCCGATGCGGCGCAGCCCGCCTTCCTGATGGGCTCACAGCGCATGCGTTTCGACGCACTGGTCATCAACAGCAGTCACGATGATCGCCACTACGGCAACATCGTGACGTACATGCGCCTGCGCGGGCTCGTGCCGCCCACCACGCCGCGGCCGGACACGACGCGGACCGGCACCCGGCTCTGAGCCCGGGCGTCACGCCGGCCCAGCGTGTGCGGCTTCGTTGCCATCGCGTCGACCCGACCCGGACAGCCGCTGCCGCACATGCGCAGCGAGCTGGAACGGATGCGCGATGTGCTGCGCCATCGCGGCCCCGACGCCGCCGGTCTGTGGATCGCTGACGACCATTCCATCGCGCTGGGCCATCGCCGGCTGAGCGTCATCGATCTGAGCGGCGGCGCGCAGCCGATGGCAGCGCAGGGCGGCCGCATCCAGCTCGTCTACAACGGCGAGATCTACAATTTCCGCGAGTTGCGCGCGCAGCTCGAGCAGCACGGCCGGACGTTTGCCACGTGCAGCGACACCGAAGTCCTGCTCGCCGCCTGGCAGGTGTGGGGGCCCGCGTGCGTCGAACGCCTCAACGGCATCTACGCCTTCGCGATTGCCGACCTGGACGCGGGCCTGCTGTTTGCCGCGCGCGATCCGTTCGGCGTGAAACCACTCTGCTACGGATGGTGGGACGACCGGCTGTACATCGCGAGTGAGGCCGGCGCGATCATCGAAGATGCGCGCGTGCCGCGGGCCGTCGATCCGGTCGCGCTCGATGTCTTCCTGCACGAAGGGTGTGTGCCCGCCCCATTCGCGATCTGGCGCGGAATGCGCAAGCTGCCCGCGGGCTGCACGATCCGGTTCCCGATGGCCCCGCACTGGACGGGCCTGCCCGAACCCGAGCGCTGGACGCGTCCGCCGTTCCCTGCTGAGGCGCCTCACGATCTGGACGAGCCCGCACTGCTCGACGCACTCGATGACGTGCTGCGCGGGGCCGTGCGCAGGCAGATGGTCAGCGATGTCCCCCTGGGTGCGTTCCTGTCCGGCGGCATCGATTCGAGTCTGGTCGTCAGCTACCTGGCGGAGGCCGCAGCGGAGCCGGTACGGACCTGGTCGGTCAGCTTCGACGGTGACCCGAACGATGAAGCGCCGTGGGCGCACGCCGTTGCTCAGCGCTACGGGACGGTACACGAACGCATCGTCATGGACCGCATGCGGCTGCAGGACCTGGCGGATCTGGCTCCGAGCTGGGACGAACCGTTTGCCGATCCGGCGGCGCTGCCGCTGGCCGCGCTCAGCGTTGCGGCACGCCGCGAGGTGACGGTCGCGTTGTCCGGCGATGGCGGAGATGAGACGCATGCCGGCTATCCGCGCTACACGCGCCTGCGGTCGCAGCAGTGGATCGACCGGGTCCCGCTGGCGTGGCGCGCCCCCGCCAGCAGGGCACTGTCCCGCTTACGACCCTCGTTCAAGCGCCGCGGTGCGCTCGAGCAGCTGGGCCGCGCTGCGGCCGACCGCTTCGACGCGATGACCTGGGAGATCCCGCCCGCGCATCGGCGGGCGCTCTACTCGGAGGAAATGCTGACCGCGCTGCGCGCCGCCGGTGAGCCGGTCACGGGCGGCATGCGCGCGTGGCGGAGGGACGTGTTCGATGCGTTACCGCTCGACACCGACATGCTCGACCGGCTGCAGCACTTCGAGCTGGCCACGCTGCTGCCCGAGCGGCTGATGACGAAAGTCGACCGCGCAAGTATGCGCGTGGGGCTGGAGTGCCGCGTGCCGCTGCTGGATCCGGAGGCGGTCGCGTTCGCCGGCCGCATCCCGCCGCGTTTGCGGGCCCGCGACGGCCGTCCCAAGTACGTGCTGCGTCAGTTGCTCGCGCGCCGGATGGGCGCCGACTTCGTGGCCCGGCGCAAGCAGGGTTTCACGGTGCCCGTGCGCCGCTGGCTGCAGGAAGAACCGGATGCCCGGCTGCTGGACGGGCTGCTGCCCTCCGGTATCGAGCGGTGGCTGGACCCTGCGCGGGTCCGCCGCGTCATCGTCGAGCACCCGCGCGGCCGCGATCTGGCCTGGCCGCTCCTCGCCTTCGCGCACTGGGTGCGCGCGTTCCGGCCGACCGCCTGACTCGTCCGTCGATCAGGATGTGGAGGTCCGCCCGGTTCGCGCCGGACCACGCAGCCACCGGCCCGGTCGCGCGCCCGTGAACGATGCGTCGCGGATGACCGGCACGCCGTTGATCACCACGTGCCGGATGCCCACCGGGTACTGGTGCGGTGTGACGTAGTCGGCACGGTCGTCGATGGCGCCGGCATCGAACACGGTGATGTCCGCCAGCATGCCCTCCTCGACGCGTCCCCGCTCGTGCTGCCCGAACTGCGCGGCCGGCATCGATGTCATCTTCCTGACGGCCTCTTCGAGCGTGAGCGCGCCCAGCTCGCGCACGTAGCGCGCCAGGACGCGCGGGAACGCACCGTAACTGCGCGGGTGCGGGAACCCGATGCCGTACGAGACCGGGTCGCCATCGGTCTCGATCATGGCCAGCGGGTGCTGCATGATGCGGATCACGTCCTCTTCCTGCATGCTGTGATAGATGGCGCTGAATCCGCCGGCCAGCTGCAGGTCGATGAGCAGCCGGATGCCGTTGTCGAGCGTGGGCTCGAGGCCACGATCGCGCGCGTAGTCGGCCAGGTTGCGGCCGTTGTACGCGGGGTCCGAGTCGACGACGCGGAACTGGATCCGTGCCAGGTCCTCGCTGGCCCGCTCGATGATGATCGTGCGCATCTCGGTCTCGATGCGGCCACGCGTGGCGGGGTCCGCGAAACGCGCAGCGAGCGAGTCCCGCCCGCCGGCGAGCGCCCACTGCGGGAACAGGATGCTCGAGCCCGTGCTGGATGCCGTGTACGGGTACAGGTCGTGGCGCACGTCCAGGCCCTCGGCGTTCGCCGCGTCGATCAACGCCAGCGATCGCGTGCTCCACCCCCACTGCGCCTCGCCCACCGCCTTGTGATGATTGATCTGTGCCGGGATGCCGGCCTCGCGCGCGATGCGGATCGTCTCGTTCACACTGTCCAGCAGGCCCGGGCCCTCGTCACGCATGTGCGTCACGTACACGCCGCCGTGACGCGCCGCGACCTTTGCCAGTTCGACGATCTCCTCCGTTTTTGCATAGAACGCCGGCACGTAGAGCAGGCCGGTCGACAGGCCCAGCGCGCCCTGCTGCATGGTCGAGTCGACCAGCGCGCGCATGTGGTCCAGCTCCGTTGCCGTCGGCGCGCGGTTGGCCGACCCCATGACACGCGAGCGGGTCCACGAATGGCCGGCGAAGAAACCGACGTTGGGCGCGATGTCGAGGCCGCCGGCGTACGCGTCCAGCGGCCACGGCTGATCGCCACTGTGCAGCGACGCCATGATCGATGTGATGCCCTGACGGAGGAAGTTCTCCGCGAGCGGATGCTCGTGGATCGTTGTCTGGATGTGCGCATGATTGTCGATGAAGCCCGGCGCGACGATGAGGCCGCGCGCGTCGAGGACGCTGCGCGCCTGGTCCGCGGGGATGCCGTCGCGTGCGATGCGGGCGATCCGGTCGCCGCGGATCCCGACATCCGCGCGGTACGCCGGCGCACCCGTCCCATCCACGACCGTGCCGCCCCTTATGACGAGGTCGAACGGCTGCTGCGCAGCCAGGGAGAGGGAGAGGGAGAGGGAAAGGGAAAGGGAGAAGTTGAAGGGTGAAGGGGGGCGGGGAAGGCGCGGTCGTTTCGGGTGTGACATTTCCGGCCTCCGGCTGCGGGGCGCAGGGTCTGGCGGAGGATGACGATCGAGGAAGGGATCAGGCAAGTGACCCGCCGCCCACCCGCCGTTCGTCTCCCGCCG
>JBFFZF010000054.1:0-24747 GCA_041568755.1 Longimicrobiales bacterium | reverse complement strand
GGGCCAGCCGGCCGCAACCGGTGCGACGGGCCCGGACCGGCCGCGCGCCTGGGACCGACACGGATTCGAGGCCGTGTTCGCCGCCGCGGATGACCCGTGGGTCTACGCGTCACCCTACGAGCAGCGGAAGTACGAGCAGACGCTGGCGCTTCTCCCGGAAGGCCGCATCGGCCGTGCGCTGGAGATCGGCTGTGCGACCGGGTTCTTCACGAACCTGCTGGCGCCGCGCGTCGAGCAGCTCGTCGCGACGGACATCGCGCAGCTGGCCCTGGAGCGCGCGGCCCTGCGCTGCGCCGCGCACGACAACATCACGTTCCGGCGGCTCGATCTGGCGGAGGACACGCTGCCGGGGCCGTTCGATCTCATCGTCTGCAGCGAGGTTCTCTACTACCTGCAGGATCGTGAGACGCTGGCGCGCACCGCCGCGCGACTCGCCGCCGCGCTCGCGCCCGGAGGATATCTCCTCATGGCGCACACGCACGTGCTGGCCGATGATCCAGCCGAGGAGGGCCTGGACTGGGACGTCCCGTTCGGTGCCAGAACGATCGGCACGGTGTTCGCCAGTGAGCCGTCGCTCGAGGCGCTGCGCGAAGCGCGTTCGCCCGTGTACCGCATCCACCTGCTGCGTCGCGCAGCGGTCGCCGATGCGGCCGACGGCGGGTTCGCCGTGGTCGATGTCATCGAGAGTCTGCCGCCCGAGCCGCGCATCGCGGCACGGTTCCGGCGCGGCGGACCGGTCACGCGGCGCCGTACGACGGAACGGGGAACATGGACGCTGCCCATCCTCATGTACCACCGGATCGGTGAAGAGGGTGCTGACGCGAATGCACGCTACCGGCTTGCGCCGGGCGCGTTCGAGGAACAGCTGCGCTACCTGCGCGATGCGGGCTTCCGCAGTATCGGACTCGACGAGTGGGCCGCGGCCGCACGCGCCTGGGCGCCGCTTCCGGGCCGTACCGTGCTGCTCACGTTCGACGATGGCGATCGCGACTTCGTCACGCACACATGGCCGCTGCTCGAACGCTACGGCTTCTCCGCACTCGTCTTCCTGGTCACGGGCCGGATGGGCGGACGAAGCACGTGGATGCAGCCCTGGGGCGAGACGGTCGCGCTCATGGACTGGGACGACGCGCGGGCGCTCGAGGCGCGCGGCTGCCGGTTCGGTGGCCATACCGCGACGCACCCGCACCTGACCGCGCTGCCGCCGGCAGACGTGGTCCGCGAGCTGGCCGAATGCCGGGCCGCGCTGCACCGTGAGCTGGCGGAGCCGATCCCGGCCATCGCCTATCCGTTCGGCGCAGAAGACGACATCGTGCAGCACCTGGCCGGCGCGTGCGGGTTCGTGTACGGCCTTTCCTGCCGGGCCGGTGCCGCACGCATGCAGGACCCGCTGCTGGCACTGCCGCGCATCGAGGTCCGCGGCGACACCAGCCTCGACCGGTTCATCAGCAGCGTGGCCAGCGTCGTCGACTGATCCGCCCGCTCCGCCTTGACCGCGTCCGGACGCGCCGTCAGGACGAGGATGGAAAGGGAAGCGTGGTCGAGGCGACAGCCGATTGGCGGGCGGGACATCGGTCGTCTCCGTGAGCCCGCCGTCGGCCACGGCCCGCGTCCCTACCCGGGACGGGCCCGTGCTGTTGCGGCGTGGTATCCGGAAACGTACGCGAATCGTCGACCCGCCAGCATGTGGCCGGCCAGCGGGTCGGTCAGATGCGCGCGGGGCCGATGTCCACGACGATCTGGCGCCATTTGCCCTGCCGGAAGCGCAGCACGCTGAGCGCCGCCCGCGTGAGGTGACCGAGGACGATGGCCAGCCAGATGTCCGCGGCCTCGAGGCCGCGGGTCTCCTGCAGGATCCAGCACATGCCGAGCGGCACGACGATCTGCGAGATGATCGAGATCCACAGCGGGCTGCGCGTGTCACCCGTCCCCTGCAGACCACCGGTGTACGTGAGCGCGACCGTGATGAAGAAACCGGAAATGGCGAGGTAGCGGAGCAGGAGGATGCCGATGTCGGTCGCGATCGGGTCGTCCATTCCGAAGATGCCGAGCAGCGCGTCGGGGATCAGCAGGAACAGGACACTGACGGCGGCGGCGACGCCCAATCCGATGCGCGCGGCGCCATGCACCGCGGAGATCGCGCGCTCCGGCTGTTTCGCGCCCAGGTTCTGGCCGACGACGGCGGCGGTCGCGCCCATCAGCCCCACCGAGGTCCACGTGATCAGAGAGAAGAGTTCCGTGTAACCGACCGCATATGCGGCCTGCGCCTCCGCACTGTGCTCGAGCGAGCCGATGAAGCGCAGCAGCAGCACACCGGCCACGTTCATTGCTACGCCCTGGAACCCGGTGGGCAGGCCGAACCGGAAGAGCGAACGGATGATCTCGATGTCCGGTCTGAGCGACATGCCGCGCGGGAACGAGACGACCCACGAGCCGCGGCGCAGCATCACGATCGCGAAGATGCTCACGCTGCCCGTGGCGATGACCGTGCCCATGGCGGCGCCCATCGTGCCGAACGAGGGAATCGGGCCCAACCCGCGGATCAGGATGATGTTCAACACGATGTTGAGCGCGGTCACGAACACACCGATGCGGAGTGGCGTGCGCGCATCGCCCGCCGAACGCAGCGCGCCGCCCAGCATGAAGAACACGAGCATCCCGAAACTGAACAGGAACATGGTGCGCAGGTACGGCAACGCCTCGGCCTTCACTTCCGGCGCGGCATTGACGATGTCCAGCAGCGCGGGGGAGAGGACGTAGCCGATGGGTGCGAGCACGCCGACCGACAGCAGGATCGACGTCAGGAATGCCTGATAGACGGTGCGGTTGACCTTGTCCTCATCGCCGGCGCCCGCGAAGCGCGCCACGAGCACGCCCATGCCCGTGTACAGCGAGGAGATGAACACGATGACGACCAGGAAGATCTGCCAGCTCACGCCGATGGCCGCGTTGCCCGTGAAGCCGACGATGTTACCGACCATCGCGTGATCGATGATGCCCTGCAGGCCGCCGATGATGTTCTGCAGCATCGTGGGCCAGGCGATCTTCCAGACGGCCCCGAGGACCGGGCCCTCGACGATCGAGCGATCGAAGCTGCGGCCGGGCCGCCCGCCGGGACGCGCGGCCGCGGCGACCGGCGCGGGGGGTGCGTCCTTCCCGTCTGCAGGCGGTCCGGCCCGGCCGTCGGTCACGAAGCGAGGTTGGGGTGTCGAGTCGGTCCGGCTGAATGCATGGCGCTCATCCTCGCAGACGTGCGCGGGTCATGCAAGCGCACGGGACGCCCGTGCGGCGACGCCTGGCGGCCGGTGCCGGATGCGTGACCGGCGCCGCCCTGAAGAGGACGGCGCCGGTCGACGCCAACTTCGCGTCGAAGGTCAGGCCTCAGCCGCCACCACCGCGCCGCGACCCGGCCCGCGCGGACGCCGAACCGCGTGAGGACGAGGCGCCGCTCGCGCGGGCGCTGCCCGAGCGGGACGACGAAGCGCCGCCCGAGCGCACCGCGCCGGACCGCGACGACGAAGCGCCGCCCGAGCGCACCGCGCCGGACCGCGACGACGAAGCGCCGCCCGAGCGCACCGCGCCGGACCGTGACGACGAAGAGCCGCCCGAGCGCACCGCCCCGGACCGCGACGACGAAGCACCCCCCGAACGGACCGCGCCGGACCGCGAACTGGCCGGTGGTCCGGACCGCGTGATCGGCACCGATCGGCTGCGCGTCGTGCTGTTCGACCCGCTGGACCGGGCGGGTGGTACGGCTCTCGTGATCCCGGAACGCTCGGGCTGCGCACGCGTGGGCGCCCGCGTCGTGCCGCGGTCGGATCGATCGGGAACCGAACGGACGCTGGCCCGCGCATTGTCGGAACCCGACCGGTCCGGCACGATGATCTTCGTGGCCGAGCGCGCGCCCGAAGAGCGCTGCTGCGGCGGGCTGGCTTGCACGGCCTCACGCAGCCGGCTCGTGCTCTGCGAAGAGCGCTGCTGCGGCGGGCTGGATTGCACGGCCTCACGCAGCCGGCTCGTGCTCTGCGAAGAGCGCTGCTGCGGCGGGCTGGATTGCACGGCCTCACGCAGCCGGTTCGTGCTCTGCGAAGAGCGCTGCTGCGGCGGGCTCGACTGCACCGCCTCACGCAAGCGGTTCGTCGTGGTGGCCGAGCGCTGCTGCGGCGGGCTCGACTGCACGGCCTCACGCAAGCGGTTCGTCGTAGCGGCCGATCGTTGCTGCGGCGGGCTGGCCTGCACGGCCTCACGCAAGCGGTTCGTCGTAGCGGCCGATCGTTGCTGCGGCGGGCTCGACTGCACGGCCTCGCGCAGCGCCCGTGTCGAGCGCGTCGTACTTCCATCCGGATCGCTGGCCACGGCCGACGAAACGGCACGCCGCCCGATGTCCGATGGCGTCCGCGCGCGCATCGGTTCGGTGGTCGAGATGGCGGACCGGTCATCACCCGCCCGTGCGGCCGTGCGGCGCGCGACCGCGGAGCTGCGTCCGATCTCTTCGGACAGCCCGATCACACGCACGTTGTTGCTACCCTGCTGGTCACGGCCCCGCGTGTAGCCATCGGGCGTGACGAACCCGCCACGCCGCGGCGGTTCGGGCTCGTTCCAGCCGGACCCGAGCGCGATGCCGGTGGCGTAGCCCGAGCGCCCGCGATAGGGATCGCGGAAGCAGTACGGATCACCCCAGCACCGGTCCCGGCGCGAGTGGATGCCGATGCCCGCGTAGCGGTAGTGCGGCCCCGGGCGGTACCAGTACGGATCCCAGTACCACGGATTCCATGCCCAGACGCCGCGCGACCAGATCGGCCGGTGGTGGTGGTAGCGGAACGGATCGTAGTAGACGGGCCTGTACCAGACCGGGTGATAGAACGGGTCGTACGCCACGGGCCCGTAGAACCCCGGTGAACCGAGCCCGATGTGGAGGCTGAAGCCGGAGTGGAAGCCGACGTTCCAGCCGAAGCCGAACCCGAAACGCCAGTCGTCGTAGCAGTTGTAGCACCAGGGCTTCGCGGACGAATACGTGATGTTCGCGTACGATACACTGGAGGTCAGACCCGTGCGGGCGTACGTGCGTCCTACGATGTACGGTGCGGTCGAGTAATCGAACGGCCTGCCGTCGGCCATGCGATACACGATGTCGAGCAGCCCCGCTTCCACGTCGTGGCGCGAGCCGTCCGCGGCGAGGGCGCGGAAATCCCAGTGGTCGCCGCGCACGTAGCTGGAGAAGCGGAACGGATCCGCCGACCACGCGGCCAGCACGAGCCCTTCACCGGACCGCTCATCGATGTACAGCGCGTTCGTGTCACCGCGGCCACGCACCTCGAGTGCGACGCCGCCGCGCACGAAATCGTCCTCGATCGGGTCGAGCGGGAACAGCACGCGGACGCGGCCGTCGCCGTCGGCGTGCAGGATGAGCAGGAACCCGTCGCGGGCGGCGTGGACCCAGACGCGACCGGTGTCACCCTGGTCGAACTCGCCGTCCTGATCGAGCCAGACCTGAATGGGCGGGTCCGCGGGGTTCTGTGCTGTGGCGGCTGAGGTGCCGGCGGCGGCCAGCGCGAGCGGGAAGAGCACGGACATCGACTTCATGCTGCCCTCCTGGCGGGTTCTGCGACGACTCCAACCCTACACCGCCGTGACTGCACAGGTTCGCGCCGGGTTCCGGGCCCCGGTCCGAGCCACCCGGGCTGGCGATCCCGCGGCGGGGCCGCGATACTTGGTGGTCGCCTCGAAACGGAGGTCCATGCATGCGGCCCAAACGGGCTGCCCGCTGCTTCCTGCACCGCCGGCGCGGCTCCGTACCGGCGGCCCGCCCCCCTCCACGCCGCTTCTTCGACCCGACCGCGATCCGGCCGCTGCGGAACCGCCGCAGCACGCACGGGTTGCGCTGAAGCCATCACGGAACAAAGAGAGGTCGACGATGCGCGATCGATGGATCATCGCCGCCGCGGTGCTCGCGACGGCCACAGCCTGCGCCACGGAGCAGCCGGCCCCCCATGAGGAATCCGCGCCGGCCGCGGAGTCGATGCCCGCCCCGGGCACGCCGGAGGCCAGGATCAGAGAGGCGATGTCGGCGGCTCCGGCCTCGATTGCGGCGGATGCCACCATCATGGACTGGCCCGCGACCGAGGGCGGCGCGCCCACGGAGCTGCGAGCCGGGACCAACGGATGGACCTGCTTCCCCAGCTCGCCCGCCGCGGTCACGGCGGCCGAAGAGGACCCGATGTGTCTGGACGACGCATGGCTGGCACTGGTCAACGCCTGGGCCGCGAAAACCCCGCCCGTCCTCACGAAGATGGGTATAGGCTACATGCTCCAGGGCGATGCGGGTTCCAGTGTGACGGATCCGTTCGCGACTGCGGCCACCGCGGACAACCAGTGGCACGTCACGCCGCCGCACCTCATGATCGCGGTACCCGACGTGGCCATGCTGGCAGGTCTGCCTGTGCGGCCCGATGGCGGGGGACCTTACGTCATGTGGTCCGGCACTCCGTGGGCGCACATCATGGTGCCGGTGGCGCCGCACCGCTGATGCCGCCGTGCCGCCCCCGGCCTCTCGCGCCGGGCCGGGGGCGGTTGCCCGTGGTCACCCCGCCGCCAGCCTGCCGCATGAGCAACCGGAACCATGCGAGCGTGCGCTCGCCGCATGCGAAGCGAACCGTTGACGACCGCGCTGTCCGGCGGGGAGCAGGCGAGGCTCGCCCTCGCGATGATCGTGCTGTCCAACGCGAATCTGCTGCTCTTCGACGAGCCGACGAATCACGTCGATGTCGAGTCGATCGAGGCGCTCGAGCTGCGATCGAGGCGTACGACGGGACGGTCGTCCTCGTCAGCCACGACCGCGCTGCTCCAGTCGCTGACGACGCGGGAGGCCGAGGCAAGGTCGCATGCGGCCGGGGCCGAGGTCGTCGCGCTCACCGCGCCCGCCGACCCGCCCGGTCCGTGCCCCACGGCCGGACAGGCCCCGGCACGGCCGTCCGTCCCGGTCGATCCAACACTTTGCAGCCTGGCGGCGTCATAGACTGTCGAAACTGATGGGAGTCGGGCCCTGCCCGCACGCTTGCCGCACCTTGATCGAGAGAAGACTCCCCATGCGCTGGTTGATCCGAGCCGCCTTTGCGCTGGCCCTGCTGGTGCCGAGTGCCGCGGCGGCCCAGAACGCCGACGTGCTGACCGGGAAGGTGATCGGCAGAGACGGCCGGCCGGTGGTCGGCGCGCGCATTGTTGCCATGTCCATCGAGACCGAGATCTCGCGGTCCGTGATCACGGACGGCAACGGCCGCTACATGCTCATCTTCCCGGACGGCGGCGGCTCGTACGTGCTGCGCGTCTCGTTCCTCGGCATGGCGGAGGTGGTGCAGTCGGTCGTGCGCACCGGCGACGAGGAGCTGCTGCTCACCGACTTCACCATGGCGCCCCAGGCCATCGAGCTGGAGGGTATCGATGTGGTCGGCCAGCGCCCGCCGCCCGGCCGCGGCCAGTCCGGGGAGCAGTCCACGGAGCTGCCGCAGGAGATGCTGAACCGCCTGCCGCTGCCGGACCTCGACCCGAACACGCTGGCCCTGCTCGCGGCCGGGGTGGTGAGCACATCGCTCGACTCGCTGTCGGGCCGCATGGGCTTCTCCGTGGCCGGGATGAGCGAGCTGCTCAACCAGATTACGCTGGACGGCGTAATCCTGGGCGAGGGCGGGATGGGCATTCCGGAGGAAGGGGTGCGGCGGACGCAGGTCACGACGAGCACGTTCGACGCCTCGCGCGGCGGGTTCGCCGGCGGCCAGGTCTCGATGACGTCGGCGCGCGGCAACAACCGCTCGGCCGGTTCGCTGAGCTACCGGTTCGACAACGATGCGCTGCAGCTGCAGTCGAACCCGCTGACGAACGCCTTCACACGGCACAACCTGGGCGGTTCGTGGGGCGGGCCCCTCGTCCGCAACAAGCTGTTCTACAACGTCTCGACGCAGTTCACGCGTAACGTCAACCACCGCTTCGCGCTGGGCAGCGACCCGCTGTCCGCGCAGCGCTCGGGCGTCTCGGTCGACTCGATCGGTCGCTTCCTGAACATCCTGAACAGCGGCTTCGGGTTCCCGATCGAGGGCCAGACCGGCTCGTACAACCAGGGCTCGGACGACCTGCGCATGCAGGGCCGCCTCGACTGGAACATCGTGCAGAACCGCAGCCAGTCGCAGACGCTGTCCACGCGCTTCAACTTCAACAACAACAGCCAGGACAGCACGCGCATCAACTCGCTCGACCTCACGCAGCACGGCGGGGACACGGAGCGCGACAACTGGCTGGCCGCGCTGACGCTGACATCACGCTTCGGCACGAACTGGACGAACGCGCTCAACCTCTCGTTCAGCGAGAACCGCAACGACGCGCTGCCCTTCATCGAGATGCCGGAGGGCCAGGTCCGCGTTACCTCCGATTTCGAAGACGGCACCCGCGGCACGCGCACGCTCGTGTTCGGCGGCAACCGCGCGATGCCGACGGAGAGCTTCAGCAAGGACTTCCAGTTCTCGAACGACCTGTCCTTCCTGCTGCCCGTCGGCAACCAGCTGCACCGGCTCAAGATCGGCGGCAACGTGCAGCGGTCGCGGGGCAACGAGCGCGCCACGGACAACCTGTTCGGCACGTGGACGTTCAACTCGCTCGAGGACTTCGAGAACAACCGGCCGGATCGCTTCGAGCGGTCCCTGTCGCCGCGCGAGTCCAGCACCGGCACGATCAACACCGGGCTGTACATCGGGGACACCTGGCGCGTGAGCCAGCCGCTCGAGATCACCATGGGGCTGCGCTGGGACTACACGAAGCTCGACCAGACCATCCCGTTCAACCCGGCCCTCGAGCAGGCGTTCGGACGGCGCAACGACATCGTGCCGGACGCGTCCGGCTGGAGCCCGCGGCTAGGGTTCAGCTACCGCCTGAACCGGCAGGGGCAGGCGGCCAAGAGCGTGAGCGGCGGCATAGGCATGTTCGCCGGCCGCGCCCCCCTGAACGTGTTCTCGGCCGCGGCGCGCCAGACCGGCCTGTCCGACGCCGAGCAGCGCCTGATCTGCATCGGCAGCGCCGTGCCGGTCCCCGACTGGGACCTCTACATCGGCAACCCGGCGGCTGTCCCGACGGCGTGTGCGGACGGCGGGCCCGGCGTGCCGGACGCGCTGTCGCTGCGCGCGCCCACGGTCACGCTCGTCAGCCCGGACCAGTCGCTGCCGTCCTCGCTGCGCGTGGACCTGGGCTACCGGACGCCGCTGCCGTTCCGGCTGAACGGCAACTTCCGGTACTCGTACGCGCTCGGCCTCGGACTGTGGGGCTACGAGGACATCAACCTGAATACGGCCCGGAGCTTCACGCTGGCGGGCGAGAACCGGCCGTTCTACGGAGATCCGTCCGCGATCGTGACACGCACGGGCGCGGTGTCCATGGCGCCGTCGCGCGTGACCGACGAGTTCGGCAACGTCTACGAGGTGACGGCCGACCGGAAGTCGTCGACGCACCAGTTCAGTGCACAGGCGGGCGGGCTGCTGCCCATCCGCAACTCGACGTTCTCGGTCAATTACACACTGACCTACGCCCGAGATCAGGGCTCCGCCACGGGCGGCGGCGGCTTCGGCGGCGGCGGTTTCGGCGGCGGCATCGGCGGCTTCACGCAGGCCACGACGGCCGGCAACCCGAACGTGGCCGAGTGGGGCACGAGCAGCAACGACCGGCGCCACACGCTCAACCTGACGCTGTCGTACCCGATCTCGCAGTCGCTCGAGGTCACGGCGATCACACGCCTCACCTCCGGCTCGCCGTTCACGCCGATGGTGAACCGCGACATCAACGGCGATGGCTCGCGCAACGACCGCGCGTTCATCTTCGACACACGCACGACCACGGACACCGCGATCCTGAACGGCATGAACCGGCTGTTCGCGGTGGTGCCCGGCAGTGTGCGCGACTGTCTGCAGTCGCAGGCCGGCGGGATCGCCGAGCGCAACTCGTGCCGGAACCCCTGGACGCAGTCGCTCGACCTGCGTGCCAGCATCCGGCCCAACCTGCCGACGTTCGGCCGCCGCCTGACGCTGTCCGTGGACGGCCGCAACGTGCTGACCGGCCTGGACCAGCTCATTAACGGGTCCGACAACATGAAGGGCTGGGGCGAAGGCCAGCGCGCCGACGCGAACCTGCTCGAGGTCGTCGGCTTCAACACCGCCGAGAACCGGTTCCGGTACGAGATCAATGAAGGCTTCGGCCAGACGCGGCGCGGGCCGAACGCGTTCCGCAACGCGTTCTCGGTCACGCTCTCCGGCCGGCTCGCGATCGGCGGCCAGCCCGGCATCAACAACCGCGGCTTCGGCACCATCGCCTCGCCCTTCGGCGGCGGCTTCGGCGGTGGTTTCGGCGGCGGCCGCGGCGGCGGCGATTTCGGCGGCGACGGCTTCGGTGGCGGCGACTTCGGCGGCCGCGCCGGCGGCCTGGCCGGCCTGGCGGGGCTCGTCGACATGCGCTCGCTGATGCAGGGCGGCACGATCAACGTCGACTCCATCCTCAACACCGCGATGGCCAACCCCATCGCACAGATCCTGGCGCGGCGCGATTCGCTCGCGCTGACCGCCGATCAGGTCGCGAAGCTGCAGCTGCTGAGCGACACCGTCGCGGCGCAGCTGGCCGTGCGACGCGCGGCCGTCGAGCCGATCCTGGCCGGCCTCGACCCGGCGCAGATCATACGCGACATGCAGAGCGGACGGGGCAACCCGCAGGAACTCATGCAGCGCTTCCAGCTCGAGCTGCAACCGCAGGTCGAGGGCGCGCAACGCGAGTCGCGCGAGGCGCTCCGCCAGGCCGAACGCGAAATGACGCCCGAGCAGTGGCAGCGCGTGCCCGCCTCGATCCGCGCGATCGGTCAGAGCACCGGCGGCCGCGGCGGCTTCAACGCCGTCGGCATGATGGACCGCATGCTGGCCAATCCGATCCCCGTCCTGCTCGAGCTGAAGGACACGCTCAAGCTGACGGCCGAACAGGTCACGCAGATCGAGACGATCTCGAACGCGCTGCAGGAGAAGCTCAACAAGCGGCGCGAAGATCTGGGCAGGCGCTTCGACTCGGCGGCGGGCGGACAGGAGCAGGGCCGCATCTTCCAGGAGATCCAGCCGCAGCTCGACGATGCACGCAGAGAGGTCACGAACGCGTTGCGCGACGTCGAGCGCGTCCTGACCCGCGAGCAGTGGCAGCAGGTCCCGAACGCGATCCGGAATCCGTTCCAGGGCGGCGGTGGGCGCCGCGGCGGAGGGCCCGGGGGAGCCTGAGGACGAGGCTCGAGTCGTACAGGAGGCGGGGCGCGCGGCGTCCCGCCTCTTTCTTCTGCTGTCCGGGTGTCCGGTGGAACGGATTTGATTCACCGCGGAGAGCGCGGAGGACGCGGAGAAAGGGCTGAGGGAGGCGCGGGCTGTGTGTGACGGGGTTGGACCTCAGCTGCGGTGACCGAACATGAGACTGCGACAGGTCCTCGACGACGTCCGCCTGTTACACTACGGCGAGGATCGAGACGGGAATCGAAACGGGAGATGACGGTTTCGTTCTCTTCTTGTTCGCTCCTGTTCCTCTTTCCATTTCTGCTTCCTGTCTTCGTTCTGTTTCATTCGCTTCACGTTCCTTCTCCGCGCCCTCCGCGCTCTCCGCGGTTTTAAAGGCCGTTCAACCGTTTGCTGTCCGGGTGTCCCCCCAGAACGGATCTGATTCACCGCGGAGAGCGCGGAGTTCGCTGTGCCTCGTCGTTGCCTCACTCGCCGTGCAGCGCTCGTACGGGCTCGACGTGTGCAGCGCGCCGGGCGGGCAGCCAGCACGCGAGGGCAGCGACACCGACGAGGAGGCCGGCGGCGGCCAGCGCGTAGTCGGGCGCGAGCGACACCTCGAACAGACCGATCGCGGCGACGACACCGCGGTAGATCAGCAGTGCGAGGGGAACGCCGGCGAGCAGACCGATCCCGGTCATGGCCAGGCCGCGGCGCGTCACCATGGCGACGACCTGCGAGCTCTTCGCACCGACGGCCATGCGGATGCCGATCTCGCGCGTGGCCTGTGAGACGTCCTGGGCCATCACACCGTAGATCCCGATCGACGCGAGGATCATGGCCAGGATGCCGAGTGCGAGCACGAACATGCCGATGACGCGCGGCCCGGCGAGCGATTCGTCCGTGTGCTCGTCGAGCGACCGAAGCAGTGCGATGGGCTGCTCGGGGTCGACTGTGGCGATGGCCTGCCGGATCGCGGGCGCGATGGTGGCGAGGTCGCCAGCCGTGCGCAGCGCGAAGCGAGGGTTGCGGCGTGGCTGTTGAGAGGCGGGCACGTAGAGTGCCGGCTCAACCATGCCACCGGAAGGGATCCGGCTCTGCACGATGTCGCTGACGACGCCCACGATCTCGCGGGACGTGCCCATGATCTCGATGCGGGAGCCCGGGACATCGCCGTCGGGGAGGTAACGCGCCGCGAAGGCGCGGTTCACGACGGCGACGGGTTGCGTGTCTGCACGGTCGGCCGCCTCGAGCAGGCGCCCGGAACGGAGCGACACGCCGATCGTGCTGAAGTACTCCGGACTGACGGACTGCCAGCCGGTGACGGGTCGCTCGGCCGGGTCGACCTCGGGCGCGCCCTCGATGTGGAACGCGGACGCCGGGTTGCCGCGGCTGCGCGGCAGGGAGCTCATGATCGCGACGCCCTGCACGCCGGGGATCGCGGCGAGCGTGCGCTCCGCGTCGGCGGCGAAGCGGGCCAGATCGGCGGTCTCCGGATAACGATGTTCCGGCAGGTTGAGCTCGAAGGTGATGAGTCCGGCCGGATCGAAGCCGGGATCGGTGCGCACGAGGACGTCCATCGCCTTGATCAGGTACGCGGCCCCGGTGAGCAGGGCCAGCGCGACCGCGACCTCGGTGATCACGAATGCGCTGCGCAGCCGCTTGCGGCGCCGGCCGGCCGTCCCGCCGCGTGCGCCCTCGCCCAGCGACTCGCGCAGTCCACCGCCGGTGGCGTGCAGGGCCGGTGCCAGTCCGAAGAGCACGCCGGCCACCATGACCACGAGCACGGTCACGGCCAGTGTGGGCACGTCGAGCACGGGCCAGAACGCGCGCGGCATCTCCGCCGGCATTGCCGTGCGCAGGCCGCGGATGACGTAGACGCTGAACAGCGTCCCGATCGCGCCGCCCGTCAGGGCCAGCAGGACGCTTTCGGTGAGCAGCTGGCGCAGCACGCGCCCGCGGCCCGCACCCAGCGCGGTGCGCACGGCCATCTCCCTGATACGCGCTTCGGCCCGGCCGAGCAGCAGGTTGGCCACGTTCGTGCACGCGATCGCGAAGCCGAACAGCGCGACGACCACGAGTACGAGTACGAGTCTCGTGTCCGTCGGGCCGGGGAACCACTCGCGGGCCTGCCGGACGGTCAGCACCCGGTTGCGGTTGGCGTCCGGGTACTCGGTCTCGAGTCGCGTGTACGTCGCGGACAGGTCGGTGGCTGCCTGCGCGACGGTCGCACCGGGACGCAGCCGGCCGAAGGCGAACAGCATGCGCCGGGCACGGTTCGTCTGCTCCGTGAAGTCGCTCGGCCGGAACGCCTGCACGTCGGCGGGCACCATCTCGAAGTCCGGCCCGGTCACGCCGATGATGGTGTGCGCGGCCCCATCGATGTGCACGATCCGGCCCAGGACGCCGGGATCCTCCTCGAAGCGCTGCCGCCAGTACGGGTGCGTCAGCACGAGCACGCCCCGGTTGCCCGGCACACCTTCCTCGGCGCGGAACGATCGGCCGCGCGGGATCGGGACCTGCAATGCCTCGAAGATGTCCGGCGTGCCGGTGACCACGCGGATCTGCTCGGGCTGTTCGAGGCCGGTCAGGTTCACGTCTTCGATCGTGTAGGCGGCGATCGTCGCTGTCGTGGTCGCTGCCGCCTGGAGATCGCGCAGGTTGGCGGCGGACACGCCGTCCGCGTTCTCGAGCGGTTCGCCGCGGCGCAGCTCACTGACCATGACGAGCCCGTCCTGGTCGCCGAACGGGAGCGGCTCGAAGAAGAAGGAGCTGGCCAGCGCGAACATCGCGGTGGCGCCTGCGATGCCGAGCGCAAGGGAAAATGCCGCCACGATCGTGACGATGGGCGTCTTGACCAGCATGCGCAGGCCGTAGCGCATGTCCTGAAGCAGCGTGTGCATGGGGCGGCACCGTTCGTGTGGCAAGGCCGTGGAGTCGTCGGCGGGCACGACCTGGCAGGGCGGGCCGTGCATCCGCTGCGGGCGAGCCACCCTACGGGCGGGGACCGCTCCCGGTTTCCGGCTGCAACGGATCTTCCGGCCCCAGCAGTCGCGCGATCGCGGCGCGCAGGACGGGCTCGGCCATGAAGCCGGTGATCCTGTGCCGGATCACGCCCTGCCGGTCGATGAGGATCGTCGTGGGGATGCCGCGGAATCCGCCGAAGGCCGCGCGCAACTGCGGCGTCGCCATGGCGATCGGGTATGTCACGCCACGTTCCCGCACGAACGCGCGCACGCCGTCTCTGCCGGTCACGTCCGTCGAGAGGCCCAGGATGACGACGCCATCGTCGCTGCGATCGCGATGGACCCGCTCGAACCCGGGCATTTCGAGCCGGCACGGCCCGCACCACGTCGCCCAGAAATTGACGACCAGGACGCGGCCGCGCAGGTCATCGGACGCGAGCCGCCCGCCGTCCAGTGTCTCGATCACGAAGGGCGGCGCGGGCGTGTCCTCGGCGAACGTGCCCGAGGCCGCGAGCAGTTGCGGCCCGAACCGCCACGCGAGGACACCGAGGAGCGCGGCCCACAGCGCCAGGTCGACCGCGCGCCGGAGCGGCGAGGTCGCGGCGCCGGTCCCGGTCGCCCCACTTGGCCCGGCCCCTGTGGGCTGCCTATACTGCATGGGACCTCCCGCATCGTAAATGGACGCGCGCGACGAACGCCTCGACGCCGATCTCGGGGACGAGTTCGAGATCCTGAGGCCCATCGAGCAAGGCTCGATGGCCCGGGTCTGGCTCGCCCGTGACACGGCGCTCGGCCGCCTGGTCGCGATCAAGGTGCTGCGCAGCGAGCTGGCCAGGGACCCCACCGCGCGCGCACGCTTCGAACGGGAGGCCCGCTCCGCCGGGTCGCTGGTCCACGGCAACGTCGTCCAGGTCCATCGTGTCGGTCTGCTCTCCGATGAGACGCCCTATCTCGTCATGGAGTACGTCGAGGGCCGCAATCTGACGGACACGCTGGCGGCCGAAGGCGCGCTCACCGACGACGAGGCCAGCGCGGTCCTGGAGCAGCTGGCGGCCGCGCTCGCGGAGGCGCACGCCCACGACATCATTCACCGCGACGTCCGGCCGGACAACATCGTGTGGACGCGCGCCACGGGCCGGGCCGTGCTGATGGACTTCGGCATCGCAGCCGTCGCGGAGTCCGGGGCCGAGGCCGTGACACGGCTGACCAAGTCGGGTCAGCTGCTGGGCGATCCGGCGTACATGAGTCCCGAGCAGCTGCGCGGTGAGACCGTGACGTTCGCCTCCGATATCTACAGCCTCGGCCTGGTGGGGTACCAGCTGCTGACCCTGGGCCCGCCCTACCGGGCCAACTCGCGCGCGGCGCTGACGCAGGCACACCTCAATGCGGCGCCGATCCCGCTCGAGTCGATCCGACCGGGCACTTCGCCCGTGCTGGCCGCGCTCCTGTTGCGGTGCCTGTCCAAGAAGCCGGAACGCAGACCGTCGGCCAGCGAGCTGGCCCGCGCGCTGGAACGGCTGGACGATCCGGCGCGCAGAGCGTCCGGCTTCGACGTGCTGGACAACATGCCGGTCCTGCGCGAGTTCCTCGAGGAGATGATGCGGCGCCGCGTGCTGCGCGTGTTCGTCGGATACCTCGCGGTGACCGCGCTGGTCGTCGGCTTCGCCGCCAGCCTGGCCGAGTTGATCCCGCTGCCGATCGGCGTGACGCGCACGCTCTTCGTGCTGGTCGGTCTCGGCTTCCCGGTCGTCCTCGTGACCAGCTGGATGTTCGAGCTGTCGGGCGGACACATCCGCAGGACGGAATCGGTGACACCCGCCGGCTCGCCTCTCGTGCATCTGGCGCTGCGCGTCGCCGGATTCGCCCTCAGCCTGTTCCTGGCGACGCTCATGGTCATCGTGGCGGTGCGGCTGGGCTGAGCACCGCGACGTGCGATCCGGTCGGCGTTGCCCGGAGCACGGCACCCGCCTAGACTCCGTTGCCATGCTCAAGACCTCGCCGTTCCATGAACGGACCGGCCCGCTCGTGCGCGCAGGTACCTGGCGGCGCTGGGCCGGTCACCTCATGGCGAGCGCCTACGAGTCCTCACCCGAACGCGAGTACGCGGCGATCCGCAACGCCGCCGCGCTGATCGATGTCTCGCCGCTCTACAAGTACGGCATCCGCGGCCGCGATGCCCGCCGGCTGCTCGACCGGACCGTGACGCGCGACGTCACGAAATGCCGCGTCGGTCAGGTGCTGTATTCGCCGTGGTGCAACGGCCAGGGCAAGGTGGTCGACGACGGCACGGTGAGCAGGCTGGACGAGTCGACGTTCCGCATGACCAGCGCGGAGCCGGGCCTGCGCTGGCTGGGCCTCAACGCGGTCGGGCTGGACGTCACGATCGAGGACGAGTCGGCGCGTACGGGCGCGCTCGCCCTGCAGGGCCCGCTGTCGAGAGCGATCCTGGAGGCGTGCGTCGACGAGCCCGCGGCCCTCCGCGCCCTGCGCTACTTCCGGTTGCTGCACACCCGCATCGGTCGGGCACCGGTCACGATCACACGCACCGGTTACACGGGCGACCTGGGCTACGAGCTGTGGGTCGACGCGGCGCACGCGCTCGCGCTGTGGGACGCTCTCGGCGAGGCCGGTGCCGACCATGGCATCACGCCCGCAGGGATCTGGGCGCTCGACATCGCGCGCATCGAGGCGGGCCTCGTGATGCTGGGCGTCGATTACCATTCGGCTTTCCACGCGCTCATCGACGCACAGTTCTCCTCGCCGTTCGAGCTGGGCCTGGGCTGGACGGTCAGCGCCGACAAGGGCCCGTTCAACGGGCGGCTGGCGCTGCGTGCGGAGCGCGCGCGACCGTCGGGCTGGCGCTTCGTCGGCCTGGCCGTCGACTGGGACTCGATCGAACGGCTGCACAGTGCCCGCGAGCTGCCCGCCCACCAGCCCGCCATCGCATGGCGCACGAGCGTCCCGGTCTATCGCCGCGGTCGTCAGGTGGGCTACGCGACGAGCGGCTGCTGGTCACCGCTGCTCAAGCAGTCGCTCGCGCTCGCCCACCTGCGCGCCCCGCACCACGCGCCAGGCACGCGGCTGCACATGGAACTGACGGTCGAGCACCAGCGTCTGCGCGCGGAAGCGGTCGTGCGCGAGCTGCCGTTCTACGATCCAGAGCGGAAGCGCGCATGAGCCGGCGCCGGGATGCGATCGTGATCGGCGGCGGTCACAACGGTCTGGTCGCGGCCGCCTACCTGGCGCGTGCGGGTCGCCGCACGCTCGTGCTCGAGCGCCGCCCGCTCGTCGGTGGCGCCGCGGTCACCGAAGAGGTGTTCCCGGGCTTCCGCTTCTCCGTCTTCTCCTACGTCGTCAGTCTGTTGCGGCCGGAGATCGTGCGCGAGCTCGATCTGCCGCGACACGGTCTGCACATCCTGCCGCTCGAGAGCACGGTCACGCCGCTCGACAACGGCGACTACCTGGGCGCGTGGGCCGATCCCGACGAAAGCCGCCACGAGCTGGCGCGCCACTCGGCGCACGATGCCGAGGCCATGCCGCAGTTCGGCCGGCTCATGCAGCACATGGCGATGGCCGTCAAGCCCATCCTCGGGATGATCCCGCCGGATCCGACATCGCTCGCGCCGTCCGATCTGCGCGGGCTGCTGCGACTGGGCCGCCACTTCCGCTCGCTCGGCGCGCCCCGGTTCCACGCGCTCTACAAGCTCATGACGATGAGCAGCGCGGACTACCTGGACGAGTGGTTCGAATTCGATCCGCTGAAGGCGACCAAGTCTGCGAGCGGCATCATCGGCACGTTCCTGGGTCCCCGCTCGCCGGGCTCCGCGTACGTGCTGCTGCACCATTACATGGGCGAGATCGATGGCGCGTTCCGCGCCTGGGGCTTCCAGAAGGGCGGCACGGGCGGGATCAGCGAGGCGATCGCGGGTGCCGCGCGCGCCGCCGGAGCCGAGATCCGCACCGACGCCGATGTCGCGCATGTCATCGTGCGCAACGGCCGCGCCACGGGCGTCGCGCTCGAGTCCGGCGAGGAGATCGAAGCGCCGATCGTGGTCTCCGGCCTCGATCCGCGGCGGACCTTCACGCAACTCGTGGATCCCGCTCTCCTGCCCGACGACCTGGTCGAGGGCATCCGCCGCTACCGGTTCCGCGGCTCATCCGGCAAGGTCAACCTCGCGCTGTCCGGGCTGCCGCGCTTCACCTGTTTCCCGGACACCGACCGGCACTACCGCGGCGCCGTCTCGATCAGTCCGAGCGTCACGTACCTCGAGCGTGCGTACGATGACGCGAAGTACGGCCGGTTCTCGCGGCAGCCGTACATGGACATCGTCTTCCCGTCCGTCATCGACCCGGACATGGCTCCGCCCGGCCGCCACGTGATGAGCATATTCGTGCAGTACGCGCCCTGGCAGATCGAGGGCGGCTGGACCGACAGCGCGCGCGAAGCGTTCGGCGATGCCGTCATCGAAACGCTGACGCGCTACGCGCCCGATCTTCCGTCACGCATTCTGCACCGCCAGGTCATCACGCCGCTCGACATCGAGCGCATGACCGGGCTGAGCGAGGGCAACATCTTCCAGGGCGAGCTGGCCCTGCAGCAGCTCTTCTTCCTGCGGCCCGCGCCCGCGTGGTCCCGGTTCGAGACCCCGATCGGGGGGTACTGGCAGTGCGGGTCCGGCACGCACCCGGGCGGCGGCATCATGGGTGCATCAGGCCGCCTGGCCGCCCTGCGCATCCTCGGGCGCGACGCGGCGAGCCGGCGAGGCGCAACATGAGTAGCGCCGCGTTCGATGCGATCGTCATCGGTGCGGGCGCCAACGGCCTCACCGCCGCCGGCGCGCTGGGTCGGGCCGGATCGCGCGTCGTCGTGCTGGAAGCGCAGGCGGAGCCCGGCGGGCTGGCGGCGCCGCTCGAATTCGCGCCCGGTTTCCGCTGCGTGCCGTTCGGCGGCGCAGGCGAGTGGGTGCCGCCGGTCGTCGCGCGCGGCCTGGACCTGCGCGGCCTCGAGCGTATTGCGGGCGGCGCAGGTGCCGGTACGAGTGTCGCCGTCGAGCCCGGCACGTTCCTGCATCTGCCGGCGGATCCCGTCGGCGCGGCCGCGACGATCGGCCGGTTCGACGACAATGACGCAGCGGCGTGGCCGGACTTCACCCGACGGCTGCACGCGCTCACGCGATTCCTCGAGGCGCTGTACGCGGGGCCGGCGCCCGACATCGACATTGCCGATCTCGGCGCGTGGCTCAGACTGCTCGGACTGGGACGGCGCTTCCGCGCACTCGGCCGCGAGGGCATGATCGACCTGCTGCGCACGATTCCGATGTCCGTGCAGCAACTCGTCGAAGAGTCGATCCGCTGCGAGCCCCTGCGCGCCGCCGTTGCGGCGCGCGGCGTGCACGACAGTGTGCTGGGCCCGCAGGCGGGCGGCACCGGCTTCCTCCTGCTGCACGGGTTGACCGGCGCGCCCGCGGGCGCGCTCGGCGGGTGCAGCCCGTGGCACACGCGGCCGGACGCGTTCATCGCGGCCGCGCTGAACGCCGCGCAGAGTGCCGGCGTCACGATCCGCACGGACGCGCGCGTGGCACGCATCGACGTGGACGACGACGTCGTGATCGGTGTCACGCTCGTTTCGGGTGAGGAGATCCGCGCGCCGCGCGTGCTGTCGAGCGCCGATCCGGTGCAGACGCTGCTCCACCTGGTCGATCCCGTGTGGCTCGACCCCGAGCTCCTGCTGGCGGTGCGCAACATCCGGTTCCACGGCTGCACGGCCAGCGTGATGTACGGGCTGGACGCGTTGCCCCGGTTCCCCGGCCTGGACGGTGAGGCGCTGCGCGCGACGGTCTCGCTGACAGCACGTACGGATACGCTCGAGCGGGCCGCGGATGCGCTCAAGTACGGCCGCGCGCCCGACGAACCGCACATCGAGCTGTCCGTCCCGACGCTGCACTGGCAGACGCTCGCGCCGCCGGACCACCACGTCGTCGTGGCGCGCGTGCAGTACGCAGTGCCACCCGGACGGTCGCCCCGCCCGGACGACCCCGATGCGTCGGCAGCGCTGACCGAAAAGGTGAGCTCGGCAATCGATGCCATCGCGCCGGGCTTCTCGAATCGCATCCGGCACCAGGCCGTGCTGACGCCGGCCGATGTCGCGGAGCGCTGGGGCCTCACCGGCGGCGCGCTCTCGCACGGCGCGCTGATGCTCGACCAGATCCTGTTCATGCGCCCCATCGCCGGCTGGTCCCGCTACGCCATGCCGGTACGGGGCCTGTACCTGTGCGGTGCGGGGGCGCACCCGGGTCCCGGCATCGCCGGCGCGCCCGGCTGGCTGGCCGCGCGGCGGGTGCTGCGCGATGCCGGCCGGCCGACGCGCCGGGCCGCAGACTGAAATCCAACGACGGAGATTGCACGAGCCATGAGCTTCGACATGAATCAGGTCCAGCGGGGCGCTCGCCTGCGCCGCAGTCCGTTCTTCGCCGCGACACAGCGCTGGGGCGCGCAGGCGTACACCGTCTACAACCACATGCTCTTCCCGATCGCGTTCGCTGATCTGGAGGAAGAGTACTGGCACCTGATCCGGCACGTCACGCTGTGGGATGTTTCCGTCGAGCGGCAGGTCGAAATCACGGGACCGGACGCGTTCGCGTTCACCAACATGCTCACGCCGCGCGATCTCTCGCGCTGTGCCGTCGGCCAGGGCAGGTACGTGGCCATCACGGCCGCCGACGGCGGCATCATCAATGATCCCGTGCTGCTGCGTCTGGGCGAGAACCACTTCTGGCTGGCGCTGGCCGACAGCGATGTGCTGCTCTGGGCGAAGGGCGTCGCGCTGAACGCCGGCCTGCGCGTCGAGTTGCGCGAGCCGGATGTGTCCCCGCTCCAGCTGCAGGGCCCGAAGGCGAAGGACGTCGTGCAGACGCTCTTCGGCGATGACGTGCTGAAGCTGCGGTACTACTGGTTCATGGAGACGGCGCTGGACGGCATCCCGGTCATCGTCACGCGCACCGGGTGGTCCGGCGAGGTGGGCTACGAGATCTATCTGCGCGACGGCAGCAGGGGCGATGATCTGTGGGAACGCATCATGGAGGCGGGCAAGCCACACGACATCCGTCCCACAGGGCCGTCCGACATCCGGCGCATCGAGGCCGGCATCCTGAACTGGGGCGCCGACATGACGCTCGACGACAACCTGTACCACGTGGGTCTGGAGTGGCTCATCGATCGCAACAAGTCGGCCGACTTCATCGGCCGGGACGCGCTGCGCCGCACGGCCGCGGAGGGCGTCGATCGCAAGCTCGCCGGCATCGAGATCGATGGAGCGCCGCTCCCGTTCAACGCGACGAAGTGGCTGGTGTCGAGTGATGGCGCCACGATCGGCCGCGTCACCTCGGCCGTCTGGTCGCCCCGGCTCGAAAAGAACATCGGCTACGCGATGGTGCCGGTCGCGCACGCCCAGCCGGGGTCCCGCTTCCAGGTGGCCGTCCCTGAACACGGTGTGCGCAACGCCATCGTCGTGCCCAGGCCGTTCGTCGATCCGGACAAGGACATCCCCAGGGCTTGAGCGGGTTGTGCTGTGCTGACAGCGGCGTTACGGCGCGGTGCTTGCCCGTGCCGGTGCCCCCGGCCCATAGTGGGTCGGGGCCCGACCCGTACCGGGAAGTCGCATCCGCTCGACCAACGTCCGCCTGCAACCGGCATCGCAGGGTCCGGCGCCCCGCCGCGCAGCCTGCCCGAACCCCAGCGCCGGAGGTGCCGCATGACCCATTCCACGCTGCCGCGATCCCCGTTCCGCCCCCTCGCCGTCCTCGTCGTCCTGGCCCTGGTGGCCGCCTGCTCGGGCGATCGGCCGGATGCGCTTGCGCCGACGGACGTCGGCGGGCCCGTGTTCGATCTGCAGGTGAGCCCCGAGCAGCTGGGCGCGGCGTTCGTCGCGCAGGAGGCCATCACGCCGTCGCTCATGGCGAACGACAACGTCGTCGGCACCGGTGTCGGCGTCACGTCTGACGGACGGCCCGCGATCAAGGTGTTCCTGCGCACGGCCTCCGCCGCGGGCATCCCGACCTCGTGGGCCGGCTTCCCGGTCGAGATCATGGTGACCGGTGACATCGTATCGCTCGCGCTGCTCGCGCAGCAGCAGGCGCAGATGGGCCCGCCGCCGGGCAAGGGTCCGAAGAACGACGTCGACCACACCGCGCGCGAGCGGCCCGCCGGGCTGGGCATGTCCACGGGCCACCCGGCCATCACGGCCTGCTCGATCGGTGCACGTCTCGCGATCGGCGGTGCGGCTGTCGTGCTCAGCAACAACCACTGCTACGCGGCCAGCAACTTCCTGGGGTGCTCGCCTACGGCGAACTACAGCTGCACACTCGGTGACCCGGTCATCCAGCCGGGCACGTTCGATGGCGGTTCGGTGCCCGGCGACGTCATTGGCAACGTCATCGACTACCAGCCCATCGTGTTTTCGACCGCGGCGAACAACGTGATGGATGCCGCCATCGCATCCACGACAACGGCCATGGTCGACAATGCCAGCACCAGCGACTGCTACGGCACGCCACAGACGCAGACCCTCGCGGCTGCGGTCAACATGGAAGTCCAGAAGTGTGGCCGTACCACGGAGCATACCAGCGGCACGATCACGGCCATCAACGCCACCGTGAACGTGGGTTACGGAGTGGGCGTGGCTCGTTTCGTGGGCCAGATCGTCACGACGGCCATGAGCCAGGGCGGCGACTCCGGATCGCTGCTCGTCGCGCGCGGCAAGGGCAAGAACAAGGCCGACAACGGGAAGCCGGTCGGCCTGCTCTTCGCCGGCAGTCTCTTCACGACGATCCACAACCCGATCAACGCGGTGCTGACCCGCTTCGGCGCGACGGTGGACGGCAACTGAGCGCGCACCGCGCGCCGCGATCCGAACGGCCCGGCGCGACGCTGCCGATCATGCGTCGCGCCGGGTCGCTCCCGGTATGAACGCAGGTTCCCCGGAGCAGTGCACCATGATGCCGACCGCTCGCACGATCCTCGCCGCGCTGCACTTCGCTGTCCTGTCGCTCGCACCGGTCAACATCGCCGGTCAGCAGCCCGTCACGATCCGCGCCGGCACGCTGATCGACGGGCGAGGCGGCGTGCTGACCGATGCCGTGATCACCGTGGCCGGCGAGCGCATCACGGGTGTGGCCGCCTACACCGGCGGCGCCGTGACGTACGACCTGCGGAGGCTGACCGTGCTGCCCGGGCTGATCGACACGCACGTGCACATCGGCAACCACTTCGGTGCGGACGGCCGGGCCTCGAACGAGGGTGAATCGCCGGCACAGCGCATCCTGTTCGCCGCGGAGAATGCGTACGCCACGCTGCTGGCAGGGTTCACCACGGTGCAGAGCATCGGTGCGCCGTCGGACGTCGAACTGCGCGAGGCGCTGGCGCGCGGCGTGCTGCCCGGGCCGCGGCTGCTCACCTCGATCACATCGCTGAGTGACCCATCGCTCACGCCCGACCAGATCCGCACATGGGTGCGGCGCACCGCAGCGCAGGGGGCGGACGTGATCAAGATTTTCGCTTCGAGGAGCATCCGCGAGGGCGGTGCCCAGACGCTCTCGGACGCGCAGATCCTCGCCGCGTGCGAGGAGGCACGCGCGGTCGACCGGCGCATCTGGGTGCACGCGCACGCCGCGTCAGCGGCGAGGGCGGCGGCGCTGGCCGGGTGCACGGCGGTCACGCACGGCAGCCAGGTCACGCACGCCGAGCTCGCGCTGATGACGGAGCGGGGCACGTTCTTCGAGCCCAACATCGGACTGGTCTCGCAGAACTACATCGAGAACAAGCACCGGTTCCTGGGCATCGGCAACTACGACGAGCAGGGTTTCCGCTACATGGAAGAGGGCATCCCGCTCAAGCTGGACATGTTCCGGCGCGCGCTCGAGCACCCCGATCTGCTCCTGCTGGGCGGGACGGACGCCGTGGCGGGCGCGCACGGCCAGAACGCGCGCGAGGTGATCTACCGGGTGCAGGTGGCCGGGCAGCCGGCCATGGATGCGATTCGCAGCACGACGTCCGTGGCCGCGCGTGCGCTGGGCATGCAGGACGAGATCGGCGCCGTCGCACCCGGTCTCGCCGCCGACATCATTGCCGTCGAAGGCAATCCTCTGGAGGACATCAGCGCGCTGCAGCGCGTCGTCTTCGTCATGAAGGCCGGGATCGTCTACCGCGACTCGCGCGGGAGGTAGCCGGATGGAATCCCGAAGGTCACCGAACACCACCGCAGGCTCGAGAAGCTGGCCGGCAGGTGGCAGGGCAGGGAGACGATGCGCTCATCGCCCTGGGATCCGCAGGGCGGCATGGCTACCGGTCGCAACGACGGCGCATCGCGCCGGGTGGCTTTCGAGGTCTTCACGGGCCATTTCGACGGCGACATTCTGACCGTCGCCCGTGGCGGCCCGTTGCACGCGCGGCTGATCCGGGACTTCGGTCAGCCGGACGTTCTGCGGTCCAGCATGCACATGTCTCAGGACGGCGTGGGC
>JBFFZF010000053.1:0-24808 GCA_041568755.1 Longimicrobiales bacterium | reverse complement strand
TGCCGGCGGGGCCACCCTCCGCACCGGCGTCGCGCTCGAGGGGTGGACCGCGCAGACCACAGCCGTCGCCGTGCACCTGTCCAGCGGTGATGTGATGGCGTCCCGACTGGTGCTCGCGCTCGGACCGTGGCTTCCCGCGTTCGTCGACATCGGGCTGGATGTGGAGCGACAGACGGTCTTCTGGTACGAGCCCGGACCGGGCAATGGCGTCTTCGACGACCGGCGCGTGCCACTTGTGCTGAGAGAGTACGCGCCCGACCGCATCGTCTACGCCTTCCCCGATTTCGGCGACGGCGTCAAGTGCGCGATCCATCACGAGGGCGTCGTTTGTACGCCGGACACCGTCAACCGCCGCCCGGAGCCGGACGACGAAAAGCGCGTGCGTACGCTTCTCGAGGCGATGATGCCCGGGGCCGCCGGACGGGTCGCCGATGCCGCCGTCTGCCTCTACACGAACACGGCCGACCGGCACTTCTCCATCGGCACACGCGAGGCAGGCCGGATCGTCGTCGCGAGCGCCTGCTCCGGCCACGGCTTCAAGTTCGCCCCCGCCGTCGCCGAGGTCGTGGCCGACCTGGTGCAGGACCGCGCGCCGCAGTTCGACCTGGCTCCGTTCCGGCCAGGCCGCTGACGCCGCGCGCGACTCAGCGGTGCGACTCGGTGTGGCCCAGCTCCCGCAGCGCCGACTCCAGCTCTTCGGCGATCATCTGCGGATGCCGGCCCTGGATGCGATGCCGCTCCAGCATGAACGCCAGCGAGCCCTGCCGGAACAGCGCCACCGCCGGCGAGGACGGCGGGTGGTCCGCGAAGTACTGGCGCGCCCGCTCCGTGGCTTCGATGTCCTGACCGACGAAGACCGTCCCGAGGTGGGCGGGCCGCTCCTCGCCTGCCACGACCCGCACGACCGCCGGCCGCATGCAGCCGGAGGCGCAGCCGCAGATGGAGTTGACGACGACCATCGCGGATCCATCTTTCGCGCGGTCCATGAACGCGTCGACTTCGGCGGCCGTGCGCAGCTCCACGAAGCCCGCGCTGGTGAGTTCCCTGCGCATCGGCGCCGTCATCAGGTCCGGATAAGGCATGATCGTATCTGCCGTTTTGACCGAGTAAGATCAGGGTATGACCGGATCGAAAATGCCGGAAACGCGCGGGCCGGTCAATCGCCAGCACGGAATTGACCGGGTTCACCGGCATCGGCCATCCGGCACGACCCTGCCCCCGTACCGGGAGTTGCCATGACCGCCATCCTCGTGGTCGGCGCCGCCGAGGTCCGGCGGCTGCTGCCGCTGCACGCGTGCATCGATGCGATGCGTCAGGCGCTGAGCGCGCTGGCGACGGGGCACGCGGTCGTCCCGCTTCGACCCGTCATCCACGTGCCGGACGGACGGGGCTCACTTTACGTGATGCCGGCGTGGGTCTCGCGGCCGGAGGCGCTGGCCGTGAAGCTGGTCACGCTGTTTCCGGGCAACGCGGGCTCGCCGCACGAAACGCATCAGGGCGTGGTCGTGCTGTTCGGCGAGCACGGCGAGGTGCGGGCGCTGATCGACGCCGGGGCGGTCACGGCGATCCGGACGGCTGCCGTGAGTGCGGTCGCGACGGACGCCCTGGCCCGGCCCGATGCGGCGGTGCTGGCCATCCTCGGATCGGGCGTTCAGGCCGCGTCGCACTTCGACGCCATCTGCGCGGTCCGCCCGATCGAACGGGTGCGCGTATGGAGCCGTAATGCGGGGCGCGCGCGCGGCTTCGCCGCTGCCGTACACAACCGCTCCGGGCTGGCCGTCGATGTGTTCGACTCGCCGGGTGAGGCGGTGACCGGTGCGGACGTCGTGTGTACCGTGACGGGCGCACGGCAGCCGATTCTGGAGGGGCGGCGGATCCGGCCGGGGGCGCACATCAACGCCGTGGGAGCGAGCACGCCCGATGCGCGCGAACTGGACAGTGATGCGGTCGCGAACGCGAGCGTCTGGGTCGACGCGCGTGCCGCGGCGTTTGCCGAAGCGGGCGATATCCTGATCCCGCTGGCCGAGGGACGGATCCGTGCCGAACACGTGCGCGGCGAACTCGGCGCGCTGCTGGTGGGTCAGGCCCCCGGGCGGTCGAGCCCGACCGAGATCACGATCTTCAAATCGCTGGGGCTCGCCGTCGAAGACGCGGTGGCGGCGCGACTGATCTGGGAACGCGCCGCCGCTTCGGGCGACGCCCGAACGCTCGATCTCACGGGTGCGCCCGCCGCACCACCGGCTCCGCCCGCAGACTGAGCGACGATCCTTCACGGTGCGCGCAACGTTCCACGTGCGCGCGGGTGGAGGTGCACCCGGCGCGCCTCGCCCGCAGGCACGGCATGCCGTCGTGCGCGGGCTTTCGCGCCGTGGCAAGGCCCGTTAAGCTGATGATGTGGCGAAAAGGGTCAGGTTCCGGGATGTCCGCAAAGAGGCCTGGGCGCTTGTCGTAGCGCACCGGGGACCGCTGTCCATCGGGCTGGGCCTGATGGTGATCGGTCGCCTGGCCGGCCTGGTCCTGCCCGCATCCTCGAAGTTCCTCATCGATACCGTGCTCGGCCAGAACCGCGGTGATCTGCTCGTCCCGCTCGCGGCCGCCGCCGGCATCGCGACGCTGGTGCAGGCCGGCACCTCGTTCGGACTGGCCAAGATCGTGAGCATCGCCGCGCAGCGTGCGATCCGCGACATGCGTGCCGCGGTGCAGGCGCACGTCATCCACCTGCCCGTGCGCTACTTCGACAGCACGAAGAGCGGCGCGCTGATCTCGCGCATCATGAACGATCCGGAAGGGATCCGGAACCTGGTCGGGACCGGCCTCGTCCAGCTGATCGGCGGCCTCTTCACCGCCTTTCTGTCCCTCGGCGTGCTGGTCTGGCTGAACTGGCAGCTCACGGTGGGCGCGATCGTGCTGCTGCTCGCGTTCGCGGGCGTGATGGCCTACGCGTTCAAGAAGCTCCGTCCCATCTTCCACGAGCGCTGGAAGATCCAGGAGGAGGTCACGGGCCGCCTGGGAGAAGCGATGGGCGGGGTACGCCTCGTGAAGGTGTACACGGCGGAGCCTCGCGAGGAATCCGTCTTCGGCGAGGGCGTGGACCGGCTGTTCCGCAACATCGCGCGGACGATCACGGCTACATCGGCGGTGACGGCACTGTCGAGTGTCATCGTCGGCGGCGTCGGCGTGCTGATCATGATCGTCGGAGGCCGCGCGATCATCGCAGGGACCATGACGCTGGGCGACATGATCATGTACGTCTTCTTCGTCGGCATGATGGTCGCGCCGCTGGTGCAGATCGCGTCGATCGGCACACAGATCAGCGAAGCCTTCGCGGGACTCGACCGGATCCGTGAAATCCGGGCGATGACCACCGAAGACGAAGAGGACCAGGACCTGCAACCGTTTGGCGAAGTCAGGGGTGATGTCGAATTCGATGCCGTCACCTTCGGGTACGACGACGACAAGCCGGTCGTGCACGAGATCTCGTTGCGGGCCCCGGCCGGGACGACGACCGCGCTGGTCGGGCCGAGCGGCGCCGGCAAGAGCACGCTGATCAATCTGGTGATGGCCTTCCATCGCCCGCAGCAGGGCGTGATCCGCGTCGATGGCAAGGACCTGACCAGCGTGCGTTTGCGCGACTATCGGGCCCAGCTGGGTGTCGTGCTGCAGGACAACTTCCTGTTCGACGGCACGATCCGTGACAACATCGCCTACTCCCGGCCGGACGCGACGGATGCGGAGATCCGGGAAGCCGCGCGCATCGCGCATTGCGGCGAGTTCATCGATCGGTTCGAGCAGGGCTACGATACCATCGTCGGCGAGCGCGGCGTGAAACTGTCCGGGGGTCAGCGGCAACGTGTGGCGATCGCCCGCGCGATCATCGCCGACCCCCGCATCCTCATCCTGGATGAAGCGACGTCGAGTCTGGACAGCGAGAGCGAGGCGCTCATCCAGGACGGCCTGCGTACCCTGCGGGCCGGGCGCACCACCTTCGTCATCGCACACCGGCTCTCGACGATCCGTAGCGCGGACCAGATCCTGGTCATGCAGGGCGGGCGCATCGTCGAGCGGGGCGCGCACCGCGAGCTGCTCGAGAACGACGGCCTTTACCGCCGTCTGTACGAAAAGCAGCGCGGCCTGGAGGAGGACCTGTTCATCAACCCGGGCGAGGACCCTGTCCCGGCTGCCGCCTTCACGCGCGACGATCTGCCCCGCCCCACCGTGCGGCCGGCCCGCTCGCTCTGAGCCCGGGGACCCGCAAACGGTCCCGGAAAGGACGAAGGGCCACGCAGCCCCCTCCCGGCTGCGTGACCCCCGTCGCGAACCGACCCGCGGGCGCGCGGGACCGGTTCAGCCTGCGATCTCGCAATCCACGACAATGTCTGCCGAGCAGGTGTCGACACCCGACCCGCCCAACGCGGCATCCTTCGGCTGGAACGGCCGGCCCGGCCGGTCACCGTAGAGCCTGTCGGCACCCGGGCCACCGAGCAGTTCATCGACACCGGCACCACCGATGAGAAGATCGCTGCCGCGCCCGCCATCCGCGCGGTCGTTGCCCGGCCCGGCGATGATCCGATCGTCGCCGTCCTCACCCCACAGCCGGTCGTCGCCGCCGGCATCTTCGATCAGGTCGTTGCCGGCGCCCGCGCACACGATGTCGTTGCCGAGACCCGGCAGGATCACGTCGTTGCCGGCCGAGCCGACGATCACGTCATCGCCTGCGGTTCCGTTGATGCGGAACCCGCCGCCGGCCAGCGGGAACACCGACGCGCCCGCCGGGCGGACCCATTCCCCTTCACTGGTCTGGTAGATCGTCGCCGGCACGCCACCGCAGGACGGCACCTGGCTGATGAGCGACGCGAACGGATCGATGCTTTCGCTGCCCGATGACCCGACGTCCGCGCATGCAACCAGCAGTGCGGTGGCTCCCAGCCCCGCGAGCCGTGTCCACGTCCTTGTCATGTTCCCGCCATCCTTTTCGGGAGAGTGCGACTCGCCGGAGGGCGAACCGTCGATCCTTGGGATAGCAATGTGGATGCCAAACGGGGCCGCGCCTGCCCGAGACCACAACTTTCGTGCAGTCAACGACTTGCGAGGATCGTTATCCGCGCGTCCCGGCGCGGGGCGGGGACGAATGCCCCACGCCTGTCTCGCAACGCATCAGGCCGCGGGAAGAGCGCCGCGCACCGTCGGACCGGGCGCGAATTCGCGTGGCCCGGGACAGGCGGCCCGGCTAACTTCATGCGCCCGAGCGTGGAACCGACCGATCCAGCGATGAGGAGTGCAGGGGTGAAACGAGCGAACGGAGCCGCGGTTCTCCTTCTGTCCTGCGCGGCGAGCGTCGCGGCGCAGCACCCGTTCGCTACGGGCGGGACGTACGACCCGGCCATCCCTGCGCCGCGGACGGTGCTGGGCTACGAGGTGGGCCAGCGTTTCACGCCGCACCATCTGCTGTCGCGGTACCTGGAGCGGGTTGCGGGCGCGAGCGCTCGGGTGCGGCTGGATACGCTGGGCCGGACGTTCGAGGACCGCGAGGTCCTGATGGCGGTGGTCACGAGTGAGGCGAACCACGCCCGGCTGGACCGCATCCTGGCGAGCGCGGCGCTGCTCGCGGATGCGCGCGGGCGAGGCGCGAGCGAGCTGGACGCCGCGATCGCATCGATGCCGGCCATCGTCTGGCTGGGTTTCACGGTGCACGGCGGCGAGGCGTCGGGCGTGGAGGCGGCGATCGCGCTTGTGTACCAGCTGGCGGCGGGGACGGACGCCGAAACGCGGACGGTGCTCGACAGCACGGTCATCCTGATCGACCCGGTGCAGAACCCGGACGGCCACGAGCGGCATGCCCAGGATGTGATGCGCATGCGCGGTGCCTTCGGCGTCCCGGCCGTGCCCGGCGCAATGATCCATTCGGGCAACTGGCCGGGCGCGCGGACGAGCCATTACCTGTTCGATCTCAACCGGGACTGGTTCATCCACTCGCATCCGGAAACGCGGGCGCGCATGTCAGCGTTCACGCGCTGGTGGCCGCACGTGGCGGCGGATCTGCACGAGATGGGATCGAGCTCGACGTACTTCTTCGCGCCGCCCATGGATCCGATCCACGAAAACGTGCACGCGACGATCCACAAGTGGTGGCACATCTATGCGGCCGCCAACGCGGCGGCCTTCGATCGTCACGGCTGGTCGTTCTTCACCCGCGAGGGTTACGACGAGTTCTATCCCGGCTACGGTCCATCGTGGCCGATCTTCTCGGGCGCCGTGGGCATGACGTACGAGCAGGCGTCGAGCAGCGGCGGCGCGATCCGGCGCTCGGACGCGACGGTAATGACGCTGCACGATGCGGCGCACCACCACTACACGGCGGCGTGGGCGACCGCGCTGGCCACGGCCCGGCGCCGAACGGAACGGTTGCGGGACTACGTCGAGTTCCGGACGAGCGCGGTGGCCGATGGCGAGCGCGGCCCGCTGCGCACCGTTCTGATCGAGCGCGATGGTCACGGCCGCGCCGACACACTGGTGGCACGGCTGCTGGCCAACGGCATCGAGGTGCACCGCCTGCGGACGGCGACGGATCTGCGATCGGCCACGGCCTACGGGACGACGAGCGCGCGCGCAGCGCGGGTGCCGGCGGGCACGTACGCCATCGATCTGGCCCAGCCGCAGGGACGCCTGGCGAAGACGCTGCTCGAGCCGGACGCGAAGCTCGACTCGGCATTCATCGCGGAAGAACTGGAGCGACGCCGCACGGGTGTGGGCAACCGGTTCTACGACGTGACCGGCTGGGCCCTGCCGTACATGTTCCGCGTGAACGCGTGGTGGACGGGCGCCGCCGTGCAGGGCTCGGAGCGTGTCGCATCGATCGAAGCGGCACCGGTCGAACTCCCGGCGCGGGCGGCGTACGGCTACGCGTTCGAAGCCGGGTCCGACGCCTCCATCCGCATGCTGGCCCTGCTGCTGGCCGACAGCGTTCGCACGTGGTACGCCCCGCGATCGTTCACCGTGTCCGGCCGGACCTTCGCCAACGGCGCGTTCCTCGTGCGCGTTGCGGCGAACGGCGACGACGTCCACGGGACGGTCCGCCGCCACGCCGCGGCTGCGGGCGCCCTCGTGACGCCCATCGCCTCGGCGCTCGTCGACGAGGGCACGGACCTGGGCAGCAACAGCGTGTCCTACATCCGGCCGCCACGCATCGGTCTGGCGGGCGGTGCGCCGATCAGCGGCACATCCTTCGGTTTCGCATGGTTCACGTTCGACCAGCGCATCGGGTATCCGGTGACGCCTGTGCCCGCGGCATCTCTGGGCGGCGCACTGCTCGACGAATTCGACGTGCTGGTCCTTCCCTCCGCGTCCGCGGGCGGCCTCGACGGCGCGCTGGGAGAGGCCGGGCGGGAACGTGTGGGCCGCTGGGTCCGCGACGGGGGCGTGCTGATCACGCTGGATGGCGCGACGGCCTGGCTCGCGACGGAACGCGTCGGGCTGTCGCGCTTCCGGCTGCGCCGCGACACGGTGCGCGCGGACAGCACCGGCGGCGCGCCGCTGCCCGCGGGCGTCCCCGGCGCGATCGTGCGTGCCCGCGCCGATACGCTGGCCTGGCTGACGGCCGGGGTGCACCCGCGCGACATCCCGGTGCTCTTCGACACCGACCGCATCTACACCTCGCCGCGCGACCTGCGGCCCGGGGAAATTGCCGTACGGTACGCACCGCTCGCTTCCCTGCGACTGGCCGGCTACCTGTGGCCGGAAGTGCCGGAGCGCCTGGCGGAGACCGCATGGCTGTGGACGGAAGGTGTGGGTCGCGGCCGGATCATCGCGTTCGCCGGCGATCCGAACTTCCGTGACATGTGGCGAGGCCTGTTACCGCTGTTCGCGAACGCCGCGCTGCTCGGGGCGAGTCGGTGAACCGCGACCGCTCCGCGCTGCTGAGTCTCCTGCTGGCCCTGGATTTCGCAGCTTCCAAGCACCGCGACCAGCGACGCAAGGGAGCGGAGGCCTCACCGTACATCAACCACCCGATCCAGGTCGCACGGCTGCTGGCCGAGATCGGCGGCGTGGAGGACGCGGTCACGCTGCAGGCCGCGATCCTGCACGATACGATCGAGGACACGCGCACGACACCGGAAGAACTGGCGGCCGTCTTCGGCACGGAAGTGTGTACACTCGTGGAGGAAGTCACCGACGCCAAGCACCTGCCCAGCCGGGAACGCAAGCGCCTGCAGGTCGAGCACGCCGGCCACCTCTCGCGACGCGCAAAGCAGATCAAGGTCGCAGACAAGATCATGAACGTGCGTGACGTCGTGCTCGCTCCGCCGCGTGACTGGACCGACGTGCGGCGCGCGGCGTACATCGAATGGGCAGCCCGCGTTGTGGATGGTTGCCGCGGATCGAACGCGGCCCTCGAGGCGTACTGGGACAGTACACTGTCGAGCGCGCGTCGCTCGCTGAGCAACTGATGCGGCCCCGGTCAGGAGGTTCTTCTTGTCCACGATGGACCGTCGCGATTTCCTGCGCAGAGCTGCGCTGACCGGCGGCATCGCCGTCACACCGTCGCTCGCGGGCCTGGTCGCGTGGAGTGAGGGGTGCACGCGCCCGGCGGTGCGCGGCGCGCGCGCCACACGGGCGACCGGTGGCTACGGCCCGCTCACCGCTTCCGTCGACTGCCCCGAACTGTGGATCCCCGAGGGGTTCGGCTGCCGGCGTCTCAGCACGACGACGCGCCCCTCGCTCGTCGACCCCGGCCTGATCGTACCGCCGGCCATCGATGGCATGGCGGCGTTCCCGATGCCCGACGGCAACATCCGGCTCATCCGCAATCACGAGATCGTGGACGGCGCGCGTGTGGCGCGACCGATAGGCGTGCGTCCGTACGATCCGCACGCGGGCGGCGGTACGACGACGCTGGAGGTGCGCATCGTGCAGCGCGGCGCCGAAACCGACGTCGAACTGGTCGGCGAATGGGTGAGCCTTTCCGGCACGCATACGAATTGCGCCGGCGGTCCGACGCCGTGGCGCACGTGGCTCACGTGCGAAGAGATCGTCACGGGACCGCCCCGCGACTACGCTCGCCGGCACGGCTACATCTTCGAGGTTCCGGTCGACGCGCCCGGGGAAGTCGAGGCGGTGCCGCTGACCGCGATGGGACGCTTCGTGCACGAGGCGGTGGCGGTCGATGAAGCAACCGGCATCGTGTACGAAACGGAGGACGCGTGGTGGCGGGAGGCGGATCCGCACGGATCGCCCGGTTCCGGCTTCTACCGGTTCCTGCCGAACACGCCCGGGCGGCTGATCGATGGCGGCCGACTGGAGATGCTGGCGATCGAAGGCCGGCCCGCCTACGACACGATCACGGGTCAGACGCCGGGCATGGTATTGCCGGTTCGCTGGGTCGCGATCGAGGACCCGGACCCGGCCGCAGCCGATGAGGACGCAGCGGCCGTCTTCCGGGCCGGCACGTCGCGCGGCGGTGCGCGCTTTCAGCGGCTCGAGGGCTGCTGGGCCGGCGACGGCGGGATCTACTTCGTGTCGACGAACGGCGGCGATGCGGCGGCCGGCCAGGTCTGGCACTACCGGCCGCGCGCTGCCGACCGTGGCGAACTCACGCTGGTCTTCGAGTCACCCTCGTCCGATGTGCTCGAGGGTCCCGACAACATCTGCACGAGTCCGCGAGGCGGTCTCATCCTCTGCGAGGATGGCACCGCGGAGCAGTACGTGCGGGGACTCACACCGCAGGGGGAGATCATCGATCTGGTTCTGGCGCCGCTCGCGCCCGGGCTGCCGGACCCGTCCGAATTCGCAGGCGCGACGTTCAGTCCGGACGGCCACGTGCTGTTCTTCAACGTGCAGGGCGGGCGCTCGCTCGCGACGACGCAGCCGGGTGCGACCTATGCGCTGTGGGGCCCGTGGGAGATCGGCGCACTCTAGAAACGGACTCGGGTCTGGGGATGGGAGATCGGGATGGGGATGGGTTGGGGATGGGGATCGGGATGGGGATCAGGATGGGGATCGGGATGGGGATGGGGATGGGGTTGGGATCACTCGTTCGAGCGGATCCACCCTCTGGCCCAGACCTCATCGATCGTCCACACGATGTACGGCCAGATGGCGGGTGTCGAGCGCTCGATGGGCCGCATGCGCTCGATGATCTGCTCACGCGTGACGTCGTGACTGCGCCACGCTCCGCCGCTCGCGTGCACGTTGAGCAGGAGCGGCTGCAGGCGGTCGATCGCGTGAGCAAAACGCGCTTCGACGGTCTCGGCAGACTCGAACTCGTCCCACAGATCGCGCCATTCGGCCGCCTGGTCGGGCGGGAGCAGGCCGAAGAGCCGGTCTGCCGCGGTCGTTTCCCGCTCGGCCTTGTCGGCCAGTCCGGCCTGGTCGTAGGCGAACGTATCGCCGGCGTCGATTTCCACGATATCGTGTATCAGCAGCATGCGCGTCACGCGGGCAACGTCGGTCCCGGCGGGCGCGTGTTCGGCCAGAAGCTGCGCGGCGAGCAGGACGTGCCACGAGTGCTCGGCGCTGTTCTCCTGGCGTGACCCGTCCGTCAGCCAGGTGCGGCGGAGGACGGTCTTGAGCCGATCAACTTCGACGATGAAACGGATCTGCCGGGCCAGCCGCTCGTCGGCGGGGTTCATGGGCCTGCTCCTGTGGTCCGCGGTATACGCTCCGCTGCCGACAACGGCGCAGCAGGCGCTCGTCCTCGGCGGGGGCGGCTCGCGCGGCCTTGCCCACGCGGGCGCCCTGCAGGGCCTCGAGGCACGCGGCTGGGATCCCGATTTCATCGCCGGAACCAGCATGGGCGCGATCATCGGGGCGCTGTACGCCGCCGGTCTGTCCGCCGATTCGGTCTGGAAGGTGGCGACGATGCAGGACTGGCGCGAGGTGTTCGCGTTCGTGCCGGTCACGCCGGCGCCGGGCATGGCCGGTCGATACCCGATGCTGCAGATGGGCCTGGCCGTCGACCGCGCACGCTACGCGGAGGGGACGGTCGCAGACCTGCGCGTCAATCGCCTGCTCACGCACCAGCTGTTCGATGCGGGCGCGCGTGCGCGGGGTGACTTCGACGCGCTGCCGCGCGCCTTCCGTGCGGTCGCGGCCGACCTTGCGACGGGCGAGGCGGTGGTGATCGGGAGCGGCGACCTGGCTCGCGCCGCGCGCGCCAGCATGGCGGTGCCGGGCGTCTTCGCGCCCGTGCTGTCGGCGGGACGGACCCTCGTGGACGGCGGTGTGGCCGATTACCTGCCCGTCCGGGTCGCGCGCGCTGCCGGCTACGACGAGGTCCTGGCCGTGGATGTCCTCCGGCCGCCGGAGGAGGGCGTGTATCAGAACCCGTTGCAGTCGGCGATCCGCGCGTTCCGGCTGATCATGATGCGGGCGCGCATCGACACGGGCGAGGCCAGCGTGGGTATCGTGCCTGCGATCGACCCGGACCAGTCGGCAGCCGTCTTTCCCAGCGACCCCACGGCGCTGCTCGAGCTGGGGCGCCGCGCAGCCGAGCGTCAGGCGCCGCCCGGACCCGGCACGGTCGCCAACCGGACGGCACGGGCGGCACCACGCCGCATCACGCGCGTCGACATCGAGGGCGAGGACCCGGGCCTGCGGGTGCTGGCGGCGAGGGCCTTCGCGGACGCGGTGGGCCCGTTCGATCCGCACCACATTCTCACGGCGATGGACCGGTTGTACGCGACCGGACTGGCCTACGGCATCTGGCCGCGCATCGAGCCGGACCCGGCAGGCGGCGACCAGGATGCGGTGCTCGTGGTGCGGACCGACGCGGCACCGCCGCTGACCATCAACGGGGCCGTGGCCTTCGAGTCCGATCGCGGCGGACGCGCATGGGCGGCGCTGGCCGTGCGGCCCGGTGCGGGGGCGACCACCGTCACGCTGAGCGGCGAGCACGAGGCGCTGCACGCCGGCGCGTGGCTCGCACTGCGCAGACCGGTCGCCAGCCTGCCGGGCCTGTCCGCCGATGGGGGGTTTGGCTTCCGCGAAACCGAGATCCGCCGATTCGCACCGGGCGATACCGAAATCGCGATCCAGCGCACGGGCCTGTGGGCGGGCGTCGCGTGGCAGCGGATCGAGCCGGACTGGCGAGCCGGAGCGTGGCTGCGCGCGGAGCGGATCAACGGCCCCGCGGCGACCGGCAACGCGACCGGCCCGCTCGTGCGGATCGAACGCGTCGAGCCGCTCGGACTCGTCGTGGGCGTGCCTTTCCTGGCCGAAGCGGAGGCCCGGTACGGGCCGATCGATTATCGACGAGCTCGCGTGCGCGCGTCGGCGCGCGGATCGCTCGGCAGACTGCGTGTGGCCGGTCTCGTGGATGTCACCGCCGTCGGGGGCGGTGCACCGGATGATGTGCGGCCTGCCCTGGGCGACGACCATCTCGTGCCCGGCCTGGCCTGGGGCAGACAACGCGGTGATGCCCGCATCGTGACGGGACTCGACGTCGCCTGGCCGGTGCCGCTGGACGGCCACGCGCGCATCCGTGTGCGCACCGGCGCCGTCGCGGATGCGCCAGGCGCGCTCGACGCCGCGCGCTGGGTCACCGGTGTCGAGGCAGGTGTGACGTGGTGGACGCCGTTCGGCCGCGTCGAGAGTGGCGTCGGCATCGCGCGCGGCGGACGGCCTCGCCTCGAGGTGCGCTTCGGACCGCCCTGGTAGGGAGGCTCACGCCTCCCAGGGCAGGCCCGGCTTCCCGAAATGGCCGTAGTTCGTCGTCGACCGGTAGATGGGACGCAACAGGTCGAGACGCTCGATGATTGCAGCAGGCCGGAAATCGTACTCGCGCACGAACGCGGCGGCGGCGCAGTCGTCACCGGTGCCGAAGGTGTCGACCTTCACGGACACCGGCTGGGCCACACCGATCGCGTACGCCACCTGAATCTCCGCTTTGGAGGCGAGGCCTTCCTGGACGACCCGGCGCGCGACGTAGCGGCAGAAGTACGCGCCGCTGCGATCGACTTTCGAGGGGTCCTTGCCACTGAACGCGCCTCCGCCGTGCCGGCCCATGCCACCGTACGTGTCGACGATGATCTTGCGACCGGTCACGCCGCAGTCGGCCGACGGCCCGCCGTGCACGAAGCTGCCGGTCGGATTGACGGCGACGCGGATCCCTTCGTGCCACCAGCTGCCCAGGGCGCGCGGAGCCAGCGTGCTGCGCACGAACTTCATGATTTCGTCGCGGCTGAAATCGCGCCGGTGCTGGGTCGACACGAGGACGTCGGTCACCTCGCGCGGCACACCCTCCTCGTACAGGACGGAAACCTGTGTTTTCGAGTCGGGTCGGAGCCAGGATCCGCCGTTGCGGCGGTGATCGGCCAGCAGGCTGGACAGGCGGTGTGCGAGCAGGATCGGCAGAGGCATGAGTTCGGGCGTTTCATTCGTCGCATAGCCGAACATGATGCCCTGATCGCCGGCACCCTGCTCCAGCCTCTCGGCACCCGCGCGACGCACGCCCTGCGCGATCTCCGAGGCCTGCTGCGAGAGGAACGACAGGATGGTGACCGACCCCGCGCTGAACGGCTCGCCGGGATCGACGTAGCCGATCTCCTCGATGGCCGCGCGCGCGACCGCCCCCGGGTCGACCGTCGCACGGGACGTGATCTCACCCGCGATCACGCAATGCGATTCCTTGCACAGCACCTCACAAGCCACGCGGGCTTCGGGGTCCTGCGCGACGTGCGCGTCGAGGATGGAGTCGGCGATGTAGTCGGCGACCTTGTCGGGATGGCCCTCGGAGACCGACTCGGAGGTGAACGTGTAGCCTTTGGATGTCGTCGTGCGACCGTGCATTTTTGCCCTTTCGTGCTCTGGCGGCCGTCTCGATCCTGCGGGGCGTCGAGCCCGCGCGGCCACCGGCACCGGCTCAGCCGGTCGCTGGAACTGGCCCGGGGACCCGGGCCAGGGGCCGCGACTTAGACGGTCGTGCGTTTTCCGGAGCGCGGCCCGTCAAGTCGGGGAAATCGCCGCGCCTGAGAAGTATCGACCGGTCGCGGGGCCCGCGTCAATGGGCGGCCGATCCCGGAGCACGCCGGGACGGCCCGGGAACGGGTGGCGTCACGATCCGCAGGCCCCGTGATCGCGGCGCCGGGTCTCACACCGCCGACAGCGCCGCGACCGCCGTGTCGTGCACCGGCGTCGCGACGCCGGCCGCCCGTCCGAATCTCGAGACGGCACCACTCAGGGCATCCAGCTCGTTCGGCCCGCCGGCCCGGACATCGACCAGAAAGCTGGGCTCCATCGCCGCGGGCAGACGATCGATGTGCGCGCGCACGCGCTGCTCTTCGTCGGCCGGCAGGCCGACGCCCCGCGCGCGCGCGACGGCGGCCACCTCGGCGACGGCGCGGTCGAGCAGATCTGCGCCGAGGCGGGCGTCGCGCACGCCACCGATCGTCGCACGCGCGAGCCCGCAAGCCGCGGCCAGAGCCGCGATGAAGATGAACTTGCGCCACAGCTCGAGCTGGATGTCTTCGGCGGCCGCAGCCTCGCACCCCGCACCGGCAAAGGCCTGCACGACGTCGCGCACCCGGGCAGCGCCAACCGGCGCCTGCGCATCCACGAGGACGCGGTGGAACGGGCTGGCCCGGCGGATGTGGCCCGGCGCGACTCGCCGTGCACTGATGTAGGTCAGCCCTGTCAGCAGACGTCCGGGCGGTACGCCGGCAGCCGCGAGTCGTTCGCCGGCGTCGACGCCATTGAGCAGCGGCAACACGACGGAACCCGCGCGCGCGAGATCGACGAGGATGGGCGCGACCTCGTCGAGCGCGAACGCCTTCACGGCAACGATCGCGACATCTACGGCGCCCAGCGCCTCGCGGTCTGCGGCCGCCGTCACCGCGGTGTCGAACGTCTCGTCCGGTGTTTCGATGCGCAGGCCGTCGGCCGCGACGGCGCGCAGATGTTCGCCGCGCGCCAGGACCCGCACGTCGTGGCCGGCGCGCGCGAGAATCCCGCCGTAATAGCCGCCGACGCCGCCCGCGCCGATGATCGCGAATCGCATGGTTCGTCCCCCGGGCTGCTTCCCGCCATGGGGCCTTCCAACCAAGCGCGGGGCCTCCGCCATCCAAACCTGCACAGGATCCCCGCGCTCAACGCCAACGCTGCAAGATGGAGGGCACATGACCACCACGCACGCGAAGCCCGGCTACGCCCGTACGTTCGCCTCGACCAGCCGCGCCGCGATCGGCGGTCTACTCGCCGCCCTCTGCACGGCCGGCGGCGTGGCCGCGCAGGAGGACGATGCCGCCTGGCTGGAGCGCTGCCGCGACCGCGACAACCGGGAGAACCGGGCGGTCTTCTGCGATGTGCGCGTGGAACGCGTCCCGGCGCGCGGGGCGTTGCGCGTCGACGCGGCGCCCAACGGCGGAATCACCGTGCGGGCCGCACAGCGGACGGACATCGAGATCCACGCGCGCATCCGCGCGTCGGCGGCGAGCGACGCCGCCGCCCGATCCATGGCCGGTGGCATCCGGACGCATACAGGCGGTGAGACGATCCGCGCCGAGGGCCCGGAAACCGGCGATCGCGAACACTGGAGCGTGTCCTGGGTGATCTACGTGCCGGCACGGACCGACCTCGCGCTCGAGACACACAACGGCCCGGTCTCCGTGCAGGGCGTGCGCGGCCGGATCGAAGGCCGCACACACAACGGCCCGCTCGCCCTGCGCGATGTCGCGGGTGACGTGGTCGCACGCACGCAGAACGGCCCGCTGACGGTGGAACTCACCGGCACGCGCTTCGACGGGAGCGGTCTGGATGCCGAGACGCAGAACGGGCCGGTCTCCTTCACGCTGCCGGACGGGTACTCGGCGCAGCTGGAGACGGGCACGCGCAACGGGCCGTTCTCGACGGAGATCCCGCTGACGATTACACGGCTCGACGGCCATTCCCGTCGAATCGAGACGACGCTGGGCGGCGGCGGCCCCCGGGTCCGGGTCGTCACGACGAACGGGCCCGCATCGATCCGCCGTCGCTGACGCCGCGGGCGTGCGCCCGCGGCGTCGTCCTTGTATGCTTGGGATCCCGGCGGCACCGACCTGGTCGCAGTGTCCCGCCGCGTGCTCCCACGCAGACAGGATGAGGCCGCCGTCATGACGAGCGATCCAGCAACGACCGGCAGCAGGCGCGTCGACCGGCGCGCGTTCCTCGGCACGGCGGTCGGCGCCACGGCGGGCGTCGTGGCGGGTTGCAGCGGACCGGCCGAGACGGGCGGGCCGGGCGTGGTCACGCAGCCGAACGTCGTGTGGCGCCTGGCCTCGAGCTTCCCGCGCAGCCTGGACGCGCTCTACGGCAGCGCCGAGCGGCTGGCCGAGCGGCTCGCCGCGATGACGGATAACCGGTTCCAGATCCGGGCCTACCCGGCCGGCGAGCTGGTCCCGCCGCTCAACGTGCTCGACGCCGCACAGCAGGGCACGGTCCAGGTCGGCCACTCGCCCGGCTACTACTACACGGGCAAGAACCCGGTGCTGGCCTTCGACACGGGTGTGCCGTTCGGTCTGGATTCGCGCCAGCAGAACGCGTGGCTGCATTCCGGCGGCGGTCTCGAACTGATGAACGAAGTCTACGCCGACTTCGGTGTCCTGGTGATGCCCGCGGGCAACACGGGCGCCCAGATGGGCGGCTGGTTCAAGCGGGAAGTCCGCACGGCTGCGGACCTGCGCGGCCTCAAAATGCGCATCCCCGGTCTGGGCGGCGATGTCATGGACCGGCTGGGTGTGACCGTCCAGGTGCTCGCCGGCGGCGACATCTACCCGGCGCTGGAACGGGGCGCGATCGATGCGACCGAATGGGTCGGCCCCTACGACGACGAGAAGCTCGGCTTCAACAAGGCGGCCCGGTTCTATTATTACCCGGGCTGGTGGGAGCCCGGCCCCTCGATGTCGTTCATGGTGAATCGCACGGCGTGGGACCGTCTGCCCTCCAGCTACCAGTCGGCGTTCCGTGCGGCAGCCGCGGAGGCGGCGCTCGGGACCTCGACGATCTACGACTCGCAGAATCCGGCCGCCCTCGAACGCATGGTGGCAGCGGGGACCGAGTTGCGGCGCTTCTCGCCCGAGATCATGGAAGCGGCGCGCACGGCCGCGAACGGGATCCTCGAAGAGAACGCGGCGCGCGATGCGACCTATCGCCGCGTGTACGAGGCGTGGCGCACGTTCCGGGATTCCTCGTTCCGCTGGTTCGGCACCGCGGAGCGCGCGTACGCCGACTTCGCGTTCCCGGCCGCCGCCGGCTGACCGGCGCAGAAGCCCGCTACCGTCAGCGCAGGATGCCCGTCACCAGGTCGGGGAATGAGATGAGGACTGCCAGCGCCACGACCTGGATCACGATGAACGGGATCACGGCGCGGTACATGTCGGACGTCTTGACCTCCGGGGGCGCCACGCCGCGCAGGTAGAAGAGCGCGAAGCCGAAGGGCGGCGTGAGGAACGACGTCTGCAGGTTCATGCCCAGCATGACGCCGAAGAACACGAGATCGATGCCGAGCGCGCGTGCCACCGGCACCAGCAGCGGCACCACGATGAACGCGATCTCGAAGAAGTCGATGAAGAAGCCCAGCACGAACACCAGGATGTTCGTGACCAGCAGCAGGCCGATCACACCGCCCGGCAGGTTCCCGAGCATCTGCTCGATCCAGATGTCCCCGAACAGGCCGCGGAACACCAGCGCGAACGCCGTCGATCCGATGAGCAGGAACACGACCATGGTCGTGAGCTTGGTCGTGTCTTCGGCCGCCTCGCGCACGACCGTGAGCGTGAGCCGGCGGCGCATCGCTGCCAGGACCATCGCGCCCAGCGCGCCCAGTGCACCCGCCTCGGTGGGCGTCGCCACGCCCAGGAAGATGCTGCCCAGGACGAGCAGGATCAGGACGAGCGGCGGCATGAGGACGAGCGCGACCTGGCGGGCCAGTTCGGCGCCCGAAATGTCGCGTACTTCCGCGGGCAGCGCGGGCGCGGCCGCCGGCCGGAACAGCGCGACACCCGCCGCATAGAGCCCGTAGAGGGTGGCCAGACCGACACCCGGGATGAGCGCGCCCAGGAACAGGTCCCCGACGGAAACGCCCATCTGATCGGCCAGCACCACCAGCACCACGCTCGGCGGAATGATCTGGCCGAGCGTCCCGGAGGCCAGGATGATCCCGCAGGACAGCCGCTTGTCGTAGCCGTACTTGAGCATCACGGGCAGCGAGATGCTGCCCATGGCCACGACCGACGCGCCGACGACGCCCGTCGCTGCGGCCAGCAGCGCGCCCACGAAAACGACGCCCAGCGCCAGCCCGCCGCGCAACGCGCCGAACAGCTTGCCGATCGTCGTGAGCAGGTCCTCGGCCAGTCTCGCCTTTTCGAGAACGATGCCCATGTAGATGAAGAAGGGCACGGCGAGCAGCACGTAGTTGGCCATGACACCGAAGATCCGCTCCGGGATGGCGAACAGCAGATGCCAGTCGAAGTAGCCCAGCTCGACGCCGATCGCCGCGAACACGAGCGAAGTCCCGCCCAGCGCGAACGCGACCGGATAGCCGACGAAGATCATGCCGAACACCGCCACGAACATCAGCGGTGCCAGGTAGTTCGCCGTCATGGCTGCAACCGGCCCTTCACACGCCCTCGACGTGGTGTTCTTCGCCCATCGGGTGCAGGCCGCGCAACCGGGCGATTTCCTTGATCAGCTCGGAGACGCCCTGAAGCAGGAGCAGCACGAAGCAGATGGGGATGACGGCCTTGAGCGGCCAGCGCGGCAGGCCGCCCGGGTCGGGCGACACCTCACGCACGCGCCAGGAGTTGGCGACGACCGGCCACGAGGTCCACAACAGGAAGATGCAGAAGGGCACGAGCAGGAGCACGGTGCCCAGCACGTTGATCCAGGTTCGCGCGCGGGGTGACAGCCGCCCGAACAGGACATCGACGCGAACGTGCGCGTCCTGCTGCAACGCGTAGGCGGCGCCCAGCAGAAAGATCAGGCTGAACAGATACCACTGTGCCTCGATGTACGCGTTCGAGCTGAGGTTCAGCCCCAGGAACCGGCCTGCGTAGCGGACGATCGCGTTGTACGAAGCGATGAGGACCATGATCACGGCCAGCCACGAGACCAGCTTCCCCGTGCGCACCGTGAAACGATCGATGCTGGCAGACAGGCCGAGCCAGCGTTTCATTCCCCTCTCCGCGATGACCGGACAGCGAGGCCGCCAGGCGGCGGCCGACGGGTGCGGAGAGATGCGCCGGCGCGTGCTCCGGCGCAAGTGGGCGGACGGCGGCCGGACCCGGGTGTCCGTGGCAGGGCCGACCCCGGTTGGCGCCCGACGCTGTTCGACCGACCGCGCGCGGTGGTTTCCGTGCCGGCTGCGACCTATCTTGCCAGCATGCGTGAGGTCCTCGAATCCCTGTACGAACGGCGGTTCGGCGAGCGGCCGCAAACGATGGTCCGCATCGCGGCCGACGGATCGCAGCGCGCCTACGTCCGGCTCGGCGGCGAGCATGCCACGGTCATCGGCGCCCTCGGCCCGGACCACGACGAGAACCGCGCCTTCCTGTCCTTCAGCCGGTCCTTCCGCGGCATCGGCCTGCCCGTACCGGAGATCTATGCGGTGGATGAGGCCGCGGGCGCCTGGCTGGCCGAGGATCTGGGGGATACGACGCTGTTCTCCGCCCTGTCGGTGGCACGCGCGGAGGAGGGCGAATTCGGCGGCTTCCCCGCGTCGATGCTGCCCATCTACGAGCGCGTGGTCGAGACCCTGCCCCGCTTCCAGATCGAGGGCGGCCGAGTCGCCGATTTCGGCTGCGCCTATCCGCGTGCCGCCTTCGACCGCCAGTCCATGCTGTGGGACCTGAACTACTTCAAGTATCACTTCCTGAAGCTGGCCCACATCCCGTTCAGCGAGCAGCGGCTCGAAAACGATTTCGACGCCCTCGCGGACTACCTGCTGGAGGCGGACACGGAGCACTTTCTGTACAGGGATTTCCAGTCGCGCAACATCATGCTGCGCGGAGGCTCGCCGTGGTTCATCGACTACCAGGGCGGCCGGCGAGGCGCGCCGCAGTACGACATCGCTTCGCTGCTGTACGATGCCAAGGCGGACATCCCGCCCGCTGTCCGGGACCGGCTGCTCACCCACTACATGAAGGCGCTGGCCGCCCACGTCACGGTTGATGAGGAAGCTTTCCTGGCTCACTACCGCGCGTACGTCCTCATCCGGATCATGCAGGCGATGGGGGCGTACGGGTATCGCGGTTTCTTCGAACGCAAGGTGCGCTTCCTGGAAAGCGTGCCGTACGCGGCGCGCAACATCGACCAGATCCTGGCGAGCGGCCTGCCGATCCGGTTGCCCGAGCTGGAGCAGGTCTTCGCGCGCATCGTCGACGCGTGGGCGGATGCGCCCGGCCCGGTCGAACCACTGCCCGGTCTGACCGTGCACCTCAACAGCTTCAGTTTCCGGCGCGGGTATCCGCCCGACGAGACCGGGCACGGCGGTGGATTCGTGTTCGACTGTCGGGCGCTGCCCAATCCGGGGCGGTCCGCCGAGTTCGCGGAGCTGAACGGGCGGGACGAGCCGGTCATCGCCTTCCTCTCACAGGCCCCGGAGGTGGAGGCGTTCTGGACCGGCGTGGCCCAACTGGTCGAGGCCAGCGTGCGGGAGTACCAGGGCCGCGGATTCACGGACCTGACCGTCAATTTCGGGTGCACCGGCGGGCAGCACCGGTCGGTCTATTTCGCCGAGCGTATGGCGCGCCATCTGCGCGCACGCTTTCCCGACATCGGCGTGCGCGTCGAGCACTACGAAAAGCACGCGTGGGATCCCGCGCTCGTCAGCCGAGGACGCCAACGGGCGGGCGCATGGACGCGCTGATCTTCGCGGCCGGCAAAGGCACGCGTCTGGGCGCCCTGGGTGCGGAGACGCCCAAGGCCCTCATCGACATCGGTGGCTGCACGATGCTCGAGCGTGTCGCAGCCCGGCTCGTCGCGAGCGGTGCTGACCGCCTGATCATCAACACCGCGCACCTGGCCGAACGCATCGCCGCATTCATCGCAGATCACGATCTGGGCGCTGAGGTCGTGCTCTCACACGAGGACCCGGGCCCGCTCGAGACGGGCGGCGCTCTGGTCCACGCGCGAGGGCTTCTCCGCCGTGACGGACCGATCCTCCTGCACAACGTCGATGTGCTGACCACAGCCGACCTGCCGGCCATGGTGGCGGCCCACACGGCCTCCGGCGCGCTCGCAACGCTCGCTGTCCACGATCGCAGGACGGCGCGCCATCTGCTCTTCGACGCGCACGGCCTCTACGGCCGGACCGACACGCGCACCGGCGTGCGCGCCGAAGTGCGCCGCCCCGAAGGCACCACGCATGCCGCCGCGTTCGCCGGTGTGCACGTCATTGCACCGGCGTTCCTCGACCGGATCGAGGAGCGCGGCACGTTCACGATCCTGAATCCGTATCTCAGGCTGGCGGGCGAAGGCGAGGTCATCCTGCCGTACCGCATCGATGATGCGGTGTGGGTGGAGATCGGCACGCCGGAGCGCCTGGAAGCGGCCCGCGCCGCAGTGGCCCGCGGCGAGATCGGTTGAGCGATGGGCGCCGGCGCTCAGCGCACGGCGATGCGGCGATCCTGCAGCTGATCCGCCAGCCGTTCCAGCATGCGGCGCACGGCATCTTCGCGGGCTTCCTGACGCGCTTCCGACGATGAGCGCATGCGATCCGCCCATTCACGCATCCGCCGCCCGTCGCGCTCGCTGAGGCCGGCGTCCTCGAGTCTGTCGGCCAGGTCCTCGACCCAGTCGAGCAGCGCGGCCTCGCGATCCGGCAGATCGTCGGCGACGTCGTCGATCAGCTCCTCGATCCAGTCCGCGCGGTCGCGCGGCAGGCCTCGCCAGTCCTGCCCATCGCGCCAGCCCGGCTCGACCGGAAGCGGCGCACGCCGTTCGCGCACGCGCGACGGCTCCTCGGACGCTCCGCGCGGACGCTGCAGCCGGTCACCGCGTTCGTTCCCCTCGGCATAGCGGCGCGGCTCCGCGGCGGGACGCTCTTCGCTCTCGAACAGGTCGCCGATCCACGCGATGGCCCGGCCCAGCCAGGAGCGCCCGCCAACGCGCGCCGGACACGTCAGGCGTGGCTCGCTGCCGCGCACGAAGAGCTCTTCGGTCGCGTCGCCGTGGCGCGGGATGCAGCCCTGCTCCAGGGCCAGCCCGCTGGTGGGATCGATGGCCAGCCGCACGACCTGGTCGGGCGTGTTCCATTCGCCGCCCGCCCAGCGACCGGCGCGCCGCGCGATGCGTCCCCACACGGGGGCGGCGACCGATCCGCCCGTCGCGCGTGGCGCGATCGCGTGCGGCTGATCGAAACCGATCCACACGCTGCCGACCATGCGCGGCGTGTAACCCACGAACCAGACGTCGGCGCCTTCGTTCGTCGTTCCGGTCTTGCCCGCGGCACGGCCGTGGTAGCCGACGCTGCGCACCGCGCGCCCGGTGCCGCGATCCACCGCGTCGCCCATCATGTCGGTCATGATGTACGCGATGCCCGGATCCATGACGGTGCGTCTTTCGACGTCGGGCGCCCACAGGACGTCGCCGTTCTCGTCCTCGACGCGCACGATGAAGCGGGGCGTCACGGCATCGCCCTGTCCGGCGAAGGCACTGTAGGCGGCCGCCAGTTCCAGCGGGCTGGACTTGGTCACGCCGAGCGCGATGACCGGGGCATCGCGGATCTTGCCGCGCAGGCCGGCGTCGCGCGCGAGTTTCGCCACGTGACCGACACCGACGTCCTCGACCAGACGGACCGTGGGCACGTTGCGCGAGTGCACGAGTGCTTCCCGGAACGTGACCGGGCCCACGAAGGCGCCGTCGAAATTCGCCGGCTCCCACGTCTGCCGCCCGGAGACCAGACGGAATGGCGAGTCGTCCAGCACGGCGGCAGGAGACCAGCCGCGACGCAGCGCGGCGGCGAACACGAACGGCTTGAAGGCGCTGCCCACCTGGCGGCGCGCGGCAACCGCCCGGTTGAAGCTGGAGTGCGCGGCGTTGCGTCCGCCCACCAGGGCCAGGACATCGCCCGTCGAGGCATCCAGCAGGACGGCCGCGCCCTGCAGGTATCGCGTCTGTGTGGCCGTGACGTCGTGGCGGCTCATGGCCGGGCCTGCCGGAGGCCCGAACGCGCCCTGCTCGACCGCGCGGATCTGCCGCTCCAGTTCTTCTTCGGTGGCCAGCTGCAGGCGCCGGTCCAGGGTCGTGTGGATGCGCAGCCGGCGCGCATACACGTCTTCGCCGAGACGATCTTCCAGCAGTGCGCGCACGTGCGCGACGAACCACGGCGCGGTCGCGCGTTGCGTAGAAGTGTTGTTGCTGGCAGCACGCACGCGGACGGCCGACGCGCTGGCCCGGCTGGCCTGGCTCGTACTGATGCGATCCTGCGCCAGCATCAGGGCGACGACCAGGTCGCGCCGTTCGCGCGCACGCTTCGCGAAGCGTCGCGGGTCGTAGTGCGACGGCGCCTTGGGCAGGGCCGCGAGCAGCGCGGCCTGCTCGAGGGTCAGGTCGGCGGCGGACCGGCCGAAGTACTGGTGTGAGGCGGCTTCGATGCCGTAGGCGCCCGCACCGAAGTAGATGTGGTTCAGGTACATCTCCAGGATGTCATCCTTCGCGAAGCGCCGTTCGATCTCGCGCGCGACGCGCACCTCGAGCAGCTTGCGCCGCAGCGTGCGCTCGTTCGCGCGGATGCGGTCCTGGAAGACGTTGCGCGCCAGCTGCATCGTGATCGTGCTCGAGCCCTGGACGGTGCGGCCCGCGCGCAGATTGGCGAGCGCCGCTCCTGCGACACGCCGCCAGTCGACGCCGCGGTGCGAGCGGAACCGCTGGTCCTCGACCGCGATGAACGCCTCCGCCACGTGCGCCGGCAGTCGCTCGAGCGGGATCATCTGCCGCCGGACGGGCGCCAGATCGCCGATGACCGCGCCGTCCCGGTCCAGCAGGACGGAAGCGCCGCCCGGCTGATACGACGCGAGCCGCGCAACCGAAGGACAGCCCGCCAGCCCGCACCGGTGCCAGGCGAGTCCGCCGCCGGCCAGCCCAGCCGCGAGCGTGGCCCAGACCGCTCGGCTGGTGACCGTGCGGTGCAGCCGCGCGTGCCATTTCCCGTGCTGTGCGCCCACGTCGACGGGCGCGGCAGGCGGCGCATCGCCGGGCGACGCATCCTCCGGCGCGAACGCGGCTTCGCCGTTCGCGGCCGACGGCGCGGCTGCGGCGGGCTCGTCCGGTTGCCCGGCGGCCTCGTCCGGCAGCGGCACGGCGTCGTTCGGGTGCTCGGGCATTCCCTTCCCTCGGGCACGGTGGATTCTGTCCGTTCTACGTGCGCGGCGGCCCGCAAGTTTCCCGTTGCCGGCCGCGGCGCCCCCGCAAGCCGGCCCCACCCCGGCTTGCCCGTCCCTCGCCGGCCCGCCTATGCATGCAGCATGGGACTCCCCATTGAAGCCGTCCTCGACGACGTGCGTCAGGCCCTCGACGCGCGCGGGCGTGCCGTGCTCAGCGCGCCGCCGGGCGCGGGCAAGACGACGGGCGTCCCGCCGTCATTGCTCGGCGCGGCCTGGCTGGCCGGGCGGCGGATCGTCATGCTCGAGCCACGCCGCCTGGCCGCGCGGGCCGCGGCTGCGCGCATGGCGGCCCTGCGCCGCGAACCCGTCGGTGCGACGATCGGGTACCGTGTCCGCCAGGATACGAAGGTCGGCCCGGCCACGCGCATCGAGGTCGTCACGGAGGGCGTCCTCACGCGCATGTTGCAGTCGGATCCGGCGCTCGAAGGCGTCGGCCTGGTCATCTTCGACGAGTTCCACGA
>JBFFZF010000052.1:0-24937 GCA_041568755.1 Longimicrobiales bacterium | reverse complement strand
CGAGGTCTACATCGTGGGCTGTGAGCCGGCCGAAACGGAAGAGCTGACGATGGACATGACGCCCGCTGTGCAGGAGGCGGTGGATGCGGCCGTGGCTCGCGTGCGCGAACTGCTGGCCGGCGGAAAGGTGAACGTCGCAGATTGAGCGCGCGGGTGCGCGTTGCTCTGCAGCAGGTGATCGGAACGGACGATGGACGACCACGAAGAATCCGGATCGGACGGCGGCTCCAGGATCGCGCGGCAGGACGAGATCCTCGAGCTGCTGTACTGGCTGGAAGGCGAGGGCTTCGCGGAGCGTGAGGCAACGGTCGATGGCGTGATCCGTTTCCTCGCGCAGCCGCGGGGTGAGGTCATGGCCGCACTGGATCACCTGGTCCGGCGCGGCGATGTGCAGCGCGACGGCGATGCGCTCCGCCTCACGGAGATCGGCCGTGTCGAGGCGGCCCGGCGCTTCGCGGCCGAGTTCGCGCCGATGCTCAGCCAGGGTCACGGCGAGTGCAACGATCCGGACTGCGACTGTCACACGAACCCCGCCGGCGCGGCTGAGTGTCACGCGCTGCGGGCGCACGGGAGTCACTGAATGCGCATTGCGATCGCGGGCAAGGGCGGAACGGGCAAGACCACGATCTCGGGCACACTGGCCCGCGCGCTGGCGCGCCGGGGCCGGAACGTGCTTGCGATCGACGCGGACACGAACCCGAACCTGGCCGTCATCCTCGGCGTCGCGCCGGAGCACGCGCAGGCGATGCTCGGCCTGCCGCTCGACCTGCTCGAGCGAAGGACCGCAACGGACGGGACCACGCAGGTCGTGTTCAACGCCGATCCGTACGCGCTCGTCGAGCAGTACGGCACGACCGCTCCCGACGGCGTCCGTCTGATGGTCATGGGCCGCGTGGACCACGGCGGCAAAGGCTGAATGTGCCGTGCGCACGCCACGGTCCGTGGCTTCGTGGGTGAGATCGTCGCGAACCCGGCGGGTGACCGGGACATCATCGTCGACATGGAGGCCGGGCTCGAGCACCTGTCGCGCGGCACCGGCCGTCACGTGAACCGGTTTCTGGCGATCCTCGAACCGTACTACCGCTCCATGGAGACCGCCCGCCGCGTCGCGGACCTCGCGCGCGAACTGGGCATCGACGACGTCCGCGCCGTGGCGAACAAGCTGCGCGATGACGAGGACCGCCATGCGATCGCCGATTTCTGTGACGCGCACGGCATGCAGCTCATCGCGGAGATCCCGTGGGACGGCTCGCTGCTCCAGGCCGAGCGCGCGGGCCGCACACCGATCGACCACGCGCCCGATTCGCCTGCCGTCCGCGCGATCGGGCAGCTCGCCGACCGGCTCGTCGCGAACGCGGTCTGACGCGCAGCAGCGCGGCGCTGCGCCCGCGCCATCAGCGGGTTCCGTCCAGTGCCCGGGCCGCGCTCACGAGTTCGACCGCACGGGGATGCCGCGGGCGCGCAATGATCTCCTGCGCAGGTCCTTCCTCGACGATGCGGCCCTCCGCGAGGATCGCGATGCGATCGCAGAACACGCGCGCGAGTGCCAGGTCGTGCGTGATGTAGAGCACCGCGATCCCGTATTCCGAGCGCAGCCTCTCGAGCAAGCGCAGCAGTCCGGCGCGCAGTGGTGCGTCGAGCAGTGATGTCGGCTCGTCCGCCACGATCAGACGGGGCTCGCTGATGAGGGCGCGGGCGAACGCCACCCGCTGGCGCTCCCCGCCGGACAGCTCGTGCGGATAGCGGTCGAGGAAGTCGTCCGCGGGCACGAGTGAGACGGCCTCGAGCGTCGCGCGCACTCTTCCCGCACGCTCGGCCCGGGACTCCCGGCCCCGGACGCGCAACGGCTCCGCCACGGCGTCACGCACACGCCAGTGCGGCGGCAGCGCCTCGTACGGGTCCTGGAAGATCAGGTGCAGCCAGTGCCGACGATCGCGCGGCACCGGTGTCGGTCCATCAGGTGAGGTCGCACCGCCATCGAGATGTACGAGGCCCGCGTCGGCCTGCTCGAGCCCGCACACGATGCGCGCCAGTGTCGTCTTGCCGATCCCGCTGCGCCCCACCAGGCCGGTGATGCCGGCGGCCGCGACCTCGAGGTCGATACCATCGAGCACGGTGTGTCGGCCGCCGTCCGGTCCGGCGAACGTCTTGCGCAGACCCGCGACGCGCAGCACCGCCTGGCCGGTGCCGCGGTCCACCCCTCGCCCCGGGACCGGAGACGTGTCGGTGCCCTCGTATCCGCCCGCGTCCGACAATGCCGTTGCGTCGACTGGATCGGTGAGGCGGGGCACGCCCGCCAGCAGACGCATCGTGTACTCGTGCGCCGGCCGCGCGACGACGCGCTCCGTATCGCCTTCCTCGATCAACTGTCCGTTGCGCATGACCACGAGCCGGTCGGCACAGCCTGCGGCGACCGCGATATCGTGCGTGATCAGGATGAGCGATGTCGCGTGCTCATCGCGGAGCCGGCGGAGCAGGTGCAGCAGCTCGACCTGGGCGACGACGTCCAGTCCGGTCGTCGGCTCATCGGCGATGATGAGCGCGGGCGTGTTCGCCAGCGCCATCGCGATCGCCACGCGCTGTCGCATCCCACCGCTCAGCTCGTGCGGGAAGGCACGCGCAACGGTCGGTGCAAGATCGACCTGCAGCAGCAGTCGGCCCAACTCCTCGCGTGCCTCGCCGGCGCTGACGTTCCGGTGCGCCCGGATGGCCTCGACGATCTGCGGCCCGATGCGGATGACGGGGTTCAGCGCATTCATCGCGTTCTGCGGCACGAGCGCGATCCGTCCGCCGCGCAGCGCCCGCATCGCGACCGGTGACAGAGCGAGCAGATCCCGACCGTCGAACAGGACCCGGCCGGCCGGCACACGTGCCCCGCCCGGCAGCACGCGCATCACGGCCGCCGCCAGCGACGTCTTGCCACTGCCGGACTCGCCGACCAGCGCGACGACCTCGCCCTGCCCGATCGCAAGCCGGACATCGTCGACGGCAGCGATGGACCCGCCAGCGCCGGCGTACGTGATGGTGAGCCGGTCGATCTCGAGCAGCGCCTGGCCGACGACGCGAGCGTCGGCCTCTCGCCTCGTGACAGCCGCGCGTTCGGGCGGTGCGAACGACCGGCCCGTGCCGCGGGCCAGCCGCGGCTTCGCCAGCTCCTCGACGGCGAACCCGGTCAGGGCCAGGGCCAGGATCGTGAGCCCGAGCGCCAGCCCGGCAGGCAGGACCCACCACAGCCAGGCGTCCGTGAGCAGCGCGCCGCGCGCATTCGCGTGGTACAGCAGGGTGCCCCAGCTCATGGTCGTCGGATCACCCAGCCCGAGGAAGCTCAGCGAGGCCTCGGCCAGGATCGCGTTCTTCGTCGCCTCGACGAACTGCGGCACGAGCACGGGCACGATGCCGGGCAGCAGGTGACGGAAGAGCACGTGTCCCCGGCCCGCACCCATGGCCACGCTCGCCTCGACCCAGCCGGCCGAGCGCAGCGCCAGCACCTGCGCCCGCAGCTCCCTCGCGGGACGCGCCCACATCACGGCGCTGATGACCGCGATCTCGGTGTACAGGCCCGGCCCGAGGAACGCACCCACGACGAGCACGAGGGGCAGGAACGGCAGCACGAGTACGATATCGACGACGCGCATGAGCACGTTGTCCACCACACCGCCCAGGTAGCCGGCGTGCAGCCCGGCGACAGCGCCGACACCGATCGCGATCGTCGCGGCGATCAGCCCGAAGGCGACGGAGATGCGCGTGCCGTGCAGCAGCACGCTGAGGATGTCGTGGCCAATGTCGTCCGTGCCCAGCGGGTGACCCGGCCCGGGCGGCAGGAACGGCGCACCGGAGAGCGCGTGCGGATCGTGCGGCGCGAGCAGCGGCGAGGCCAGCGCGACGAGCACGATCACGCCGAGCAGCACCATGCCCGTGCCGCCCAGCGTGATGCGCAACCGGCGCGGCGCGGCGACGGCTGGCCGCCCGCTCACGGCTTCCGCAGCCGCAGCCGTGGCCCCGCGATCCGGCCGCGCCCGGTCCTCGCGCGAGTGACTCACAAGCCTGTGCGGCGGCGGGTGCGCGGATCGATCAGCGGATACGTCAGGTCCGCGAACGCGTTGGCCAGGATCACGGCGACCGAGACGAGCAGGAACGCGCCCTGCAGCACCGGATAGTCGCGCGCCGAGATCGCCTCGAAGATGAGCCGCCCGACGCCCGGGTACCCGAAGACGGTCTCCACGAGCACGGCACCGCCGACCAGTCCGCCGATGCTCAGGATGAACCGGGTGTAGAGCGGAAGCAGCGCGGTGCGCAGCGCGTGACGGACGAGGACCCGGCGGCGCGTGAGTCCCTTCGCCTCGGCGAGCCGGATGTAGTCCTCCTCGAGCGTGGTCATCAGCGTCCCGCGCACGAGCAGGAACGTGTGCCCCACGCCGCCGAGCGTCAGGGTCGCGACCGGCAGGATCGTGCGCCGGAGCACGCCGGTCGCATACTCGATCGGGCCCGCAGCGCTGTACGGTGCCGCCCCGAACGAGGGCAGCCAGCCCAGTCGCACCGAAACGACGGCGACGAGCATCATGCCGATCCAGAACACCGGCAGCGCGTCGAGGAACAGGATGCCGGACAGCAGCGCGACATCGCCGGCCCGGCCCCGCTGCGCCGCGGCCAGCGTGCCCAATGCCATCCCGAGCAGCGTGCCGAGCACGAGCGCCGGCAGCAGCAGCACGAGCGTCCACGGCAGGCGTTCGAGCAGCAGATCGCGAACCGGACGGCCGTTGCGGATCGAGAAGCCCAGATCGCCGCGGAACGCATCGCGAAGGTAGGCTCCGTACTGCACCACGGCGGGACGGTCGAACCCCAGCTCGCGCAGCACTTCCTGTCGCTGCTCGGCGGTCAGCGTGTCCAGTTCGGGCCCGATGACGTACTGCAGCGGATCGCCGGGAGCGAGCCGGGGAAGCGCGAAGCTGAGCGTGAACGCGGCCCAGATGACGAGCGTGTATCGCCCGATCGCCGCCAGCCCGCGCCGCGCGCGCATCAGCGGAACGGCACGACGGTGGTGCCGCGCGCGGCCGCCGGGAGGAAAGACCACTTGTGCACGATGCCGTAGCCGGGTGACTCCGCCCAGGCGTCGTACACGGACGGCCGGAACGCCCAGAACTCGTCCGGATAGTAGAGCGCGATGCTCGTCGGCTGCGCGTTCATGAGCTGCTGGATCGCGAACGACTGTCGCATCCTGGATTCGACCGTCGAGGCGGCCTTCCACGCCGAGAACAGCGAATCCAGCGCCGGCCACGGCAGCGTCGGCTCCCAGAGGTATCCGGAGCGGTGCGACATGACGAGCTGGTCGGGGTCCGCCGCACCGTGCGGGCCGATCTCGCTGATGAACAGATCATAGTTGCGCGCACCGACGTACGCGCTGAGCACGCCGGCCTCGAGCGTGCGCACGGTCAGCGCGACGCCGATACCTGCGAACTGGCCGACGAGCATCTCCGCCGAACGGACCCACGTCGGCTCACCGGCATTGACGTAGAGCGAGAAACGCAGCGGCACGCCGTCCACCGATTCGCGAACGCCATCGCCGTCCCGGTCGCGGTAGTCGAGCGAGTCGAGGAGTGCCGCCGCATGCGCGGCATCGTGCGGCGTGTCGAGCGACGGGTCGGTCCACGGCGAATCCGGGTGCGGGTACCCGCGCGTGCCCGGCCGCGCACGGCCGAGCAGCACACGGTCGACGAGGGCGGCGCGATCCACGACGAGAGACAGCGCCCGCCGGAAGCGCGGCTCGGCGAACGGCGGCTTCCGGTAATTGGGCCGCAACTCGACGATCGACAGCGCGGACGTACTCACCACGCGCAGCGCGCTGTCCGAGGCGAACTGCGCGACCAGTTCCGGCGCCAGTTTGCGCGCCGCCGCATCGATCTGACCCGTGCGCAGCGCCAGGAACGTCGCCGTCTGGTCCGGCAGAATCGGCATCACGATCTCGGGCACGGCCGGCGGCCCGCGGTAGAATGCCTCGTTCGCGACGAACCGGTACTGGCGGTCCGGGCCATACTCGACCAGCCGGAACGGACCCGTGCCCACGGGCAGCTCCGCGTAGCGCCGCGGCTCCTCGACGGTCTCCCACACGTGTTTCGGGATGATTGGCAGATCTGCGAAGGTCACCCGTCGCAGCAGCGGACAGGGATAGGCACAGCGGAAGCGGACCGTCAGCGAGTCGAGCGCCTCGATGGTCTCGATACGCGGGACTTCACTCACGTGGTGGCCGTGCCGCGTGGCCGGACCGTCGCGGTAGTACTCGTACGTGAACTTCACATCCTCAGCCGAAAACGCCCGGCCGTCGTGCCAGCGCACGCCGGCGCGCAGCGTGACGGTCCACGTGGTGGCGTCGTGCTGCGTCGCGCTCTCGGCGAGGCCGGGCTCCGGCTCGGCAACGAACGGTGAGGGCTCGAACAGTTTGTCGTAGACCAGGCCGATGAGGAAGTCGTTCGAGCCGCTGTACGGGTTGATGGGCCCGCCGTCCGCGGTGATCGCGACCGTGAGCGGGCGGGCGCCATCGCCCGGCTCACAGGCGACGGCCGCGGAGAGCAGCAGCGCGACCGGCAGCCCCGGCACGCGGCCCGGCCACGAGCCCCGGGGCCGTTCAGTCGCCAGGCAGCAGCGTCGTCGCATCAGTCGCTTTCCTCCCCTTCCCCGGGCGGACGGGGATGGCGCGCCGTCGCGCCGGGCAGCGCGGCCAGGAGCGCGCGCGTGTACGGGTGCGCCGGCGCGTCGAAAATCGCGGCCGCCGGTGCGGTCTCGACGATCCGCCCCGCGGACATGACGGCGATGCGGTCGGCGACATCGCGCACGACGCGCAGATCGTGCGCGATGAACAGACAGGCCAGCCCGAGCGAGGCCTGGAGCGAACGCACCAGGTCCACGATCGTGGCCTGCGTCGGCCGGTCCAGCGATGAGACCGGCTCGTCCAGGATCAGCACGCGCGGTCCGAGCGCGAGCGCGCGTGCGATCGCGACCCGCTGGCGCTCCCCGCCCGACAGCTCGTGCGGAAATCGCTCCGCATAAGACACCGGCAGCGCGACCTGTTCGAGCAGCTGATGCACGCGCCGCGTCCCGCCCGCCTCAACATAGCGCCCGTGGATGTGGAGCGGCTGTGCGATGCTCGCGCCCACCCGGCGCCGCGGATTCAGGCTCGAGAACGGATCCTGGAACACGATCTGAATCGCTGCCCTCGCCTCACGCAGCGCCTGACCGCGTACGTGCGTGATGTCCCGCCCGGCCAGAACGATGCGGCCCGCGATCGGCTCTTCCAGCCGGACCAGGCTGCGCGCGAGCGTCGACTTGCCACACCCCGACTCGCCCACCAGGCCGAGCACCTCGCCCGCGCCCAGCTCGAGGCTCACCTCATCCACGGCCTGCACGAAGCCACGCCGCGCGAAGGGCCGGCGCGTCCGGATCGGGTAACGGACGGAGAGACGATCGACGGACAGCAGCCCGGCCCCTTTCGCCGCCACGGCCGCGCCCGCGGCCGACATGGTGACCGACCACGCACGCGTCGCGTGCGTCGCGAGCCCGCCCGCGTCCTCGCCGGCCGGCGATGGACGCTGCCGCCCGACGTGCTGCCGGAGGACGTCCGCCGCGGGTCCCGTCTCGACGATATGGCCGTCGCGCAGCACGGCGACACGGTCCGCCAACTCCAGCATGACGGCAGGATCGTGCGTGATGAACAGGATCGCCGTGTGCGTTTCCCGCTGCAGCTCGCGCAGCAGCTCGAGAATCCTCGCCTGCGTCGTGACGTCGAGCGCCGTCGTCGGCTCATCGGCGATCACCAGGGCCGGGCGGTTCGCCATCGCCATCGCGATCACCGCGCGCTGCCGCATGCCGCCGGACCACTCGAACGGGTGCGCAGACTGCGTCAGCCGTGCGGTCGCGATGCCGGTGCGCTCGAGCAGCGCCGCGGCCTGTTCGCGCGCCGCCCGCCGGCCGAGCGACGGCTGGTGGGTGCGCAAAGCCTCCGCCACCTGCCGGTCCACAGGGTACAGCGGGTGCAGCGCGGTCAGCGGATCCTGGAAGATCATGGCGATCTCCCTGCCTCGCAGGCGCTGCCACTGGCGTTCCTGATAACCGGTGATTTCCCGGCCTTTCCAGAGGATCGACCCGGCCGCGATGCGCGCGGGGCGAGGCAGCAGGCCGAGCAGCGACAGGGCGGTGAGCGTCTTGCCCGCCCCGGACCGGCCCATCAGGCCGAGCACTTCGCCGCCGCGCACCTCCAGACTGATGCTGGTGACCGGCCGCCACGGCCGGTCCGCCGGCCCCAGCTCGATGGCCAGCTCCTGCACGTGCAGCAGCGGCGCGGTCACGTCCGCCCCCCGAGCGCCGCCGACAGCGCATCGCCCAGCAGGTTGACGCCCAGGACCGCGGCGGTGATCGCGACGCCCGGGAAGAACGGGAGCCACCACGCGGCGCGCAGGTAGCTCTGTGCCTGACCGGCCAGACTGCCCCAGCTGAGCGCGTTCGGATCCCCCAGTCCGATGAACCCGAGGCCCGCCTCGAGCAGCAGTGTCTGCGCGATGAGGAGGCCCACGACGACGAGCGCCTGCGGCAGCACGTTGGGCAGCAGCTCGTCGCGCATGATGCGCATGGGTGTCGCACCGGCTGCCTCGGCCGCGCGCACGTACTCCAGCGACCGAAGCGACAGCACCTCGGCACGCACGACGCGCGCGAGCACCGGCCACGAGGTCACGCCCAGGACGATAATGATGCGGTCCAGCCCGGGCCCGAGCAGCGCGATCGCGATGATCGCCAGGAAGAAGCGCGGCAGGACCTGGAAGAACTCGGTGAAGCGCATGAGGGCGTCGTCCATGCGGCCGCCATGGAACCCGGCGACCAGGCCCAGCGCGCACCCCAGCACGAAGGCGATCAGACCGACGGCCACGCCCACGGCCAGCGACGCCCGTGCGCCGTGCAGGATCCCGCTGAACAGGTCGCGGCCCAGCGCGTCCGTGCCCATCCAGTGCGCTGACGACGGCGCTCCCAGCGACGGGCCGGTCACGACGTACGGATCCAGGGGCGCCAGGAACGGGCCGGCCAGACCCGCGAGCAGCACGAGACCACACAGCGCGACGCCGGTGAGCCCGGCCGGGCTGCGCAGGATGACGGCGAGCACACCGCCATCCTCGCGCGGCGCAGCACCCCCGGCCGCGGCCGGAAGCTCAGCGGTAGCGGACGCGAGGATCGAAGGCTGCATGCATCAGATCGGTCAGAACGTTCGCGAGGATGACCGCGAGGGCCACGACGAAGAAGATGCCGAGCAGGATGGGCGCATCGCGCGTCTGCAGCGCGGTCAGCATCAGCCGGCCGATGCCGGGCCAGCCGAACACGATCTCCACGATCACCGCGCCCGCGATCAGGTGGCCGACGCGCGCCCCGACCACGGTCAGCACCGAGAGCAGCGCGCGCGGCAGCGCATGGCGGACCAGCACGGCCCGCTCGGCGAGCCCCTTCGCGCGCGCGGTCCTGACGTGATCGCTCGCCAGCTCGTCGATCAGTCCCGTGCGGGTCAGGCGCGTCACGGCGGTCACCTCCTGCGACGCGAGCACGAGCACCGGCAGTGCCAGGTGGTGCGCGATGTCCAGGAGACCGCCCAGTCCGGTCGTCGCGCCCGCCGCGGCCGTCATGCCCTGCACCGGAAACAGCCCCAGATGGAACGCGAAGATCAGGATCGCCAGCTGGCCCAGCCAGAACACGGGCGCGGCATACAGCGTCAGCGTGACCGCGGTGATGACGCCGTCGCGACCGCTGCCCGGCCGACGCGCCGCGATGATGCCCGCCAGGATGCCGGCGAGCGTCGAGACCAGCAGCGCGCTTCCCGTGAGCAGCAACGTCGCCGGCGCGCGCTCTGCGATGACCTCGAGGACCGGGCGGCCGTGCACGCGCGACGTGCCGAGATCGCCGCGCAGTACCCGACCGAAGTACGTGATGATCTGCTCGGGCAGCGGCCGGTCCAGCCCGAACCGGCCGCGCATGAACGCGTAGTAATCGGCATCGCCGTGCTCGCCCGCGACGACCAGCACGGGATCGCCCGGCGCAGCGTGCACGAGAACGAACCCGACCAGCACGATCCCCAGTGCCGTCGGCACAACCTGCAGCAGACGCCAGAGCGTGAAGCGCCAGCTCACGGGGTGCAGCGCGCCGTCGCGGCGAAGTGCGATGCCGATGTGAAGCCCGAGCAGCGCGTGCGGTACGCGCGCGTCGCACGCGTCTCGACCAGGCTCAGGTAAGGCAGGTCGCGAACCGCCAGCTCCTGGATCTGCCGGTACAGCCGTGCCCGCGTGTCCGACTCGAGCGCGCGGCCCGCCAGGTCCCACAGGCTGTCCATCACGGCGTCACGATAGCCGGCCGCGTTCGAGAAGGGGACCGGCGCGATGCTCGATGAGACGAACATGCGGCGCACCCCGATCTCCGGATCCGTGCCGTTGCAATACGAGATGATCGCCGTATCGAAGTCACGCGCCGTGAAGACCGTCTCCACGAACACGGCCTGCTCGAGCGACACCAGCCGCAGTTCGATCCCGACGGCACGGAGCTGCGCGCGCAGCAGGTCCCCATACGGCGCGTACGACGGGAACTGCGTGAACCCGATCATCAGGCGCGTGCCGTCCTCGATGCCGGCCACGCCACGGGCCACGCGCATCCCGTCACTCCCCCGCCGCCACCCCAGCCCGTCGAGCAGCCGGCCGGCAGCCGCGGTGTCCCAGGCCGGGACCGGCAGGCCGGCGGCGTGTGCGAACGGGATCGCGGAGGAGATCGGCGCGTCCGCGGCGCGCCCGGCGCCGAACAGCACGCGCTCGACGAACTGGTCCCGGTCGATCGCGTGCGCGAGCGCGCGACGCATGCGCACATCCCCCAGCAACGGCCGGTCCAGGTTGAGCGCCACGTTGGTGATGCAGTTGCTGCCACCCGGGTTCACGCTGGTCTCGATGAAACGGATCGCCGGGTTCGCCCGCAGACGCGCACGCTCCGGTCCCGGCACCCCGAACAGCCAGTCCACTTCGCCCGCCTCCAGAGCGAGAACCTGGCTGCCGGGATCCGGGATGACACGCAGCACGACGTGGTCGATGTCCGGGCGCCCGCCGTACCAGTCGTCGTTGGCCATGTAGCGGATCTCGACGTCCGGCCGATGCGAGGCGAACCGGTACGGGCCCGTGCCCACGGGCGCGCGGTTGGCCCGATGATTCAGCGGATCGGCGCCCGCGAACAGATGGCGCGGCAGGATCGGCGCCTCGACCACGTTCAGCTGCTGCAGCAGCGGGGCGTACGGCTGTCGGAAGCGGAACTCGACGGTCGAATCATCGACCGCCTCGATGGCCGCGATGACGTGGGCCAGCGACGCGCGCGTGCGCGCGTGATAGCGCAGCAGCAGGCTGTCGAAGGAGAACGTGACATCCGCCGCCGTGAACCTCTCGCCGTCGTGCCAGCGCACGCCGGGGCGCAGATGAAAGCGGTAGAGCGCGCCGTCCTCCTCGATCGCCCAGCGCAGCGCCAGGCCGGGGACCGGCTTCAGCGCACTGTCCAGCTCTACGAGGCCATCGTAGAGCAGGCCGGCGGCCGTGTGCACGCCGCCGTTCGTCGTGATCGCGGGGTTGAGCTGACCGGGGTCGGCATCGATCGCGGCGACGAGGACCCGGCCGGTGAGCGGCGCCGGCTCCGCACAGCCCGTGGCGAAGCAGCAATTTGCGAGGACGATGGTGCCGAGGCCGCGAGCCGCGCGGCGTGACAGGCGAGCCGGCGAGGCCATGGATTCCGGATCGGGGCACATGTGGCGCCTAGCCCGGGTCGCGCTGATCCAGCGTGTACCCTACGCCGCGCACGGTATGAATGAGCGGCGAGCCGCCGCCGGCCGCAAGCTTGCGGCGCAGGTTGCCGATGTGGACATCCACGACGTTGGTCATGGGATCGAAGCTGAGGTCCCAGACCTTCTCGAGCAGTTCCGTGCGCCGTACGACCTCCTCCGGGTGCAGCAGGAAATATTCCAGCAACTGGAACTCGCGGGGCGTGAGGTTCAGATCGACACCGGAGCGCAGCGCACTGTGCCGGATGCGGTCCATCTGGACATCCGCGTAGGCGAGCGTCTCCGTGCGCGTCGCGCCGCCCCGGCGCAGCAGCGCCCGGGCGCGCGCCAGCAGCTCGTCCAGGCTGAACGGCTTGGTCATGTAGTCGTCCGCGCCGACGTCGAGGCCCGTGACGACATCCTCCGTCGAGTCCCGCGCCGTCAGCAGCAGGATGGGCACCGCCTTGCCGCCCGCGCGGACTTCGCGCACGATTTCGTAGCCGGTCTTGCCGGGCAGCATGATGTCCACGACGAGCAGGTCGTAATCGTAGACGCGCGCGTTCAGCGCACCCGCCGTGCCGTCGTGCGCGACGTCGACACTGTAGCCCTCCTCCCGGAACCCGCGCTCCAGGAAGCTGGCGATTTTCCGGTCGTCTTCGATGATGAGGATGCGCATCGCCCCATCAACGTGGGGCGGGTGGAGGCGGGAGACAAGAGAAGTGGTCGTGCCCCGGTCGCGGCCCGGCACACGTACGGGCGGGCGGACACGCGGCCCGCCCGCCCGCACTCTCGATCAGAACTGCCGCTGCAGCGAAGCCAGGTACGCCACCAGCGCCTCGATCTCGCGCGCGGTGAGCGCGAAGTTGGGCATCATGGTCATGGGGTTGTCGTACAGCGGATTGGCCAGCTTCTGGCGCACGAAGTCCACGCCCTGCCGCGCCACCACGTTGTCCAGCCCCGGACCGACCTGCCCGCCCTGGCCGCGGACCAGGTGGCAGCCGATGCACGCCTTCGCCGAGACCAGCCGCTCCCCGTTCGCGATGACCTGCGGGTCACGCGACGCCGGCGTGCCCTCGGCCTCGAACACGACGGGCGGCGCGATGTCCGACAGGGTCGGCAGCACGTTCGTAGCCTGCAGGAACGCCAGCACCGACCGGGCCTGCTGCCCGGTCAGGTTGCCGCGCACACGCATGTGGTTGATGATGATGACCCACTCCTGATCACTGCGCTCGATGGGCGAGCGCGGATTGTGACAGCGCCCGCACACATCACCGTAGACCCGCGCGCCACGCGCGACCGCGTCCTCCGCCTGTGCCACGGCCGGTGCCGGTGTCAGCACCGCGGCCGCCGCGACGATCAGCCCGCCCGCTATGGATACCAGTACGTTCGATCTCATGGCGCGCCTCCTCAGAAGCCGAACGAGACGTGGGCGACGATGCGGTCGTTCTGCACGTCGGGCCCGCGCTCGCGATTGATCTCCCAGCCGGCCATCAGCGCGATCGACGGGCTGAACCAGTAATCGAGACCGATTCCCAATTGCCACGCTCCCTCACGCGTGAGCTCGCCATCCAGTTCGTCGTTGAACACCTGCGTCCAGCGCACCACCGGCTCCCACATGCCACGCCGGTAGGAGCCCTGCGCGTAGAAGCCCTGCCGGACGTACGCGGGGAAAGCGTCGCGCGTCTCGACCTGCTGGCGCGTCTGCATGTACTCGCCGCGCAGCTCGAGCCCCGAGTGACGGAACTCGCCGGCCACGTTGAAACCGGCGAAGTCGAGGATGTTCTCCTCATCGTACGTACTGGTGAAGCCCGATACGTTGACCTCGACCCACGGCGCGAACGCCAGGTCGATGCGGCCGCCGAACATCTTGCTCGTGTTATTGTCCGACGAGGATCCGGGAAAATCCAGCTCCGGAATCTCCCCATCACCGTGATTGCCCGCACCGTCCTCGTGCTCCTCCAGCGCGGGACCCTGCGTCACGTAGGCGTTGAAGCTCAGGTTCGTCGAGCCCAGCTCGAACGTCGCGCGCGCCATCACCCCGATGTCGCTCAGCACCGGCATGAGGGGCGTGGCCCCGAACGACGACACGTGGTGCCCGTAGATCGGTGGCGCCGTGGCGAAGCGGTTGATCCACGTGGGATGGAGACGCGGGCCGAACACGCCGAACGGCACGAGGAACTTGCCGCCGCTCAGCACGAGATTGTCGCTCGCCATGAAGTCGAGGTGCGCGTACTCGAGACCGGTCTCGGTCACGCCCTCCTCCAGCTCGAACTCCAGCTCCGCCTCGAAGAGGATCCGGTCCTGGAACTGGAACAGCAGGAGCGGATTCAGCGACGCGCTGAATGCGTTCGTTCTCGGCGACTCCGGCCGGAAGCCGTACCCCACCGTCCCGTAGCCGGCCACCAGCACCTGATTCGTCGGCACGATCCGCTCCGTCCCCGGCGCCTGCGCGTCGACCGGCGTCGCCGGTACGGCAAGGGCCAGGGCCAGAACCGGTGCCCCGATGCTTGACCTGCGGAATGCCATGCGTACCTCCTTCGGGCGTCGGTGTCCTCCCGCTTTCGCACGAAGGGAACTTCCGCGCTTTCACACCCGCACGGCGTAGGGACCTCGTCGGAAATGGTGTCAGGCAGACCTTGGCAGGGACAGACGACCGTCGGGTTTACGGTTCAGTTGTCTGTGATCATGCACGCACGCGATCGTGCGCCGGGCCGAGGACCGTGACCCTGCTGTCACCGATGCGCCGCGTCCGGCCCCCGGCGGGCAGCGTGTGGTCGTGGGCGTGCTCGATGGCGAGCAGCCGGCTGAACGGCACATCCAGCCAGCGCGTGACGATGCGATCGAGTTTGCGCGAGCCGTACGGCGGATCGGCGAACGCGATGTCGTAGTGAACCGACTCGATCCGCTCGACGAAAGGAATCGCATCGCGATCGAAGACGCGGGTCCGGCGGCGCGCACGCAGCGCGGCGACGTTGGCCTTGAGCGCATGCAGCGCCGCCGATCCGTTCTCGACGAAGTCACAGCTCGCCGCGCCGCGCGACAGGGCCTCCAGCCCCAGAGCGCCCGTTCCCGCGAACAGGTCGACCACGCGCGCGTCCGGCAGGTCATCCTCGAGCAACCGCATGATGGCCGCGCGCAGCGGTTCGGCGGTCGGGCGCACGCGACCGGAAGGTGAGACCAGCGGCCGGCCGGCCCAGCGCCCGCCGACGATCCTCACGACGCGGCGAACTGCACGGTGAACTCCGCGCCGCCGCCGGGCCGGTTGCGCGCGGACAGTTTCGCGCCGTGCAGTTCCGCGATCACCTTGACGATGGCCAGGCCGAGGCCGGTCCCCTGCGCTTCCGCGGACGCTGTGCGCGCCTCATCGACGCGATAGAAGCGGTCGAAGATCCGCTCGAGCGCATCCTCGGGAATCCCCGGACCCGTATCCGCGATGCGCACATCGATCGACCCGCCGTTGCGGGCAACGGCCACTTCGACCTGCCCGCCCGGCGGTGTGAAGCGGATCGCGTTGCCGATCAGGTTCCACAGCAGCTGACTGATCAGATCCTCGTCGACGCGGGCGACGGCCTCCGGCAGGCCGCTCAGCGCCATCCGCACCTGGCGCGCATCGGCGGAGATGCGCACGCGGTCGACCACGCGGCGCGCGCACGCCACGAGGTCCGTCTCGGCCGGCCGGATCTGCAGCACGCCCGCATCCGAGCGGGCCAGCGTGAGCAGGTCCTCGGCGACGCGGGACAGGCGGACGACTTCTTCCAGCGCGCTGTCGATGACGCGCTCGTATTCGGGCGCGTCCCGCGGGCGGCGCCGCGCCAGCTCCAGCTCGCCGCGCAGCGCCGTCAATGGCGAGCGCAGCTCGTGGCTGGCGTCCGCCGTGAATCGGCGCTGCGCGTCGAACGCCGAGTCGATGCGCGCCAGCATGGTGTTGAGAACCTGGACCAGCCGCTCGTACTCCTGACTGTCCGCGTGCGCGCTGATGCGGCGCCCCAGCATGGGCCCGCCGATCTCCTCCGCCTGCTCGATGATGTCCTGGACCGGGCGCACGGCGCGGTCCGCCAGCCACCAGCTGCCGGTCAGCGCACCGGCCGTGATCACGAAGAGCAGAGCTGCCATGAGCAGCGCGGCGTTGCGCAGCAGCCGGTTGCGCGTCTCGAGCGGCGCCGCGACCTGCAGCACGTGCTGGCCGTGCAGCGGACCCAGCCGGCCGAGCGGATAATAGAGCGAACGGACCGGAATGCCCTCGAACACGTCCTCGATCCACACCAGCTCGCCACCCACGGCCGAGCGCAGTGCCTCCCGATCCAGGGGCAGATCCGCGGTGATGTAGCGCGTGCGCAGCAGGCTCTCGCCCGCCTCGCTCCAGACCTGGGCAAACCGGTTCAGGTCGCGCACCTGCGCGGCCTCGGCCGGCGTCAGTTCCCATTCGTGGAACGTCATCTCGCCGGACGGCGAGTCGGTCAGCGATGCGGCCTGGATCGAGGCCACGGCGATGAGACTCGCGTCGATCTGTCGATCCAGCGTCTCGCGGATCGCGACGAACGCCAGGACCGACAGCGCGAGCAGGCCCAGGCCCATGGCCAGCGTGAAGCGGGCCGCCAGACGGAAGCGGAACGAGCGGCGCATGCTCCGTCCAATGTCGATCCTCGTCGTCCACCGGGCCAGAGGGCTGGCACGCCTCCCGCCGCCCATGCAACTTCCCCCGGCAGCCCGCGTATACCGTCAGGCGGCCGGGGCCGCCGTGCGCGAGCCCGCCCCCGATCGCGTTCCGCCGGGGCGCCGAACGAAAGCGGTGAACGATGATGCGGCGATTCCGAACGAGTGCCACACTGTTCGCGTGGCTGGGCCTGGCGGCCTGCGCCGGCACACCGGCTGCCCGGCCGGCGTCCGGCCAGCAGGCGGTCGGCGGTGACCTCCTCTACGTCTGCAACCAGGACGCCGCGTCGGTCAGCATCATCGATGTGGCCCGCCTCGAGGTCGTGCAGACGATCCGCCTGCAGGATCTGGGCTTCACGAGCAACGCGAAGCCGCATCACGTCGCCGTCGAGCCGGACGGATCGATCTGGTACCTCACGCTCATCGGCGAGAACCGGATCCTCAAGTTCGATCGGCAGAACCGACTGCTCGGGCAGGCCGAGTTCGAGACGCCCGGCCTGCTCGCGCTCGCACCCGGCGGTGACCGGCTCTTCGTCGGCCGCTCCATGAGCGCCGTCAACCCGCCTCGCCGCATCGGCGTCATCCGGCCGAGCGACATGCGCATCGACGAAATCGACATCGTCTTCCCGCAGCCGCACCTGCTCGACATCCGGCCGGCCGGCGATTTCGTCTACTCCGCCAGCCTGGGCGTCAATCAGCTGGCCAGCGTGGCCGTCGCCACCGATCGCGTCACGCTGCTCCCGCAGGACGGCCCCAATCACGCGATGGCGCATTCGGCGATCTCGCCGGACGGCCGCATGCTCGCCGTCACCCCGCACATGCCGCACGTGCAGCTGTTCGATCTGTCCGATCCGGCGCGGCCCGCGCTCGCCGCGTCCATCGACGTCGGTGAAATGCCCTGGCACCCGGTCTTCACGCCGGATGGCCGCTTCCTGTACGTCCCGAACCAGGGCTCGAACGATCTGTCGGTGATCGACATGGGCTCGCGCACCGTCGTCGCCACGATCCGCCACGACGCCTTCGCACAGCCCTACGGCAGCGCCGTGACACCCGATGGCCGGTACGTCTTCGTCTCGAACAGCAACAGCCGGGCGACGTGGCCGGGCACGACGGGCACCGCCGGCGCGACCGGCAACGTGGTCGTCATCGACACGCGCTCCCGTGAAGTCGTCCGGGTCATCGAGGTAGGCAGGGGACCGACCGGACTGGGGATCCGCAAACCATGAAACTCGGTGTCTTCGCCGTCCTCTTCAGCGACCAGCCCTTCGAGGACGCGCTCGACCGCATCGTCGACCTGGGGCTGGAAGCCCTCGAGATCGGTACCGGCTGCTGGCCGGGAGACGCGCACTGCCAGCCCGATGTGCTGCTCGGCAGCACCGCCCGGCTGAAGGCGTTCCGCCAGGCTGTCACGCGCCGCAACCTGGTCATCAGCGCACTGTCCTGTCACGGCAACCCGCTGCACCCATCCGCGCGCATCGCGAAACGCGATCACGACGTCTTCGAGAAGACCGTCCGGCTCGCGGCCCGGCTCGATGTCGGTACCGTAATCACCTTCAGCGGCTGCCCGGGCGCTTCCGCGCGCGCCCGCGAGCCCGCCTGGATCATCGCGCCCTGGCCGCCCGAATTCGCAGAGATGCTCGAGTGGCAGTGGCGCGAACGCGTCGATCCCTACTGGAAACAGGCTGCGCGCACCGCCCGCAACGCCGGCGTCCGCGTCGGCATCGAGATGCACCCCAACTTCATCGCCTACAACCCCGAGACGATGCTCCGCCTGCGCGCGATCGCGCCCGACACCATCGGCTGCAACTTCGACCCCAGCCACATGTTCTGGCAGGGCATCGATCCGGTCGCCGCGATCCGCGCGCTCGGCGACAGCATCGTCCATTGCCACGCCAAGGACTGCCGGCTCGACGCACGCAACATCGCCGTCAACGGCGTCCTCGACGCCAAGAGTTACACGCGCGAGCCCGAGCGCTCCTGGCTGTTCCGCACCGTCGGCTGGGGCCACGACGCGCTGGTCTGGCGCGACATCGTGAGTGCGCTCCGGCTGGCCGGATACGATCATGTACTCAGCATCGAACACGAAGACAGCCTCATGGCGCCCGACGAAGGCCTCCGCAAAGCCGTCGAATTCCTCCGGCCCATCGTGATCCGACAGCCGCGCGGCGAGGCGTACTGGGCGTAGCCCGTCGCCGTGGGCCACGCCCGTCCTGGATCGAGGCGCCCCGCCGGGCGCGGCGCGGGACGAACGGCCTCACGGGCGGGACGACGCGCGACGCACCGGCCTTGTGCCGGCCCGCCCCGTACGCCCACCTTGACGATCTCAGCCACTGAACAGGAGGTCCACCCATGAAGTTCCACTGGATTCCCGTCCTGGCGCTCGCCGCGGCGAGTCCCGTCCAGGCGCAGGCCGACCACTCGCAGCACATGCAGGGCCCGAGCAACGTGGAAGGCATCCGCAACCTGTACAACACGGTCCAGGGCTTCGTCACGAAGTCCGCCGAGCAGATGCCGGAAGAACACTTCTCCTTCAAGCCCACGCCCGAGGTCCGCTCGTTCGGGCAGCTGATCGGGCACATCACGGACGCACATTACCTGTTCTGCTCCGCGATCCTGGGCGAGCAGGCGCCGGCGTCGGACGCCGAGAAGATCACGACGAAGGCGGGGCTCCGCGAGGCGCTGCAGAAGTCGGTCGCCTACTGTGATCGAGCCTATCAGATCGCCGATGCGGCGGCCGGCCAGGTGATCGAGTTCTTCGGCCAGCGACAGACGAAGCTGACCGTGATGGCCTTCAACCTGGGCCACGACTTCGAGCACTACGGCAACATCGTGACGTACATGCGCATGAAGGGCCTCACCCCGCCGTCCAGCCAGGGGATGTGAGGGGACGGAAGGGAGAGGGAGAGGGAGAGTTTCAGGGGGAGTTTCAGGGAGAGTTTGAGGGGAGAGGGGGAGGACGGTACCGGGGGCGCCAGGGGTCCCTCCGGACCGCCTTCTCCTCTTCTCTCATCGCACACCCATTCGGCGGAGGTCAGGTATGAGGCGGAAGGGAGATGCGTGGAGGGGCATGTGGCCGGCGTTCTTCGTTCTCGCGCTGTGCACGCTGTGGGCCACGGCGTGCGCGCAGGAAGCGGCGCCGGAGGCGGCGCAGGCAACATCGCCAGCGGGCGTGAGCGTGATGGGCGATCTCGTCGCGGCCATTGCGGAAGTCGAGGAGAAGCTGGTCGGCCTGTCACGTGCGATTCCTGCGGAGCAGTTCGGCTGGCGTCCGGCCGAGGGCGTCCGTTCCGTCGGCGAGGTGGTGATGCACGTCGCGGCGGACAACTACCTGCTCCCGGCGGGCGCGGGTGTGGCGCCGCCGGCGGCGACCGGCATCAACGCCGAGGATTACGCGACGGTCCAGGCCTACGAGCGCAACGTGCCGGAAAAGGATGCTGCGATCGCCGCCATGGAGGCGTCCTTCGCGCACCTCGAGAGCGCCATGTCGGGCAGCCCGGACGCCCGGCTCGGCGAGACGATCAGCATCTTCGGCCAGTCGATGACCGTGCAGAAGCTCTGGGTACTCACGACGACGCACCTGCACGAGCATCTCGGTCAGCTGATCGCCTACGCCCGCAGCAACGGTGTGGTGCCCCCGTGGAGCCAATGATTTCGAACGAAAGGGAGAGGGAGAGGGAGAGTTTGAGGGTCAGGGGGAAGTGATGAGGGAGGCAGGAGGGAGGAAGGACCCCTCCTCCCTCTCTTTCCCTTCCCCTCTTCCCTGCCCCTTGTACTCTCCCTCTCCCTCTCCCTTTCGTTAAAAGGGCAGCCGCAGCGCTTCGCACAGAAACTTCACCATCGGCTTCCCCGCCCTGCAGATCTCCGCGTACTTCTGCACCAGGTCCTTCGACGTCGCGGCGCGCTGGGTCAGTTTGGCCACGGCGATGAAGTCCTTGCGTTTCAGGTCTTCGATGAGCGCGTGTTCGGGATCGAAGCCGCGCGGCGGCCGGGTGAGCGCATCGCCGGCCAGCTCGAGCCGCTTGGTGAACCGGGCATCGCCGATGGCACGGGACCAGCGTTCAGGGTGCGCGACGATGGCCTGCCGGATGGCGCGCAGGGCCTTGCCGTCCGGGTGCCAGAGGCCCAGGCCGGCGAAGCAGTTGCCCGGTTCGATGTGCAGGTAGAAGCCGGGCGCGTGCACGTCCTTTCCCTTGGCGTGCCGGAACTGGATGCCGATGTGCGTCTTGTACGGCGATTTGTCATTCGAGAACCGCGTGTCGCGGTAGATGCGGAAGAGCGAGCCGCCCACCGGGCGGGGATCCGCGCGGAAATGCGGGCTGATGCGCTGCAGCCGCCGGCCGAAGTCCATGATGAAGCGGACCGAGGGCGCGAGCATGACCTCCTCGTAGCGCGACCGGTTGGCCTGGAACCACTCGCGATCGTTGTTCTCCGCCAGGTCGCGCAGAAACGCGAACGTTTCCTTCGTGAACCAGCTCATCAGCCTCCTCCGAAGGTGTCGCACGCGTTGATGTCACCGGTCCGCACGCCCTGCCGGAACCAGCGCACGCGTTGCTCGGACGAGCCGTGGGTCCAGCTTTCCGGGCTGACCCGACCGGTCGCGCCCCGCTGCAGCCGGTCATCGCCGATCGCCGCAGCCGCGCCCAGCCCCTCCTCGATGTCGCCCGGGTCGAGCGGCGTGCGCGCGTGGTGCGCCCACACGCCGGCGAAACAGTCCGCCTGCAGTTCCATGCGCACGCTCAGCGCGTTCGACTCCGCCTGACTCGCTCGCGAGCGGGCCGTGTGCACGCGGTCGGCGATGCCCATCAGGTTCTGCACGTGGTGGCCGACTTCGTGCGCGATCACGTAGGCCTGTGCGAAATCGCCGGGCGCGCCGAAACGGTCCTGCAGCTCGCGGTAGAACGACAGGTCGATGTACACGCGCTGGTCGGGCGGGCAGTAGAACGGCCCGACCGCGGCCGAGTTCATCCCGCATGCGGACTGGACGGCGTCCGTGAACAGGACGAGCGTCGGCGGCTGGTAGGACGCGCCTGCCGCGGCGTACAGCCCCGACCAGGTGTCCTCCGTGTCCGCCAGGATCACCGTCACGAACTCGGCCAGCTCATCCTCGGCCGCACTGCGCTCGACTGGCACAGCGGCCGGCGAGGTCGCGGCGCCCGACACGAGCGCCCGGATCAGCGCCGTCGGATCGCCCGTCAGCACCGTGATCACGACCGCCACCAGCAAAACGCCGCCGCCCAGTTTCACACCGGCCGGGGCCCTGCCCCGCCGGTCCTCAACGTTCCGGCTGCGCCGGCCGCCCTGCCATTTCATGCCGCTTCCACCCGCCCTCCCGGCGTCTCCGCTTCCGGCCGGAACCACACGGCGAAGGCCGCGGCACACAGCAGCGTGATCACGGCCGGCACCAGAAATACGATGAAGTAATCCGTCTGGCCGCCGGTCGTCGCCCAGTCCTTCAGCTCGCCGGCGAACAGGGCGCCCAGCAGCGAGCCCATGCCGAGCACCGCGACGTTGATGAGCGCTTGTGCGCTCGACCGGATGTCGGGCGGCGAGACCATGTCCGTGTAGATGAACGCGACCACGAAGAAGAACACGTAGCAGAACCCGTGCAGCGCGAGCGACGCGATGGACAGCCACACCATCCACGGCATCGTCTCGTACACGGGATACGTGAACGCGAACACGAAATAGCGGATCGGCCAGGCCAGGATGCCGACGAGCAGGGTCCGGCGCACGCCCCAGCGCGGCAGCACCCACGGCAGCATGAACGTCATCACGAAGATCTCGGCCACCTGCGCGATCGTCATCCATGCCGGCACGTTGTCCGGCAGAATGCCGACGACACCGCCCATCTCGCGCAGGAACGGCGAGGTCAGCACGTAGTACATCTGCAGCTCGGTGGCCACGACGAACGCGATGATGAAGAACGTCAGGTAGCTGCGGTTGCGCAGCAGGACGAGGGCCTCGCGGAACGCGAGCGGATCACGCGCCTCTCTTGCCGGCGGTGTCGACGGCAGCGCGAACGAGAACAGGCCCAGCGCGATGCTGATGATGCCGGCCAGGATGAACACATCGATGAACGGCGTGTCCGGCCCGAGCAGGCGCCGCCACTGCGTGAGCGCCAGGTTGGCCGCGATCCAGCCCAGCGTGCCCCAGACGCGGATCGGGCCGAAGTCCCGCTGCGGGTCTTTCATGTTCTGCAGCGCGACCGAGTTGGTGAGCGCCAGCGTGGGCGCGAACAGCAGCGAATACAGCAGCAGCAGGATGAGCATCGGGCCGAGCGCATCCTGGTAGCCCATCAGCAGCATCAGCGCGCCGCCGGCCACGTGGAAGATCGCGAGCGCGATCTGCGCCGGCATCATGCGGTCGGCGACCTGACCGGCCGTGAACGGGGCCAGCAGGTTGGCGAGCGGCAGCGCGCTGTAGATGAGCCCGAGCGCCCGGCCCGAGAAGCCGAGCTGCGACTCGAGGACGCCGGACAGATCCGCGGCCCACGCGCCCCAGATCGCGTACTGCAGGAACATCATCACCGCGAGACGAGGCTGGGAGAACGCCAGCCGCAGCGAACCCATCAGCTCCCGGCCGATCCCCGTGGCGGCAGGACCGTTCTTCGCGCCGACGCTCACCGCCGGAACACCGCGTTCAGGACGAGTCCCGCCGTCAGCCCGGTCGCGAGCAGGCACAGACCGGTGCCGGACCAGTCGCGGTTCATGGCCGCAGCCAGGGCGCCGAGTACGCCTGCGAACAGGACGATGACGCATGCGGCCGCCGCTGCACCGATCAGGAACGTCGGAGCACGGGGCGCGTCTTCAGATCGCTCCATGGGTGAACTCCGTGGATGTCGTGGTTGCGGCGCGCGCGAAGTTACGTGCGGCCGGAGAGTACGCTGCAACCGCGGCTGCCGGCAAGCGCCGCCCGCCGCCCGTGGTCACCCTGTCACGTCGTCCGGCATGGGCTGCCGCTGCATCCCGGTGGACGCGATCATGATCTGGAAGGCCTCGACCAGTTCGGGCACGAACGACGTGCCGGTATCGGCGACGATCGTCGCCATGGCACGTTCGGGCGTCCACGCCGCGCGGTAGGGCCGGTGCGTACACAGCGCGTCGAAGACATCACACACATGCACGATCTGGCTCGCGTAATGGCTGGCGCGCGAGGTCTGCAGTGCGGGATACCCGGTGCCATCGATGAGCAGGTGGTGTTCGTAGGCCACGACGGACGCGACGTCGAGCGACGTCTCGAGCCCGAGAAGTATGCGCGCGCCTTCCGTCGTGTGCGTCTCGATCGTGACCCGCTCCTCGGGTGTGAGCTTGCCCGGCTTGGTCAGCACGTCCTTCGGGATACGCGTCTTGCCGATGTCATGCAGCAGTCCGCTCACGCCCAGTGTGCGCACCTCGGCCGGCCCGAAGCCCAGGTATTCCGCGAGCGCCATGGTCAGGACGGCCACGTTGCTGGCATGCGTCGTGGTGTACTCGTCGAACTGGCGAAGCTCGAGCAGCGGCAGCAGCATGTCGCGATCCCGGTGCATCGCGGCCGCCAGACAGCGGACGATGATCTCGGCCTCGATGATGGGCACCTCCCGGCCCGCACTGACTTCCTCGTAGAGCCAGCGCACGGCCGCGGCCTCGGCATCGATGCCCACGCGCCGCTCGCCGCCCGGTCCCTCCTCGACCAGCGCAGGCCGAGCCTCCTCGATCTCGATGTCGCCGAACCGGATGTGCGATTCGCCGAACTGGCGGGCCAGCGCGGACGGCGGCGTCGAACCGAGGCGGCCGATGATCTCCTGGCAGAACCGCTCGAACTCGTCGTGCGACGCGCCCGCATCGAACTCGATGCGCCGGATCCCCGCACGCTCGAGACGGCGACCCCACTCCCATCCGCGGAACTCGCTCAGCACGCGCTGCTGATAGACGACTTCGCCATCCAGAATCGTGTAGCGGGGCTGCGCGTCGACTTCCAGGAGACGCAGCAGGCGCTCGAAGGAATCCTCGCCCGCCCGCTGCCGGGCCGGATGATCCTCCGCGTAGAACCGGCTGGCCGCGATGACACGGCCCAGCGCCTGCAGGAACAGGACAGCCTCGTTCATGTCCGCCGGCTCCCCGCCGCGGCCTCGCGCACGGCCTCATCGCGACTCGCGGCCGCCGCACGCATCACGCTGCGCACCGCGGGATCCTCGGCGCCGCCCTGTGCCGAGGCGAGCGTCGCGATCAGCAGCGGCACATCCGGATGCGCGGCCAGTTTGCGCCAGAACTTCCAGCGCGGTGGACGGACGCGCTCGACCAGCCAGCGGATCGCGCGCGGGTGACCGGTCTGACCCGCCACGCGGATGGCGCGCTCCCTCAGCTCCGCCGGCGTATCGGCGCTGTCGGCCAGATGCAGGATGTCCATCACGAGCGCGGGCGGGCAGTCGGTCGCGGCCTCGGACAGCGCAGCCCCGACGATCTGTTTGTTATCGTCGGCGAGCGACCGCTTGAGCGCGGT
>JBFFZF010000051.1:0-24943 GCA_041568755.1 Longimicrobiales bacterium | reverse complement strand
GCCCCCCGCGCCTGTCTCCGCACGGGCGACGGCGGCCGTGCAGACTTTCGGATCAGCGCCGGTCCGCCGGCACGTAGGCGCGCTCGTCCGGGCCGTTGTAGACCTGGCGCGGCCGCGCGATGCGCTGATCGTCATCCATCATCAGCTCCTGCCACTGCGCCAGCCAGCCGGCCGTGCGCGGACTCGCGAAGAGGACCGGAAAGAAGTCGACGGGGAAGCCCATCGCCTGGTAGATGATGCCGGAGTAGAAGTCGACGTTGGGGTACAGTTTGCGCGAGACGAAGTACTCGTCCTCGAGCGCGATCCGTTCCAGCTCCATCGCGACATCCAGCATGGGCGTCCGGCCGGTCCGCTCGAACACATCCAGCGCCATCTGCTTCAGGATGCGGGCACGCGGATCGTAGTTCTTGTATACCCGGTGCCCGAAGCCCATCAGTCGGAACTCGCCGGACTTGGCCCGCTTCACGTACTCCGGGATGCGGTCCTTCGTGCCGATCTCGCGGAGCATGCGCAGGACCTGCTCGTTCGCGCCGCCGTGCAGCGGACCGTACAGGGCCGCGGCCGCGGCCGCGAGCGAGACGTAGGGATCGGCATGCGAGCTGGCTACGTTCCGCATCGCGCTCGTGCTGCAGTTCTGCTCGTGGTCCGCATGCAGAATGAACAGCACGTCCAGCGCCCGTTCCAGAACGGGGTCGACGTTGTACGCCGCGCCCGTCAGACTGAACATCATGTTCAGGAAATTGCCCGTATAGCTCAGATCGTTGTCCGGGTACACGTACGGCCGGCCGATCATGTGCCGGTAGATGAACGCGGAGATCGTGGGCAGCTTCGCGATCAGCCGGTGGATCTGGTGCCGGCGCGTCACGTCATCCGTAACCTTGCGCGAGTCCGGGTAGAACGTCGACAGCGCCGCCACCGTACTGATCAGCATCCCCATCGGATGCGCGTCGTAGTGGAACCCGTCGATGAACTTCTTGATGTTCTCGTGGATCAGCGTGTGGTGCGTGATGTCGCGCGTCCAGTGCGTCAGCTGCCCGGGGTCCGGCAGTTCACCGTTCAGGATGAGGTACGCGACTTCCAGGAAGTGGCTCTTCTCGGCCAGCTCGTCGATGGCGTACCCGCGGTAGCGGAGGATGCCGCGCTCGCCGTCGATGAACGTGATCGCGCTCTTGCACGACGCCGTGTTACCGAAGCCCGGGTCGTACGTGACCAGCCCGAAATCGTCGGGTGATGTGCGGATCGCGCGCAGATCGCCGGCCGGAATCGACGCGCCGTAGAGGGGATACGTCCCGTGCGAGACCGGCACTTCGATCGACTGGCCGGTGCGGTTGTCCGTAATGGTCAGCGTGTCAGGCATCTGTCGAGTCCTCCCGTCCCCGGATCACGGCCCGCGGCAGTGCGGGGCCGCCGGCACGGTTTCGCTACGCGTGCCGGGCCGTCAACATAACACATGCGCGCGCCGGGCGCTCGACCCGCGCGCCCGGTTGTGAGGGACGGCGCGATGTGTCATCGTCTAACGGCCGAATGGCCGTCGGTGTCGCGGCTGAATGCGGAGGCCGCGGCGCAGGGTGCCCGTTCGGTGCGCGGGGTCGAGCAGACGCGCAACCAGGAGGCAGCAGGGATGAAGTCGGCAGGGATGTTGGTCGTCGTGGCGGTGTTGACAGGCGCGTGCACGGCCGGCGCCGAGCCCAGTCTCGGACCCGCGCCACTGGCGCTCGGCGAGGATGGGTTGGGTGTGGCCTTCGACGAGGGGTCCAGCGAGCTGGTCCTCGAGATGGAACCGGTCGAGCTGCCGGCGGGTGCGGGGCACGCCGTGCAGCAGCCGCGCGCCGGCGAGGCGACGCTGCCCATGGGCGGCTGGCTGCGCGGCTATCGCGTCGAGCTGATCGATACGGAGGGGCGCGCGGTGCCGCGCGAGCTGATCCACCACGTCAACATGATGGCGCCGGAACGGCGCGAGCTGTTCAGTCCCGTGATGCAGCGGATCGGGGCGGTCGGCGCGGAGACGGCGCCGGTCGTGCTGCCGCGCATCTTCGGCTACCCGATCGCAAAAGGAGATCGGGTCCTCGTTTCCGCGATGCTGCACAACCCGACGGAGCAGACGTGGCACGGCGTGCGCGTCCGGGTCCGGTTCCTGTACTCGGACGGCGCGGGGCCCGGCCCGATCCCGATGTACCCGTTCTACATGGACGTCACGCCGCCGGCCACGTTGCACTCGTTCGACCTGCCGCCCGGCCATTTCGAGCAGAGCTGGGAGGCCACACCGGCGATCGACGGGCGGATGATGCTCGCCGGCGGACACCTGCACCAGCACGCCGTGGCGCTGCGGCTCGAGGACGTCACGGCAGGCAAGGTGCTGTACGAGACGGCGCCCATCACGGATGAGACGGGCGCCGTCACCGGCATGCCGCAGGACAACTTCCTGTGGCGGCTGGGCGTGCCGATCCGTGCGGGCAATACGTACAGGCTGACCGCGGTCTACCAGAACGATACCGGTGCGACCATCCCGTCGGGTGGCATGGGCGCGCTGGGCGGCGTGTTCGTCCCGTCGCGCGGCGCGGTATGGCCCGACGTCGACGTCGACAACCCGGAGTACGTGACGGACTTCGGGATCCGGACCACGCACCAGGATCCGGTCGAGATGGTCGGCGCACCACACTCGCACCGGCACTAGACGGCCGCGTTCGTCCGGGAGGGCGGTTCAGTCCTCCAGCGTTCGCGGCCAGTCCTCTCCCAGCAGTCGCGAGAAGGCGCGGTCGGCCAGCAGCCGGCCGCCGGTCTGACAGCGCGCGCAGTAATTCGTCTCGTGGCCCGCGTACACGATGCGCTGGATGGGACTGTCGCACTGCGGACACGGCTGACCGAATTTCCCGTGCACGGCCATCCGGGGGTGAAACGCCGTGACCTTCGCCGGGAAACCGTCCCCCGTCTCGGCCCGCAGGATGTCGATCCACTCGCGCAGCGAGGACTGCACGGTGGTGTACAGGCGCGCCACCTCGTCGTCCACCAGCTGACGCGTCAGCCGCGCCGGAGACAGCCGTGCGATGAGCAGGATCTCGTCCGAATGCGCGTTGCCGATGCCGCTGAACCGGCGTGGATCCGTGAGCGCCCGCTTGAGCGTCCGGTTCTCGGCGCGCAGCGCCTCGGTGAAGGCGGCAAGATCGGCTTCCAGGGGTTCGAGCCCACCCCGATCCAGCTCCGCCACCGCCGCCTCGCCCCGCAGGACATGGAGCGAGGCGCGCTTCTTCGGGCCCGCCTCGGTGAGAAGCAGTGTCCCCGTGGGGAGGTCGAACGCGGCGTGACCGAGTTTGCGCGGGATGGCGGCCCCGCGCGGCTTCCACTGGAAGCGGCCGGTCAGCATCAGATGGACGACGGCGAACAGGTCGTCACCGCAGCGCCACACCAGGCGTTTCCCCATCCGCCGGATGTCGCGCACGATGCTGCCTTCGAGCGCCTGAACGGGCGGGTCGAACGTGCGCAACAGGGATGGCGACGCGATGCGGACCCGCTCGATCGGCTGGTCCAGCATGCGCTTTCGCAGCGCATCGATGTAGACCGTGATCTCGGGTAGCTCGGGCATGGGCAGCCTGGGAACGTCGTGGTCGGTTAGCGGGCCGGCCCACCGTGTCGCCAGCCACCGGTCGGGTTATCTTGCCCGTGCAGATCGGACCGACCCCCGGGCGACTCGCCCGGCGGTGCGGGGGAACCGGAGCCATGCTACGACAACGTATTCACGGCGGCCTGCTCGCCGCCATCCTGACCGCCTCGCCGGCCGCGGCGCAGATGCCCGTGCTGGAGCACGAGGGTGCGCACGCCATGGGCCTCACGCTGCGACGACTCGGCGTGACTGCGCGCGTGCTCATGATCGGTGCGCACCCGGACGATGAGAACACGGCGTTCCTCAGCGAGCTGGCGCTGGGGCGCGGCGCCGTCGTCGCGTACCTGTCGCTCACGCGCGGCGAGGGCGGGCAGAACCTGATCGGTCCGGAGCTGCAGGAGGGGCTGGGCCTGATCCGCACGGACGAGCTTCTCGCAGCGCGCCGGCTGGACGGCGCGGCGCAGTATTTCACGCGGGCCACCGACTACGGCTACTCGAAATCGGCGGACGAAGCGTTCCGCCACTGGCCCCGCGACAGCGTGCTGGCGGATGTCGTGGCCGTGGTCCGGCGGTTCCGGCCCGACCTGATCGTGCCGGTCTTCAGCGGCACGCCGAGTGACGGCCACGGCCAGCACCAGGCCTCGGGCATCCTGGCGCGCGAAGCGTGGGAGGCCGCCGCGGATCCGGCGTTCGCGCCCGGCCAGATCGAGGCGGGGCTGCGTCCGCACCGCGCGCGCGGCGTGATGCAGGCCCTGTACCGGCCGACGAGTGCGACGCCGCTCTTCATCAACACCGGTGTGTACGATCCGCTGCTCGGACGGTCCCGCTACCAGGTCGCCATGGCGAGCCGCAGCCGGCACCGCTCGCAGGACATGGGCCAGGCGCAACCGATGGGGCCGCAGCGCACCGGGCTGCAGCCCGTGGCCGGCGATCTGCCCGACCGGCCCATCTCGATCTTCGACGGTGTCGACGTGACGCTCACCGATCGCGCCAGGCGTTACGCCGCGCCCGATCGGGTTGTCGATGCGCTGCGCCGGTACGAAACACTGGTCGTGCAACTGACGCAGGCGTTCAACCCGCTGCGCGCGTCCGCGCTGGTCCCGCTGCTGGTCGAGGTGGTGAGCCTGCTCGATGAGGCGATCGCGCGGCTGCCCGCGGATGATGCCGCCACCGAGCTGCGCTTCCATCTCGACGCCGAGCGGGCCGATGCCGTGGAGGCGCTGCGTCTGGCCGCCGGCGTCGTCCTCGACGCGACGACGGATGATGCGCGGGTCGTGCCCGGCCAGAGCTTCGAGCTGACGCTGCACCTGTGGAACGGCGGTGATGCGCCCATCGACGTGCGTGCCCTCGTACCGACGCTGCCCGCCGGCTGGCATGCTGCGGCGCTGGAGGACGCGCCCGCCGCGATCGCGGCTGGCCAGGTCGGCACTCGCCGGTTCCGCGTGCAGGTCGCGTCGGATGCCGCGCCCGGCGAACCCTACTTCCTGAAGCAGCCGCGCTCCGGTGATCTCTACGCCTGGCCCGACGATCCCGCGCTGCGCGGGCTGCCGTACGGACCGCCCCCGGTGCGGGCACAGGCCACCGCCGTCGTGGCCGGCCAGCAACTGCGCATCGAGGCGGAGGCCACGTACGTCGACGTCGACAAGGCGCTCGGCGAGCGACGCATCCCGATCCTCGTCGTGCCGGCGGCCAGCGTGCGCGTGCAGCCCGGTGTGGCCATCGTGCCGCTGTCCGGTGACGCGAACCGACCTGTCGATGGCATTGCGCGCACCGTGCGTGTCACCGTCGAGACGGAGGCGCCTGACGGCGTCGCGGGACGCGTCCGCCTCGACGTGCCCGAAGGCTGGCGCGTCGAACCGCTCTCGGTCCCGGTCTCGCTCGGCCAGCCCGGAACCCGCGCGGTGGTCGAGTTCCGCGTTTCTCCGCCAGCAGCCGTTGCCGCCGGCGACTACGCGCTGCAGGCGACCTTCGAGACTCCCGGGGCCTGGTTCCTGCGCGGCTATCGCCGCATCGATTACCCGCATACGCGGCCCCGGCTGCTGTTCGAGCCGGCCGAGACGCGCTTCGTGGCTTTCCCCGTGCGCGTGGCGGATGGCCTGCGCGTGGGCTACATCGAGGGCGCCGGCGATGATGGGGCGGAAGCGCTCCGTCAGCTCGGCGTCACCGTCGAGCTGCTCGACGCCGGTGCGCTGGCTTCGGCGGATCTGGCGCGCTACAGCGCGATCGTCGCGGGCATCCGGGCGTACGAGGTGCGGTCCGATCTCATCGCCCACAACGCGAGATTGCTCGACTGGGTGCAGAAGGGCGGTACGTTCATCGTGCAGTACAACAAGCACGAGTACGTCGAGGGCGGGTTCGCGCCGTACCCGCTGACCATGGCGCAGCCCGCGGGTCGCGTGGTCGATGAAGCGTCGCCCGTCCAGTTGCTCGATCCCGCGCACCCGATCCTCGCCGGACCGAACACGATCGGCCCCGCCGATTTCGAAGGCTGGATCCAGGAGCGCGGCCTGTACTTCGCCGAGACGTGGTCCGATCCCTTCCGGCCTCTGCTGGCGCTGACGGATCCAGACGAGGCGCCGCGCGAGGGCAGCCTGCTGGTGGCACCTTCCGGCCAGGGGACGTACGTGTACGTGGCGCTGTCGTTCTTCCGGCAGTGGCCGGCCGGGGTGCCAGGTGCCTATCGGCTGCTGGCCAACCTGGTGTCGCTCCGCCGACGCTGATGCGACGCGTAACACGAGGCGGGAGCGCGCGTGGCCCGCGGGTGGCGGCACCTGGCTCGACATGCGCGTGTACCAGCCGATGGCGCGGATCGCGCTGCGGCTTTCGCGCGCGATCGAACGGTCCCCTCCGCGTCTGCGCCCCTTGACGCACGGCGTGCGGAGCCGGGAGGCTCTCCGATGAAGCCCTTGTCCGCCGGCAGGTTCCTGCTGCTCGTCCTCCTCGTGGCCTCGGCCCCGGGTGTGGTGCAGGCGCAGTCCGTCGCGACAGGCCGGGTCGTGAACGCTGTGACGGGCGAGGCGCTCGCGAACGTGCAGATCGACGTGAGCGGCACCGATCTGACCGTGCGGACCGCGAAGGACGGGACCTACACGCTCCGCACACTGCCGTCGGGCGAGCACATGGTCCGCCTGCGCCTCAAGGGCTACACGGATCAGGTCGAGGAGATCATCGTTTACGATGGCTGGACAACGGCGATCGACTTCGAGTTGACACCGCTCGTGGCCATGCTCGATGCGCTGATGGTCGATGGCACGCGCGAACGGACCGCCCGGAACACGATCGCGGCCGACGAAGCGGCCCGCGCACGCAGTGGTGCCGACGCGATCGGCCAGCGACTGCCGGGTGTGCAGGTCCTGCGGCCCGGCAGCGGGGTGGGCGGCGCCACCCGCGTCCTGATCCGCGGGCTCAAGAGCCTGATGCCGAACGAGCCGGCCATCTATGTGGATGGCGTGCGCATGTCGAGCGGCGGATACGCGCAACTGGATCGCGGCATCGCGCCCGGCATCTCGCCGCTCGATTCCATCGATCCGGAGACGATCGAACGCATCGAGATCCTGCGCGGTCCGGCGACAGCGGTCCGTTACGGGCTGGACGCCGCGGACGGCGTGATCCTCGTATTCACGAAGCGTGGAGGCAGGAGATGAATCGCAGAACCGCGGGGCTCGGTCTTCTGCTTCTGGTCGTGACGTTGAGCGCGTGCACGCAGCGCCGATCACGGCGCCCGCAGCAGAACGCGTATCCTCCCATCACGGTGAGCGTCGAGAACCAGAACTTCTACGATGCGACGGTCTACCTGCGCTGGCGCGGGGACCGGCGGCGGCTGGGTGTCGTCAACGGCAACGGCCGCGGCACGTACGAATCGCCCTGGTACGGTCCCGACGTGCAGATCGAGATCGAGCTGCTGGCGGGTCGTCGTCACCTGGGCGATCCGATCGGGGTGAGCCCGGGCGATCAACTGATCGTCGAGATCCCGGCGAACGCGGACCGGTTCCGCGTGTTCCGTCGAGCACCCTGACCCGCCCGCGGGCCGGGGCGGGCCGCCCGGCTCAGAGGTCCTTCGGCCGGATGAAATGATCCAGTCGGCCGGCCCCGTCCTGGAGCCCGGCCCAGTTGTCTGCCTCGAAGGTCAGCACGGCCAGCGCTCCGGTGGGGTACTTCCTGCGCAGCCGCTTGAGCGCCTTCTTCCTGCCGTCTCCCGCCAGTCGCCGCGCCAGCTCCTCGAAGCCCGGGTTGTGGCCCACCAGCAGGACGGACTCGACGCTGTCGGGCAGCTGGTTCAGCCAGGCCAGCATCGCATCGGCCGTGGCCAGGTACAGCGTGTCGTCGACCTGGACCTGTTCGCAGTCCAGGTTCGGTGCGACGGCCTCCCAGGTTTCGACGGCGCGCCGAGCGCCTGAACAGAGCACGACGTCCGGCCGCAGCCCGGCCTTCGCCATGGCCTTCCCCATGCGCGGCGCCGCGTCGCGGCCGCGCGCGGCCAGCGGGCGCTGGAAATCGGGCAGAGACGGGTCATCCCAGCTCGATTTGGCGTGACGGAGCAACATCAGCGTTTTCATGAGAGATCCGTGGAGCGGGGAGTCGGGCTCAGAAGTGGAACCCTGCCCGGGCATACACGCCGGTTCGTTCCCCGGACCGGGCCAGGACGACGCTGAATGTATTGGCCGGTCCCAGAAACGAAAGCCAGAGGCCGCCGCCCGCCGCGCCGTGCCAGCGGCTCGACGCCTCGCCGCGGGCGAAGACGCGACCGGCATCGGCCAGCCCGACCAGCCCGAGCGAGCCGGGCAGGAACACGAAGAAGTCGGTGGCGCGCAACCGCAGTTCCGCATTCGTGAACACGGAGGCGTGGCCCAGAAAGCGCTGCCGTGAGTATCCCCGGATCGTGGTGCTGCCGCCGAGCGCTGCGCCCTCGAAGTACGGCGGATCACCCCAGACCTTCTCGCCGCCGGCGCGCAAGGCGAACGTGGCCGGGCCGGCACCCGGCGTCCAGTAGCCGGCGGCTTCGCCGCGCAGCGACCCGAATGCTGTCGCCACGTCCAGCACCGTGGGGAATACACGGGCGTCCAGGGCCAGGAAGGTGCCACGGCTCGCCGCGACGCGCCGGTCCCGCCGGTCCAGGGTCACGCGGGTGGCCACACCGACCAGGTCGATGTCACCGCTGCCATACGGCGCAACGCTGTCGAGCAGCGTGCCGGTGTTGTCATCGTGACGGATGCGGCGGAGCTGCGGTCCGACGCCAACCTCGAGACCGGGCGCCGGCTGTAACACGGCCATGGCGGCAAGCGTCAACGTATGTCGATCCGCCTGGTGTACAGTCCGATCGGGCCGCTCGACGGTCTCGTTGCCGAAGCCGTAGAACCGGGTGCGTTCGACGCCCGACCAGCCGGCCATGAACCGGCCGCGTACGTTGTCGGCCAGCGGGAGATCGTAATCCAGCGTCGCGCGCATGCGGCCGGTCGTCGTGCCGAACCCGACGGCGGCCGACAACTTCGTGCGCCACGGGAAATGGCGGAATCCGTACCCCCAGCGGATCGCACCCAATCCGACGTACAGGCCCAGGTCCGGCTCGACCGTGATCGCGGGCACGGGAATCATGTACGTGCCCCAGTCGCGCGCCTTCGCCTGGTGCGTGTCGGCGGAGGGATCGAGCGGCTGCACCCAGGGACGGGCATCGAACGACGTGCCGGGCGCCAGCGTCAGCCGGTTCTCTCCGCGCGAATCGTACACATGGACCCGCTTGCCGTCCGTCTGATCGACGAAGGCGTCATCGCCGCCGCCGCCCATGATGCGCACGCGCACGGTGCCGGTCGGGACGCCGCGGATGACGACGCGATCGCTGCCGCCGTGCAGGTCCAGCCTGACCTCTTTCGTCTCACGCGCATCGAACGTCCGCTCGACGAAAGGCGCTCCGCCCTCCCGCAACGAGACGGTCACGCGCAGGAACCGTTCGTCGAGGCGTTCGATGACGGCCAGCTCGGCTTCGTCCGTCGTCTCGAGATCGACCCAGCCTGCCAGCAGTCTGTAGATGTCGTCCGCCATGCGAGGCAGGTTGTCGCGCCGGCGCAGCAGCGCCGCCGTCAGTTCCTCGCCGATACGGTCGAAGTACGAGGGTGGCAGTGCGCGCACGGCGCGCTCGATCGTCGCATCGTTCAGCCGCGCGACCAGATCTTCCACGACCCGGTCCCAGACGGCGCGGTCGACGCCCGCGAGCAGCCGCCGGTCGAGTGCACGGCCGGCCCACGTCGCCGAGAGTGCGGACGGATAGTCCGCAGCGAAGCCGACGTAGTTGGGGAACGCGAACGAAGCCGTGCGCGTCAGGATGCCATCGAGTCTTGCGAAGGCCCAGTCCCGGTCGCGCGGGATGGGCTCCCAGCGCACGAGCTCGCCGTCCGCGAAGGCCGCCCAGCGCCACTGGTCCGGGTGCCGGTCCCAGTCGCCCACGAACACGTCGATCAGCCGTGCGCGCAGAAACGCCTCGACGTTGACGCGGTTGCGTGGATGGCGCTCCAGCCGCGCGAACATGTCGTCCGACGAGACGACGTCCATCGAGCCCGCGAATCCCGGCTCCCCGTCGGGCCCTTCGTCGGGTCGCTCCTCCAGAAGCCCGAGCACGCCCGCGAACTCGTCCAGATACTCGCCCAGCCGCGGATCGGCGGGCAGCACGGTGAGCAGCGGTCGCACGTGGAGCACGCCCGCGGCTTCGAGCAGCGGCGCTACGACCAGTGCGCCGAGCGGGAGCAGCGCCGCGACCTGATCCTGCAGCACGCGCGCGGCGATGCTGCGGCGCAGCTCGGGATCCAGGGTGCGCGCCGCATCCTTGTCGATGACGCGGAACGAGTAGATCACGCCGTCCTCGCCGCGCAGCCGGAGCGATGCCGTCTGTTGCCCGCCGCCGCGCCGCAGGGGCGTGAGGCCGCCGGCGAAGCGGTCCAGGTCCAGCACCTCTGCGGGCACAGGCGTCTCCCACAGGTCGCGCCGCAGATCGCCCAGCAGGAAACGGTGCAGGAACCCGGCGCCGTAGCGCCGCTGCGGCGTCATCTCGAGGATCTCGCCGGGCCGGGCGGCCCGGATCTGCGCGTCCGCCGCGCCGGGACCGAGCAGGACCGTCACCGCAACCAGCAGCAGTGCGCGGACCGGGCTCGCCCTCATCGGCCGGGCCGGTACGGATAGCTCGTGAGCGTGCCGCGTCCGCCGGCACCCTCGTCGGCGATCAGCAGGGTCCCGTCGGGCAGAAACGCGATGCCCTCCGGTTGCGCGTGATCGCGACCCGGCAGCGCGCGCGCGCCCAGGATGCGGCCGCTGCGAGCCATCTCGACGATCAGCTTCTGTCGTCCAGCCACGATGAAGAGCGTCCCGCTGAGCGGATGGATCGCCAGGCCGGACGGGTGCAGTCGCCGCCCGCCTCCGACGCGGGCGAGTTCGTCGAGCGTGACGGCCCAGCGCGGTTCCGGATCCGGCTGGCGCCGCTCGAGCGACCAGGCGAACACGACCAGCCGGTCGTCGAGCGCCCTGCCGCGTGTGGACTTGCAGGCCAGCAGCAGCGAGCGCGTGACCTCGTCGTACTCGAGGCCTTCGACCTCGCAGTTGCGCGCCGCCAGCCCGTCGTACGTCTCGTACGGAATGCCTTCGCCCCCGACACGCATCCGGAACGCCACGAGCACGCCGTCACTCGTGATCAGGAACATGCGGTCGCCGGCCACCGCCAGGCCCTCGAAATCGCCGCGCAGCCCGCGGTCGCCGGGCGCGAACGCGACCTCCGTCGCGCCGCTGGCGGGATCGATGGCATAGACCACACCGCGCTCATCGTTGTGGGCGTAGACGCGATCGCCGTGCACGACCAGGCCGGAGATCTCGTTCAGGGCGCGCGGCAGGCGAACCTGCCGGCCCTCGCCACGCTCGAGGCCGTAATGCGCGAGCGCGCTGACCGATTCCTGGCCGCCCACGCCGGCCGGCCCTGCCGCATAACAGCACAGGAGGATGCCGGCCAGCCGTCGTGCGCGGCGCCGCGGGCGTAGGCGGGAGCGGGCAGGCCGTGGGCGTAGGATCATCGGTTCGAGAGTGGCGGTCGGGTCCGCCCCGTGCAAGCGGCCCGGACCTGTGATCAGAGCGTGAGCGTCAGGCCCTCCCAGGCGACGTCGCAGCGGATGTCGTGCGGGGCGATCCTGGCCCGCGCGTCCGCCCCGATCGCGTCGAGCGCCGCGTCAGTCCGCCCGGGGTCGTGGTGGAAGAGGATCAGCCGTTGCACGCCGGCGGCGACGGCCAGGTCACACGCCCGGTCCACCGAACTGTGTCCCCACCCCGCGTAGCGCGCCATTTCGGTGGCGAGGAATTGCGCATCGTGCACGAGCACGTCGGCGCCCCGGCAGAACGCCGCGAACGTGTCGAACGACGTGCGCCCGTCCACCGCGTCGATCTCGTTGTCCGTCATGTAGACGAAGCTGCGGCCGCCGTTCAGGATGCGGAACCCCCACGCGCCGCCCGGATGGTTGAGCGGGATCGCCGTCACGTCGAACCCCTTCCGGCGCAGCATCGAGAATCCGGCCGGGCCCGCGTGCCGGCACACGGCCGCCGCCTGGACCGGCTGGACGGGGCTGTGCAGGCCATCGAACAGCTGCAGGAGCGACCACGTTCGCCCATCGAACTCGAAATCGATCACATCGATGCAGCGTTCCGTCTCGTAGATCGGAGCGAAGAACGGGAACCCCGAGATGTGGTCGGCATGTGCGTGACTGAGCAGGATGCACAGATCGTGCTTCGAGTTGGCCAGCAGCGAACCGAGCGGTCGAATGCCGGTGCCCGCGTCCAGGATGAGCATGCGACCGTCGACGTCGAGGCTGACGCACGCCGTGTTGCCACCGTACTTGAGCGTATCGCGCCCCGGCACCGGCACGGAACCACGGACACCCCAGAACTGTGCGATCATGCGGACACCCGCCGGCATGGCCGGGATCGGCGCACGATCGGCCGTCGTCAGGCGCCGATGCGGACCGGCCCCGTCAGCGCGGCCCAGATCAGCACGACAATGAATGACGTCACGCCGGTAAGCAGGCCGGCCATGAAGACGTTGTACGACACGCGCAGCAGGCGGAACTTGCGGGCCAGCACGGTGCCGAGGCTGTAGATGTCGCGGATCATGCTGACGTACAGGCCGTCCGTGTTCTGCAGCAGCTCCTTCATGCCCTGCATGAAATCGTCCTCACGCAGGTTCACGAAGTTGCCGAAGAACAGGATGTTGGCGCGGTTCTGGCGCACCTCGTCGAGTGTCAGCAGCCGACTGCTCACGCGCGGCCGGGCCGCCAGCACGGCGAACACCATCGAGATCAGGCAGCCGACCAGCAGCAGCGTTGTGGGCAGGGCCAGCCACGGATTGGTGTCGATGCGCGAGAAAATCGATGCGATGATGATCGACATGATCAGTCCGTTGATGCTGATCATGATGTTGGCCTTGTTGTCGGCCAGGCTGCTCATGTCGATGTGGGTGCGGTAGCTGGTCCGGAACATCGTCTCGATGCCGCGCGCCGAGCCCAGCTGATCCTTCTTCCTGTCCTTCTTCTTCTTTTTCTTCCGGCCCTTTGCGCCGGCCTCTCCGTCCGCTGTGGCCCCGGCTTCGGCGGCGGCGGCCGGCGGGGTCGCGGGCGCGGGCCGGAGCCCGCGTGCGCCCGGCGCACCGAGCGGCTGGATCCTGGCGGGCTCGGGGTCCTGACTCATGGGCTCACCGTGCCGCCTGCGGCGGCTCTGCGCGCGGCCGGATCCGAAGGTGCGTGGCCGTCGGTGGCGCGCGCGGCGCGTGCGAGGTGGGCGTACGTCGCGATCTGCGAGCGCACGGGGGACTGGCCTGCCCGGATGTAGCTGTTGCTCTGCGCGGCGTCGAGGACCCGGGCCTTCTGGTTGTCGGCCAGCTGCAGGTCGATGATCGTGCGGATCTCGGCCTGCAATGCCGGATCGCGGATCGGGAACGCGACCTCGATGCGGCGGCTCAGGTTGCGCGTCATCCAGTCTGCAGAAGCCATCCAGACGAGCGGCTTGCCGCGGTTCTCGAAGATGAAGACGCGGGCGTGCTCGAGGAAACGGTCGACGATGCTGCGGGCGCTGATGGTTTCGCTCTGGCGGCGTACGCCCGGAATCAGCCGGCAGATGCCGCGCACGATCAGCCGGGTGTCCACGCCCGCGCGAGATGCCTCGTAGAGCCGCGCAATGATCTTGGGATCCTCCAGGCTGTTCATCTTGAGCGTCATGCCCGCCGGGCGGCCCGCACGCGCAGCCCTCGCCTCGCGCGCGACCAGGCGGTACAGCCGCTTGCGCAAATCGAAGGGTGCGACCATCAGATGCTTGAACTGCGGCTTCTTCTCACGGCCCGCGAGGAACTGGAACACCGTCCGGACCTCGCCGGTCAGGTCCGGGTCCGCGGTGAGCAGCGCGTGGTCCGCGTAGATGCGTGCCGTCTTCTCGTTGAAGTTGCCCGTGCCCAGGTACGCGTAGGCGCGGCGATCTTCGCCCTCGCGGCGCACGATGAGCAGCAGCTTGGCGTGCACCTTGAGGCCGGGCATGCTGTACAGCGTGCGCACGCCGGCCGCTTCCATGCGTTCGGCCCAGTCCAGATTGGACTCTTCGTCGAAGCGCGCCTTGACCTCGACGAACGCGGTGATCTTCTTGCCGGCGCCTGCGGCCTCGATGAGCGCAGTCGCCACGGCCGAGTCACGCGCGACGCGGTACAGGGTGATCCAGATCTCCTCGACGGCCGGGTCCGCTGCGGCCTCGCGCAGCAGGCGGATGACGTAGTCGAAGCGCTGATACGGGAAGTGCAGCAGCCGGTCGCGTTCCCCGATCGCGGCCAGCATGGACGGCGCCGCCTCCAGTTCGGGGTGCGGCAGCGGCGGCAGCGGTGTGTAGCTCAGGTGCTTCAGCCCGAAGCGCGGGAAGGTCATCAGGTCGTGCAGGTTGTGGTACCGGCCACCCACGACGAAGTCCTCCTCGTCCAGCTCGAACCGTTCGCGCAGCTCGCGAAGCAGCGGATACGGCGCGCGCACATCGTAGAGGAACCGGCAGGGCAGGCCGGTCTCACGTTTCTTCAGGCTCTTGCGGATCGACTCGACCAGGCTGCCGGAGAACTCGTCCTCGAGATAGAGTTCGGCATCGCGGGTCATCTTCACGGCCCAGGCGCCACCGACCTCGTGATCGGGGAACAGTGTGGGCAGGTTCAGGCGCACCACATCGTCGAGGAAGATGACGGCATGGCCGCTGTCGCGGTCCGGCAGCGTGACGAAGCGTGGCAGCGGCGGACTGGGCACTTCGACCAGTGCCGACTGCGGGACATCCTCGCCGTCACCCGTGGCGTCGCTCTGCTGCCCGGTTTCCCACAGCTCGACGACCAGGTAGATGCCGCCGTTGCGCAGGAACGGCGCGGGACTGCCGTCCTTCAGGATGATCGGCTGGATCCGGCCGGCCGCGTGTTCCGCGAACCAGGCGCGCAGCCACATCTGCTCCGCAGCCGTGATGCGTGACTCATCGACGAGCGTGATGCCCGTGGCCTCCAGGGCGGGCAGCAGCTCGCCGCGCAGCACGTCACCGAAGCGGTCCTGGTGATCCCCCGCGGTGCGGTGGATCTGGCGCAGGATCCGCGCCGGCCGCACCGGCAGCTTGGCTACCCGCTTCTTCTTGAGGCGCAGAAGGCTGCGCAGCGATGCCACGCGGACGCGGAAGAACTCATCGAGATTGGACGAGAAGATGGCCAGGAAGTTGAGGCGTTCACCGATCGGGACGGTGGGATCCGCCGCCTCCTGGAGGACGCGCTCGTTGAACGAGAGCCAGCTCAGCTCCCGATCCGCGTACTCGTAGCTCTCGACCTTCCTCATGGTCTTCGAATCCCCATCGCGCCGGACGGGTTTCACGGATCAGCGCGACGACGCGGACAGCATGGCCTCGCGTCGAGCCTTGAACTCGGTCCCCGGTTTCCACGCCGGCCATGTGTCGCCGGTGGCGACCAGCAGCCCGACACGGAACAGCAGGCGCAGATCATCCACGGCCCCGGTCAGGTCCCAGTCGGGCTTGATCTCGTCGCTGACCTGGTGGTAGTCGTTGGCCGTATATTCGTCCCGCTTCTGCTGCGCCCAGCCCTCCGGCTTGTCCAGGAAACGCGTCCCCGCACCCGTGTAGAGCGCAGGCACGCCCTGCTTCGCGAATTCGAAATGGTCCGAGCGGTAGAAGAAGCCCTTTTCCGCCTCGGGATCCGGCTCCAGCGTCCGACCTTCCGCGGACGCGACCTGGGCGAGCAGGTCGTCGAGCGTCGAGTTGCCCAGTCCGATGACGACGATGTCGGAGGTCCGGCCCCACTGGTTGACGCCGTCCATGTTGATGTTGGTGAGCGTCTTTTCCAGCGGGTAGAGCGGGTTGTGCGCGTAGTACTTGGCGCCCAGCAGGCCGCGCTCCTCGGCGGTCACGGCCAGGAACAGCGTCGAGCGCGGAGGCGCCGGGTCGAGCATGGCCGTCGCCTCGGCCAGCTCGAGGAGCGCGGCCGTGCCCGACGCGTTGTCGAGTGCGCCGTTGAAGATCTGGTCGCCCTGCAGCGACGCGTCCCGCCCGAGATGGTCCCAGTGTGCCGTGTACACGATGTACTCGTCCCTGAGGACCGGATCGCTGCCCTCGACTTTCGCGGCGACGTTACGTGACCGCACTTCGCGCAACGTGTTCTCGATGCGGAACCCGGCCCGGGCGTCGAGTGTGACGGGGCGGAAGTCCTTCGACAACGCCGCCTGCTTGAGCTGCGTGAAGTCCAGGTTGCTGCCGGCCAGCAGGCGAGCGACGGCCTCGTCGGTGATCCAGCCGCGCACGGCCACGCTGCTCATGTTGCCATCGCTGGATGCGATGTCGAACGCCTCGCGGCCCCAGCCGGAGCCGACCACGCCGAACGGGTACCCGGCAGGGCCGGTCTCGTGGATGACGAGCGCGGCGGCCGCGCCCTTCTCGGTGGCGATCTCGTACTTGTAGCTCCAGCGCCCGTAATACGTCATGGCGTGACCGCGGAACATGTTCGGGTCCAGCCTGGACGGGTCCGCCGGGTCGGAAATGGCCGGATCGTTCACGAGCATCAGGATCGTCTTGCCCGTGACATCGACGTCCTTGTAGTCGTCCCAGCCGTACTCGGGCGCGACGACGCCGTACCCCACGAATACGATCTCGCTGTCCTCGACCTCGACGAGCGGCGTCACGCGGCGCGTATCCGCGACGAAGTCCACGCCGCCGGTCACGGGGAACGGCTGGCCCGCGGAGGTCAGCCGGGGCGTGACCCGGGCCGTGAAGCCCACCAGCGGCACGTCCTGGACCCACGTCCCGTCCGGATTGCCCGGCTGCAGGCCCATCCGCTGGAACTCGGCGGTCAGATAGTCGACGGTCCGGTCTTCACCCGGTGTGCCCGGGGCGCGGCCCTCGAAGGCATCGTCGGCCAGCGCGGCCGTGTGCCGGAGCAGGTCGTCCGCCGCGATGCCGGCCAGCGCGGGCGCCAGCGTCGCTTCATCGAGTGTGGCGCGGCCCGCCGGCTCCGCACACGACGCGGTGAGCGCGAGCAGACTGAGGATGGCAGGGACACCCACCGGGCGGATACGACGCGTCATGTACGGCCTCCATCAGCGGATCTGCACGCCCGGCGCACGGCGGCGCCGGGCGTGCAAGATGAAGGCAGGCCGGGGCCCGGGGCAACGCTGGCATGCGCAAAACGAACGCGTCCGGGCAGGCCCCTGCGGCCCGCCCGGACGCGTCCAGCGCGCGCGGGGCGCGCTCAGCGGTTGAAGCCGGTCACCCCGAACTCGGCCCGCCGGTTGCGCGACCAGGCCGCTTCGTTGTGGCCGGGATCCAGCGGGCGATCCTCACCCAGGCTCTCCACGGCCAGGCGCGAGGCGTCGATCCCGAAACCGGCCAGGAAATCCCGCACGGCCTGCGCGCGCCGCATGCCCAGGGCCAGGTTGTACTCGAGCGAGCCACGCTCGTCGGCGTGACCGTCGATGCGCAGCCGGACCGACGCCTCGGTGCGCAGGATCGGCACCTTCGAGTTGAGCGTGGACTGCGCCGCCGGCGTGAGGTCCGAACGGTCGTAGCCGAAGAAGACCATCTCCTCCAGCTGGGCCGTCATGCGACGGATCTCTGCGGCCCGACGCTCGGCGGAGTCGTCCCGTGCCGGCGCGGGCTGCGGGGCCGCTGCGGGCGGCGGCTCCGCGGGCGGCGGCGCCTGAACAGGCGGCTGTTTCTTGCTGCACGCGCTCGCGACGACCATCACCAGTACCACAATTCCTGACTCGACTGTACGCCTCATGTGCCCCCCCCGAATGTGTCGTTGGACTGTTCAGAACCGTTCCAGATCCGGCTCGTGACCTCGTGTTCGCGCTCCAGCGCCGACCAGCGCAGGGTCGCGGGTGAAACAACCATCAGCGGCACGGCGGACATCACACACAGCCGCCCCACCGTCGACCCGGGTGAGAGCGGCTGGAATCCGGAGCCGCCATGGCTTCCCGCCACCATCACGACAGGCCTCGTCTCCTTGGCGAAGCGCACCAGCTCGACCCACGGCACGCCGTACCTCAGAACCAGTGCGTCCGCGGGCAGACTCGCCCGGACCAGCCACGACGCCGCCTCCGCGTCCGCGGCCCACGGCTCGGCCCGCGGGCCGGGCGCGACGTGGATCGCGACGAGTTCGGCGCCCAGCTGGTCCGCAATCCGCTTCGCCTCGGCCGTGGCGATTGCCGAGCCATCCGAGAAATCGACCGCCACCACCACGCGAAGCTGCACGCCGTCCCGATCCCGTTCAGAGCCGTTTACCATCGCGGCGCGCCTGCCGCCGTACGCCGGGCCGCTCATGGCAAGCGTGGTGCCACAAGCCCGGGCACGCGCAAGTCCTTGTCCTGCAATGCTCTGGCAACATGGAGCGGGCCGGGGCGCGCGTGCCCGACGTGGCAAAAAGGGACAGTCCGGGGGCGGAGTGGTCCGGGGGCGAGGGCGAGGGGGCGAGGGGGTCGGGCGCTACAGCACCAGACCCGGATCCTCGGCCTTGAACTCCTCGAGCTTCCGGTAGAGCGTCTTGCGGTCGAGCCCGAGGATCTCCGCGGCCCGTGACTTGTTGCCGCCGGCCTGGCGGAGCGTCTGCAGGATGTACTCCCGCTCGAGGTCGCGGAGCGAGACCTGGCGACGGGCGGCGTCCGCGACGATGGCGGCGGTGGCGCCGGCGTCCCGGATGCGTTCCGGCAGATCATCCAGGCCGATGGCCTGCGCCGTGGCCAGCGTCACGGCGCGTTCGATGGCGTTGCGCAGCTCGCGCACATTGCCCGGCCACGGGTAGGCGGCGAGCACGGCGTGCGCCTCCGGCGTGATGGGGCGGCCATCGAGGAAGTGCTCGGCCAGCAGCGGGATGTCGGCCACGCGCTCGCGCAGCGCCGGCACGCGGATGGGGATGACGTTGAGCCGCCAGAAGAGGTCCTCCCGGAAGCGGCCGGCCGCGACCTCTTCCTCGATGTTGCGGTTGCTGGCCGCGATGACGCGCGCGTCCACGGTCCGGGTCGACGTCGCGCCGACGCGCCGGATCTCGCCGCTCTCGAGGGCGCGCAGCAGCTTGGGCTGGAGCACGGCGGGCAGTTCGGTGATCTCGTCGAGGAACAGCGTGCCGTGGTCGGCCATCTCGAAGAGGCCGGGCTTGTCGCGCAGCGCGCCGGTGAACGCGCCCTTCTCGTGCCCGAACAGCTCGGACTCGAGCAGGTTCTCGGGGAAGGCCGAGCAGTTCACGGCGACGAACGGGCCTCGCCCGGATGCGGCGTGCAGCGCGCGCGCGACGAGTTCCTTGCCCGATCCGCTCTCGCCGGTGATGAGGATCGATTTCTGCGAAGGCCCGGTCCGGCGGATCATGCCGAACAGGTCCTGCATCGCGCGGCTCGCGCCGATGAACCCGGGCAGCGGCGTAGCGGCGGAGCGGGACAGCGAGGCGACTTCACGGCGCAGGCGGCTTTCCTCGAGGGCCCGCTCGACGATGAGCAGCAGTTCGTCCGTGCCGAACGGCTTGGTCAGGTAATCCCAGGCGCCGCTCTTGACCAGTTCGATGGCGGAGTCGATCGAGCCGAACGCCGTGATCACGATCACGTTGAGTTCGCTGCGCAGCGAGCGGATCTCACGCAGCAGTTCATGGCCGCGCATCCCCGGCAGGATCAGATCGGTGATGACCAGGTCGACCGGTTGTCCGCGCGAGACGGCCTGCAGCGCGACCTCCGCGGTGGGGCAGGCGGTGACCTCGTAGCCGGCTTCCTCGAGGGCGTCGCTGAGCAGGCTGCGCAGCTCGCGATCGTCTTCGGCGATGACGATGTGATCGGCCATGCTTTGTCCCGTTTCTACGCTGCGCGTGGCAGCCGGATGCGGAACCGGGCGCCGGTGCTGGTACCCCGGTCATCGGTCCGGTTGAACGCCTCGATGCTGCCGCCGTGCTCTTCCACGATCGACCGGGCCACGGCCAGGCCGAGCCCCGTGCCCGAACCCTTGTGCCGCGTCGTGAAGAACGGCTCGAAGATTGCCGTCAGGTGCGCCTCCTCGATGCCGGCGCCCGTGTCCTCGATGTCGATGGCCACGCGGCCGGCGGTATCCGCGGTGCCGGCGGCGCCCGCGTCGCCGTCGACGCGGATCGTGATCTGCCGCTGCGCGTCGCCCGTGTGCTCCATGGCGTGCAACGCATTGAGCATGACGTTGATGAAGACCTGGTGCAGCAGATTCGGGTCTCCGCGCACTGCGGCCGACGGCTGGCCTTCCCAGGTCAGTTGCACGCCGTTGCGGTGCATCTCCCAGTCGAGGAACTCTGCGACGCCGTGCAGGATCGAACACACGTCGATCGCCTCGAACCGGGGCTCCCGGGGCCGCGCGTAGTCGAGCAGATTGCGCACGATCACCGTGATGCGGTTGATCTGTTCGATGATGATGCGGAGGTTGCGCTCCTCCTTCTCGTCGTGCGTCTCCTTCTTGAGCAGCATCTCGGCGCGGCCGCGGATCACGTGCAGGGGCGCCGCGATCTCGTGCGCCAGCCCCGCAGCCAGATTGCCGACGGCGGCCAGCTTCTCGGTCTCGTGCAGGCGCCGCTGCAGCACGACGCGCTCATCGGTCTCGCGCACCAGCTCCAGCCGCGCCGTCTCCAGGCGCGCTGCCATCCGGTTGAATTCGCGCGCCAGCTCGACCAGCTCTTCGCCGCCCACGTCCTCCTCGATCCGGTGCGCGAACTCGCCCCGGCCCAGCGCCTGGGCGCCGGCCACGACGCGCGCCAGCGGGCGCGTCACCGTCCGGCGGACCAGGCCGAAGATGAGCACCGTGACCGCCGCCAGCAGCGTCAGGGTGTTGAGCACGAAACGCTGACGCGTGCGCGCGATCTCGAGCTGGAGGAACGAAAGCGGCTGCGCGACCTCGAACGCGCCCGCGATCGCGCCCGCCGCATCCCGGACCGGGCGGACCACCGCGAAGACGGACTGGCCGCCAATGTCGCGGTCCACCGTCCAGACCTCGCCCGTACGCAGGACCTGCTCCACCACGTCGGCCGGCGCGGCCGCCGCCGAGGTCAGCGGGTTCGACACGTACCGCATGCTGCCGTCCGCGCCGTACACGAACACGCCGTACACCGTGCGTTCCTCGCTGAGCCGGTCGATGATCTCCTGAACGTCGTCCGGCGAAGAGCTGCGGAACGCGGCATCGATGGCCAGGCCGAGGGCGACGGCGTGCGCGTGCGTCTCACGCCGCGACTCCTCCGTGAGCGTGCGTTCGCGCTGCTGGATCGCCCAGACGGCGAACGCCAGCATCACCGCGACGACGGTCGCGAAGAACGGCAGCAGGAGCCGCGTGCTGAGCTTCATGCGCGTGCGCCGCCTCCGGCTCGCCGGGGACCCGCAGATCCGCCGCCACAGGCCGTCCCGTTGAAGAATCGCACCCGGCAAACACGTAAGATCACCGGTTCGCAGAGGACAGCCCTGTCCGGATCCGTCTGCCGTGCCGGGTACCGCCGCCCGCTTTGCCGGGCGGCACCGCGCAGGTTAACGTGCCGCGACCGTCATGACCATGGGAGAGACTGATGATGCGCAGATCTGGGTTGGCAACGGGAACACTGGCCCTCGCGGGCGCGCTCGCCACCGCCACCGTGGGCGGCTGTTCGGCAGGCGATGCGTCCTGGGCCGGCACCGTCACGGACAGCGCCGGGATCCGGATCGTCACGAATCCGGCGACGCGCGCGTGGCCGGATGGCACACAGCCGGTCATCGAGGAGCAGCTGCGCATCGGCTCGGCGGGCGGCGATGCGGCGTACCAGTTCGGCCAGATCGCCGGGCTGGACGTCGGGCCGGACGGGTCGCTCTACGTGCTCGACCAGCAGGCCGGCAGCATCCGCGTGTACGATCCGTCCGGCCAGTTCGTCCGCGACATCGGCCGCAGCGGTTCGGGGCCGGGCGAGCTGTCACAGGCGGCCATGGGTCTGATGTTCGATCAGGAAGGCATGCTGCTCGTACCGGACCCGCTCCAGCAGCGCATCAACCGGTTCCGGACAGACGGTTCACCGGCCGGCGAGTACATGATGGTGTTCACCGAGGGCATCCCCATGAAGTTCGAGCAGATGCCCGACGGCCGCGTCGTGCAGCAGTCGCGCGTGATGGCGCTGCCCGGGCAGGCGGCGGGCTCGGTCGAACCGATGGACCGGCTGCTCCTGCGCGGCGCGGACGGAACACTGTCCGACACGCTGCTGGTGTTCGCGTCCGGCGGGACCATCGATTTCGCCGGTGCAGCGCCGCGCATCCGCATCTTCGATCCCGAGCCGATGTGGACGATCGGCCAGGACGGCAAGCTGTACTACGGCATGAATACGGGATACAGCATCGAGGTGCGCAGCGACCAGGGCCGGCTCGAACGCATCATCCGCAAGCCGTTCGAGCGCCAGCCAGTGACCGAGGCGGACCAGCAGGCGTTCCGTGATGTGATCCGGGAAATGTTCGAGCGCCAGGGGTTGCCGCCGCAGGCGCTCGAGGGCATATCGCAGATGATCACGTTCGCAGAGCAGTACCCGGCCTTCGCGAACCTCATGCGCGGGCCCGGCAACACCCTGATGGTCCAGCATGTGCGCAGGGCGTCCGACGCGGTGAGCGGCGGCCGAATGCAGGATCCGCGCGACATGGGGTCCCCGACGTGGGACGTGTTCGACGGCGAAGGGCGGCTGCTCGGCCAGATCGAATTGCCGGCGAAATTCACGCCGCTGCTGGTGCGGGGCGACGACATGTGGGGCGTATGGCGAGACGACCTGGATGTGCAGTACGTCGTCCGGCTGCACGTGACCGGGCTGCAAACCTCCTGAGCGGCGGCGTGCGCCGCGCGCCGTCGCTCGCGCTGCTCGCGCTGGCCGCCGCGTGCGGGCCCGGCGAGGCGCCGCCGCGCGTCGACACGGCGGTCCCGCCGCAGCACGAGACCGGCGAGCAGCTGTTCGTCGCGCACTGCGTGCAATGTCACGGAGATCGTGCCACGGGAACGGAGCGCGGGCCGCCGCTCGTGCACCGCATCTACGAGCCGGGACACCACGGCGATGCGGCGTTCCAGCTGGCCGTCCTGCGCGGCGTGCGCGCCCACCACTGGCGATTCGGTGACATGGCGCCGGTGCCCGGCGTCGCGGAGGCCGACGTCGAGCGCATCACGGCGTACGTCCGCTGGCTCCAGCGCGAGGCCGGGATCGAGTAGCGCTCAGGACGTGGTGTCGGCCGCCGTCCCGGTCGTGCGGTATTCGACCGGCCCGCCGTAGCTCCGTTCGAGCAGCCTGACGTACTCCTCCATCGGCATGAGGCCCACCGTCGCGCGCCGCTGCTCGAGCGTTTCCGGCTCGGCGATCGGGTACGCCGTGAGGACGCCATCCACGATGCGGAACTGCGTGCCGAAGCGCTGCGGCTTGCCATCCTCGACCAGCACGCGGTCCTCCAGCAACGCGGCATCGCTGCGCTGCGCTTCTCCGGCCGCGGCCGCCGCGGCGAGGTGAGGCAGGACTTCACGCTGGAACGCGATGACCGGACTGTGCTGCACGATCAGGAACGCCGCCTTCGCGGCCGCTTCGCCCACCGACGAGAACGTCGGCCACCCGTTCGAGCGGACGAGCCCGCGCAGCCGGGCGGTCAGGAGCGAATCGATGGCCAGCACGCTGCGCATGACGGCCGTGTCGACGGGCGCGTCCCTGTGCAGCCCGGCGCGGGCGGTCTGGTCGAGCAGACCCATGCGCAGCAGTTCACGGCGCAATTCCACATCCGCGGGACCGTGCTCGCGGACGGCGTCCGTGGAGCGGTCGCAGGCGGAACCGGCCAGCGCCGCCGTGATGAAGAGGGCGATCATGGGCGCGCCGCTGCGGCGCCGCCATCGCGGGTCCGGTCTGGCCGTACGCATCGCCACAGTCTAACCTCAGCGGGAGGAGGGCGGGAGAGTGCCCGCACACGTGCGACGGTGGCAACGGACATGCCCGACAGCCTGCGCATCGACCGCAATCTCACGCTGGATGCCGGCGAGCTGACGTACCGGGCCGTACGCTCCGGCGGGCCTGGTGGTCAGCACGTCAACACATCCGCGACGCGCGTCGAACTGACGTGGGATGTGGCCGCGTCCGCATCTCTGGACGAGGCGCAGCGCGCGCGTCTCCTCGAGCGCCTGCACACGCGCATCGATTCGCGCGGCGTGCTCCGGCTGGTCGAGGGCGGTCGCCGCTCCCAGCTGCGCAATCGGGAAACCGTGACGGCGCGCTTCGTGCAACTCGTCGCGGCCGCTCTGAAGGTGCCCAGGAAACGCAAGAAAACGCGGCCGCCGCGGAGCGCGAAGGAGAAACGGCTGCGCCAGAAGAAGCGGCGCGCCGAGGTCAAGCGGCGCCGCGGCCCGGTTCAGCCCGACGAGTGACGCACGCGCCCCGGTGGGCGGAGCCCGGCGTCAGCCGCCCGGCGAACCATCATCCGAACCGCGATGGCGGACCAGCACGATGGAGAACGTCAGAACGGTGAGCGGTACCACATACGCCAGCATGATCAGGCTGAAGACGGGTGCCGCCTCGTGGGACGTCGCGTCGAGCACGAGGAAGATGACGTAGGCGATGTAGTAGAGCACGAACACTGCACCCTCCCAGCGTGAAATCTTCAGGCTGCCGAAGAACACCGGCAGGCACGCGACCGCGACCGCGATCATCACCGGCATGTCGAACGTGAGTGCGGCGGGCGGGATCGGGATCCCGCCCGGCACGAGCGCGGCCGCGCCGCCCAGGACCATCAACAGATTGAAGACATTGCTGCCCAGGATGTTGCCCACGGCGATGTCCTGCTGCCGGCGTACGCTGGCGATGATGGACGT
>JBFFZF010000050.1:0-25026 GCA_041568755.1 Longimicrobiales bacterium | reverse complement strand
GGCGGGAATGGGGATGGGGGGTGGGGATGGGGATGGGGACGGATTACGGCGGGGACCGGAGCTTGCGGGCGTCCGCCGCCGCCGTCCCGATCCCACCCGCCATCCGCATCCCCACTCCCCACCCGCAGTCCGGATCCGTTTGGCCGTTCTAAGGCCATTCTTGACAAGCCATTAGATTGACAGGGTTGGTTCGCTCACGGATAGGGCGGACGGGACGGATCGACGCGAGCGGAGGCACCGGATGGCGCGACAGCGGACAGGCCGGAGAGTCGCCGTCGTCGACGGGTGTCGCACACCCTTCTGCAAGGCCGGCTCGGCGTTCCGGGCCGTGTCTCCCGTGGAGCTGGGGAAGGTCGCAGTCCGGGAGGTGCTGAGCCGGGCGGACATCGACGCGGCCGAAATCGACGAGATCGTATACGGCATCGTGGTGCCGCAGATCCAGGCGCCGAACGTGGCTCGCGAGGTGGGGCTGGCCGCAGGGCTGCCGGCGTCCGTCCCGGCCTACACGGTGAGTCGGGCGTGCGCGTCCGCGAACCAGGCGATCACGTCGGCGGCCGAGACGATTGCGCTGGGCCATGCGGACGCGATCGTTGCCGGCGGCGTGGAAGTCCTGTCCGACGTGCCGATGCTGCTCTCTCGCCGGCTGCGCGAGGCGCTGGTCGGTGCCGCGAAGGCGAAGAGCGTGGCGGCGCGGGCGCGGGCGCTGGCCAGGATCCGCCCGCGTGATCTGGCGCCGGTCGCGCCCGCGATCGCCGAGCCATCGACGGGCGAGACGATGGGCGAGAGCGCCGAGCGGATGGCCAAGGAGAACGGCATCTCGCGGGAGGCGCAGGACGGGTGGGCCCTGCGCTCGCACCGGCTCGCGCACCAGGGCACGGTCGACGGCCGGCTGCGCGAGGAGCAGGTCGCGACGTACGTGCCGCCCGATTACGCGACGGTCGTCACGGAGGACAACGGGATCCGCGAGGATACATCGATCGAAAGACTGGCCGCATTGCCGCCGGTGTTCGACCGCGCCTGGGGCAGCGTGACCGCGGGCAACGCTTCGCCGCTCACGGACGGCGCATCCGCGGTGCTCCTGATGAGCGAGGAGAAGGCGGCCGCGCTGGGCATCGAGCCGCTCGGCTACATCCGCAGCTGGGCCTACGCCGCGCTGTCACCGGCCGCGCAGCTGCTGCAGGGCCCGGCATGGGCCACGCCGAAGGCGCTCGATCGGGGCGGCGTCTCGATGGCCGACATCGAGTTGTGGGAGATGCACGAGGCCTTCGCGGCCCAGGTCCTCTCCAACCTGCAGGCGCTGGATTCGGACGCGTTCGCGCAGAAGGAGCTGGGCCGGTCGACAAGAGTCGGCATCCTGGACGAAGACCGCATCAACGTGATGGGCGGCAGCATCGCCATCGGTCACCCGTTCGGTGCAACGGGCGGCCGTCTCACGATCACGCTCTTGCGAGAGATGCGCCGACGGGGCCTGGGGCTGGGCCTCGTCACCGTGTGCGCCGCGGGCGCACTCGGCTTTGCCATGGTGCTCGAACGGTAACGAGCAAGGAGAAACATGACGATGTCCGCTGAAATCCTCGAGCGCGATGACCTCTCGGTCTACGTCATCGCCGGTGTGCCGCGATCCTTCAAGGCCAAGCTGCGACAGTTCGTGCAGGCGGAGTCGAAGAAGGACGGTGACATCGTGCTCGTCGACGCAGAACTGACCGAGTGGGTCGTCGCGAAGCTGCGCGACACGAAACGACCGAACAAGATGCGCACGCCCGCCTCACGAGCGCTGTGGCGTGCGTTCAGCGCGCTGAGCGCGGCGCGTTACCATCTCACCAACCAGGGCGAGACCGAAGAACGCGTGCGCGATCTGCGTCGAAAGGTCGAGGAACTGTGGCGGGAGCTCAGTCCGATGTTCCCGGACGAGAGCGAACTCGATGTCGCGAATCTCGCTGACGTTGACGACGACGAGGATTGAACGGTGCCCGACGGGCGGTCGCGCCGCGCGCGCGACCGCCCGCCGATCCCGCCCGCGTCCCAGCCGCGCCGCGCCCGATCACACCAGCTGACGCACCGCTTCCAGGATCCGGTCGAAAGGCGGCAGGACCCCCGGGTGCTCTCCCTGCCAGGCCCACCGGACCACGCCGGCCGCATCGATCACGAAAACGACGCGTTCCGGGACCTCACGCAGACCACCCAGGTCCGGGCGCACGACGTCGTACGCGACCATCGCCTCGCGATTGAAGTCCGACAGGATCGGGAACCGGACACCCGTCTCCTCGGCGAACCGGATGTTCGTGTAGGGTGAATCCACGCTGATCCCGAACGGCCGGATCCCCGCGTCCTCCCAGAGCCGTCCATCCTCGGCCATCCGGCACATCTCCTGAGTGCAGGTGCCGGAGAACGCCAGGGGGAAGAAGAGCAGCAGTGCGGGCCGACCGTCGAAGAGCTGGTGCAGCGTCACCCATTCGCGCGGTCGGATGGCGACCCGCGCGTCCGGGGCCGCAGTCCCGATCGGGATCACCGGGGGCCGCGGTCCTCAGTCCGATGCGTGCGCGACCGCCCGGCGGAGCGCGCGCCACGCCACCAGCGTGCGCACCGGCCCCGGCTCGCGCGTCCACGAGCCGTCGGACCCGACCATGAGCGAAAGCATGCCCGCCGCCCGCTGGATCGCCACCTCGGCCGCTTCCAGGCGGTGCACGGCCAGCACCGGGTCGGTCAGGACCCCGAGCACGTGGAAGAGGTCGACGCCCGGCCAGCTGCCATCGGCCCGCTGCGCAGCGGCCAGCCGTGTCAGCCCCGCCAGCGTCGCGACGCGCTCGGGTTCGGGTTCGCGGATCGCGCCCACGGCCCCGACGGCCAGCGCGTAGCCTGCGCACCCCAGCGGCTCGTCGCCGGGTGCGTGGCGTCGCACGATCGCGCTCAGCGAGGCCAGACCATCTGCGACGTCCGCGCGCCGGGCATCCCAGGTGACCAGGGCGCGCAGCGCCAGACAAGTCCCGGCGAACCGTGCAGCCTCGTCGGTGTGGAACTTCCCGCCGCTCACCAGCGTTGTGCCGGCCAGGTCGGTGCCAGGGTCCGCCGGGGCGAAGAAGCCGGACACGAAGTGACTGCACAGTTCGGCCGCGTGCGCCTCGGGCTCGCAACCGGCCCCGAAGCGGCCGACCTGGTCCTTCCGCTGCATGAGCCACGCGCAGGCCGCCGCGGCCGCCTCGCGCGTGGGTGTGTCCGGTTCGGGCTCGATTTCTCGCAGCAGGAGGAGGTTCCCGGCGGTCCGGAACAGATCCCCGCCCCAGCTGCCGTCCGGCTCGGCCAGCCGGCAGAGTGTGGCGGCGAGCTCCGTGGCGCGACGCGCGTCCTCGGGTTCCGTCACGCCGGCCTCGCGGCGGGCGACGAGCGATTCGAGCACCGGCCACGCGAACAGCGTGTCCTCGATCTGGGCCCGGCAGACGTCCAGGCCCTCCGCGATCAGGGGCCGGCCGGCGCTCACGGGGCCCGCACCCGGCAGCGTGTCCCCTGGCCGGTTCGCGAAATGCGACAGGCAGGTGTCATTCGCCGTGACAGTCGGGCGTTCTTATGGAGGCGCAAATCCGCTTGCGGGCGGGGATTGCGCGAACGCGGAGGACAGGCACAGAAAATGCACGGATTCGTCCACGCGAACCAACGATCAACCGACCACCGTGTCAGACAGGAGGCTTCGATTCGCACCTTGAGTGTCAGTCTGATTGCCGTGGCCGCCATCGCAGCGAGCCTCCTCCTCACGCGCAATCGCGAGGACCGGGTCCCGTCCGTCGGCAACCATCCGGCCGGACAGTCGCTGGACGCAATTCGCGCCGCGGGCCTGTAGCGGAACCCGCCGCCGAAGCGGTCGACCAGGCGCGTCTTCCCGGCAGGGAGGACGCGCCTCGTTCATCCATCCAGGTCAGCCGAAATGGGTCCGGTTCTTTTCGATGTAATCGGTCCACTCGGGTGGGACATCGCTGTCCGGGAAGATCGCGGTGACCGGGCATTCCGGTTCACACGCGCCGCAGTCGATGCACTCGTCAGGATGGATGTAGTACTGATCCTCGCCCTCGTATATGCAGTCCACCGGGCAGACCTCGACGCAGCTCGCGTCTTTCGTCCCGATGCACGGTTGCGCAATGATGTACGTCATTCCTGTCCCTCCGCCGGCGACCCAGCCGCTGGGTCGCAATCGCCAAACATAGTGCACGGGTCGCGCCCGTGCGGCAAGCGGTCGGCGCGCGGCGCATCGTTCATGGCCGGTCGTGGTCCGGCCTCTGGCCCGCGCGGTCACCCGCCCGCAGGTAGCGCTGCCCGAACACCCGGGTCCAGCGGGCGTATCGGCGGCCGAGGCGAGGGTGTGCGCGGTGCGCGACGGGCTGGAAGGCCAGGGTGCGGGCATACACCACAGGCCATTCGGCGGGCGGCGCGAGGTGCAGGTGCCGCGCATGATCGAGCTGCTCGGCCAGCGCCGCCAGGCAGGCGGGCACGTCCGCCGTGACGAGGGCCTCGCGGATCTCACTCGCGTCAGCAGCACGGGCGGGGAACTGTGCGCGCAGCGCCGTGGCCCTGTCGCCCGCCAGCTGCCGGACGGTGTCGGCCGCCGGACTCAGGTCGGCACGCCGCGAGTCGTACAGCAACCCGGCCGCGAGCGCGTCGACATCGACCAGTCCCACATCATCGAGCAGGATGAGCGCGGTGCGTGCGGGATGGAGGAGGTCGGGGTGCCGAGGATCGGCGAAGGCGCGTTCGCGCGGGCCGATCACATGATCGTAACAGCGGACGAGACAATCGACACCCGTGGGGGACAGGCCGGCGTGCAGCGCGGTGCGCCGGAGCCGCTCCGCCATCGCGCGGGCGCGATCTTCCTCCATCAGCCTGCGCTCAGCCGCCCGCGTTGGAGCGCGGTGCCCAGCGCTGTTCGGGGACCGCCGCGCGACCGTTCTCCAGACGCGCAGCCGTGAAGAGGAAGTCCGAGAGCCGGTTCAGCAGCACGACGATGGCGGGCGCGACCGGTTCCGCGGCCGCCAGCGCGACGACGGCGCGCTCCGCGCGGCGGCAGATCGTGCGTGCCAGGTGCAGCGCCGCGCCGCCGGGTGAACCGCCGGGCAGGATGAACGCGCGCAGCGGCTCCAGCTCGGCGTCCGCCGCATCGATCCAGCGCTCCATGTCGGCGATCCTCGGCTCGGGCAGCGGCGGCAGCGCCGGTCGGGTCCGGCCCTCGCGCGGGGGCGGCGTCGCCAGGTGCGCGCCGATCGTGAACAGGTCCGCCTGCAGCAGCGTCAGCTGCTCGCGCAGGTCGGGCTGCTGCACCTGCGTGGCGGCCCAGCCGAGCGCGGCGTTGAGTTCGTCGACGTCGCCGTAGGCGCAGACGCGCGGGTGCGACTTGCGCACACGCCCCCCGCCGAACAGGCCCGTCTCGCCCTCGTCACCCGTGCGCGTGTAGATCCGATCGCTCAAACCACCCCCGGTTCCAGGAGCTCGAGTGTGCCCGCGCCGCCATCGAGACGGGCGCGCACGCCCAGGGGCAGGCACCACTGCTCGTCGACATGACCGAACGGCAGCCCGCCGACGATGGGCACCCCGAGCGCGGCGAGTCGTTCCACGCAGACGTCGAGGAGCACCTCCTCGCTCTCGCCCGGTGCCGGCTGCGTGAACTGTCCGAGCGCGAACCCGGTCGCACCCCGGAAACAGCCACTCAGGAGCAGCTGCGTGAGCGCCCGGTCCACACGGTAGGCAGGCTCACCGATGTCCTCGATCAGCACGATGCGGCCCTCCGCGCGCAGCGCGTGCCGGGTCCCGCACAACGCGGCCAGCAATGTCAGGTTGCCGCCCACGAGCGGGCCTTCCGCCACACCGCCGCGCGCTGCGCTCGTCGTGCAGCCGGCCGGGACCGGCAGGGTGCCCAGCCAGCCCGCACAGAGCACGTTCGTGAAGCACGTGCGCGTGAAGGGCGGGAACGGCGCGCCCGCATGCGGGCCATGGAAGGAGACGAGTCCCTCAGCGAGCAGCGCCAGATGCACAGCCGTATTATCACTGAACCCGATGAACGGACGCGGCCGCCGGCGCATGCCCGTCCAGTCGACGTCCGGCACGATACGCATCGTGCCGTAGCCGCCGCGGATCGCCCAGATCGCATCGATGGCGGGGTCATCGATCGCGCGTTGCAGATCGCGGGCGCGCGCCTCGTCCGGACCCGCCAGGTAGCCGCTGCGCAGACGCGCACCTTCGCCCAGGACCGCCTCGAATCCCAGCGCGGCGGAGTGCGCCAGTGCCGCTTCGACACGCTCCTCGCTCGCGGGTCCGGCCGGCGCGACCAGCGCCACGCGGGCGCCGGCGGCGAGCCGGGCCGGTCGCTCGAGGTTCGACTGCGTCGTGATGTCCACGTCATCTTCCGGCTGAGATCCTGCATCCTGCGCGTCCGTCCGCCCGCACGCAACGGCCGCCGTCCGAAGCGTGTCCGAAGCGCCGGGCCCGCCCTTGCAGCACCGGCCCTCTCTCCCGATACTCGCGAGACCACCACGAACCCACGAGGCGCGCCATGGATGACCACGTCGGCAACGAGGAAGCCAACCGGCTGTACTGGGAGACGGACGTGCCGGTCGCGGACATCGCCACGCGCCTGGACCTGTCCCGGCGTGGACTCTACGACGCCGTACACCCCGTCGAGGCCGGCTTCGACTGCGAAGAGTGCGGGGACGGCCTGCAGTACGAGAACCGGTCGGCCCGCCGTCAGGGCAACGCGACCTGTCCCGCATGTGGCGCGACCCGCTCGATCACGGAAGAGCCCGAAGCGCCCGCCCGCTTCGCGGCCGACAACGGGGACGCCCGCGGCGACGCGCGCGACTTCATCCGCGATCCGGACATCCGCCACCGCGCGGTCGTGCTCGGCGGCGCGGCCATCGCCGGCGTAGCGATCGGCACCGTCGCGGCACTCATCGCGCTGCGTCGCGACTGACGCGGGCGCCGGCATGGCGTCCTCGCCGCCGGCCGGCGACGCGCTGCCGCGCATCGTCACGCCGGTGCCCGGCCCGCGCTCCCGCGATCTGGCCGAGCGCCTCGCACGCGTCGAGTCGCGCAACATCACCGACACATCGGCAGGGCCCATCTTCTGGGTGAGCGGATCCGGCGCCAGCGTGCGGGACGCCGACGACAACACGTACGTCGACCTCACCGCCGGATTCGGCGTGGCGACCACCGGACACGCCAATGCGCGCGTCGCCGAAGCCATCGCCAGCCAGGCCGCCACCCTGCCGCACGCACTCGGCGATGTGCACCCCGCCGCCATCAAGGTGCGGCTGCTCGAGCGACTGGCCGGCCTCGCACCCGGCGAACTCTCCGTCACGATCCTCGGCAGCGCGGGTGCCGAGGCCGTCGAGGCCGCGCTCAAGACCGCACTCGTACGCACCGGCCGACCCGGCATCCTGGCCTTCGAAGGCGCCTACCACGGCCTTACCGCCGGCGCCCTCGCCGCCACCTGGCGCGCACACTTCCGCGCCCCGTTCCAGCCCCAGCTGGCCGACCACGTCCGCTTCGCTCCGTATCCCGATGCGGCCTCGGGCGATGACGCCGCGCATGCCGCGCTGCGCGCCGTGCACGCCACGATCGCGGCGGCCGAAAACAGCGCTGCGCCCATCGGTGCCATCCTGGTCGAACCCATTCAGGGCCGTGGCGGCATCGTGGTCCCGCCGCCGACGTTTCTCCATGCCTTGCGCGACCTGTGCGACGGCGAACGCATCGTCCTGATCTTCGACGAGATCTACACCGGCATCGGCCGGACCGGCCGCTGGTTCGCCTGTGAACACACCGGCGTGACGCCCGACGTGATGACCGTCGGGAAGGCACTGACCGGCAGCCTCCCGCTCAGCGCGGCGATCGGCTCGCCCTCCGTCATGCAGGCCTGGCCACCGTCGCAGGGCGAAGCCGTGCACACGAGCACGTTCCTGGGCAATCCCGTCGGCTGTGCGGCCGCGCTCGCGCAGCTGGATGAGATCGATCGTCGCGATCTGTTGTCCCGTGCTGCCCGGCTGGGCGATCGCATCCGGCAGCGCACGCAGTCGTGGACACAACGTTTCCCGGGCGTGCGTGATGCGCGCGGCGTCGGGCTGTTGCAGGCCGTCACGGTGGACGGGCCGGGCCGGGCGCTCGGCGTGGCGCACGCGGCGCTGCAGCGCGGCGTGATCGTGTTGACGGAAGGGGACCGCGGTGATGTCCTGGCGATCACGCCGCCCGGCGTGATCACGGAGGCCCAGATCGATGCGGCACTGGATGTGATCGAGTCGTTGCTCGGGAGTCCGGCCGGGTGAGCGCGTGCGGAGGCGCTGACGGCTCAGGTCGAGAGCGCGTCGATGGCGGCGGCGAGGTCGAGATCCTTGCGTGTGATGCCGCCTGCGGAGTGCGTGGACAGCGTGAGGATCACGCGGTTGTAGCGTATGTCGATGTCCGGGTGATGGTCGGCGGCCTCGGCCAGTTCTGCGACGCGCTGGACGAAGCGGATCGCGTCCGGGAAGGACGGCCACGTACATGTACGCCGGATCGCGTCACCGGTGCGGGACCAGTCCGCCAACGCACTCAGGCCGCGTGTGATCTCGGCATCCGACAGCCGCGTCATAGGTGCACTCCTCCGCTCATGTTGCAGGACAGTGGCGCATATCGTGCGCGTTTTCTTTGTCGCGCGTATCGGATGATTGGCCGCCGGCGCGGGCTGCGCAATGGAGAGCGCATGCGATCATTGCCTTTTCCCGCGTCGGGGCGCAGCTTAGCGCTCACATCGTGGCCGCAAACAGGATCCTGATCACCGGGGCGACCGGCTTCGTCGGTTCGCACGTTGTGGATCTGCTCGCCAGCCGGCGTGCACCTCTTCGCGCGCTCGTCCGGAAGACGAGCGATACGCGGCAGCTCGTTCGACATGGTGCCGAACTCGTTGAGGGAGGTCTGGACGACGCGGAGGCCCTGCGCTCCGCCGTCGAGGGCTGCGCTGTCGTGCTGCATCTGGCGGCCCTGACCCACGCGAGGACGGCAGCGCAGCTGGATCGGACGAACGCGGAGGGTACGCGGGCCCTGCTGGAGGCGGCGATCGCCGCGGAACGGGGGCCGAGCCGGTTCGTGTATCTGAGCTCGCTGGCCGCGGTCGGCCCCATGCGCGAAGGCCGGCCCGTCCAGCCGGACGATGCACCGCGCCCGCTGACGGCCTACGGGCGCAGCAAGCTGGCGGGTGAGCGGGCCTGCCTGGCCCGGACGGACGCCATCGGGATCAGCATCCTGCGGGCGCCTGCGGTGTACGGGCCGGGAGACCGGGAGTTGCTGCGCGTGTTCCGGATGGCGAGGCGCGGGGTATTGCCGGTGCCGAGCGGTCCGGCGCGGCCGCTCCAGCTGGTCCATGCCGGGGACCTGGCGCTGGCGCTGGAGCGGGCGGCCGGAAGCCCGCCGGCCGGGGTGGTCCACGTCGCGGACCCCACGGCCTACCCGTGGGAGCAGGTCCTCCGTCTCATTGCGCAGGCGGTCGGTGTCGAGGGCCGGATCGTGCGGGTGCCGGGGCGGGTGGTGGCGTGGGGTGCGGCGCTGGCCGAGTTTGCCGCGCGGCTGACGGGCCGGAGCTCGCTGCTGAACCGGGACAAGGCCCGGGAGCTGCTCGCGCCGGGGTGGTTGTGTGAAACAGGAACCGCGCGCGCGGCGTTGGGATTCGAGGCCAGCACGGGGCTGGCCGACGGGCTCCGGACGACCGCCGACTGGTACAGAGACAACGGATGGCTGTGAGCAGCACGTCGCCTCAGCCACGGGAGACAGGATGAGCCTCTTCGAGAAGTGCTACCGCTTCACCAGGGCCAGAGAAGTCATGGCCGCCGGGTTCTATCCCTACTTCGTGCCGCTGGAGGCGTCCTTCGACACCGAAGTCATCATCCACGGCCAGCGGAAGGTGATGGTCGGCTCGAACAACTACCTCGGGCTGACGCATCATCCGAAGGTAATCGCGGCCGCAGAGGCCGCTTTGCACAAGTACGGGAGCGGCTGCACGGGCAGCCGTTTCCTGAACGGCACACTGGATCTTCACGAGCAGCTGGAGGAGCGGCTGGCGCGGTTTCTCGGCCAGGAATCCGCGCTCGTTTTCAGTACCGGGTTCCAGACGAACCTGGGTGTGATCTCGGCGCTGGTCGGCAGGGAGGACCACCTCTTTTCCGACAAGCTCAATCACGCCAGCATCGTGGACGGCGCCCGGCTCGCCTTCGGCACGGTGCACCGCTACCCGCACTCGGATCTGCGCTCGCTGGAGCGGGAACTGGCGCGCACGCCGTCCGAGGCCGGCAAGCTGATCGTCACGGACGGGATCTTCTCGATGGAAGGCAGCATCGTGGACCTGCCCGGCGTGATGGCGCTGGCCGAGCGCTATGGTGCGGAGGTGATGGTCGATGACGCCCACGCGTTCGGCGTGCTGGGCGCGCGCGGCGGCGGGACCGCGCAGCACTTCGACATGGAAGATCGCGTTTCGCTGGTCATGCTGACGTTCTCGAAATCGCTGGCCTCGATCGGCGGGGCCGTCGCCGGACCCGAAGACGTGATCCACTACCTCAAGCACCACGCCCGCCCGCTGATCTTCAGCGCGAGCAATCCGCCCGCGTCCGTCGCCGCGGCGCTGGCCGCGCTCGAGATCATCGAGCAGGAGCCGGAACGGCGGGCCCAGCTCTGGCACAACACGCGGCGCATGCAGGAAGGTCTGCGCAGCCTGGGTTACGACATCGGCGAGAGCACGACACCCATCATCCCGGTCCAGATCGGCGACATGGAGCGCATGTTCGTGTTCTGGAAGGCGCTGTTCGACGGTGGCGTGTTCACCAATCCGGTGACGCCGCCGGCTGTGCCGGACAACTCCTGCCGGCTGCGCGTGTCGCTGATGGCGACGCACACGGACGAGCACGTGGACTTCGTCCTGGACGCTTTCGCGAAGGCGGGGAAGCGCATGGCCGTGACATGACGGCCGGCGCATCCGCCGGCGTCGAGCCGGACGGAGCGCCGCCGGTTGCGGGCCAGGCGCCCGTCGTGGTACGGGGCGTCGCGTCCCGCTCGGATCGCGACCGCTTCATACGTCTGCCCTGGCGGATCTACGCGGATGACCCGGTCTGGGTCCCGCCGCTCATCCACGATGTCCGGAATGCGCTCGATCCGGCGCGCCACCCGTTCCATCGGCACGCGGAGGTCGAGCTTTTCCTGGCCTGGCGCGGCGATCAGGTGGTCGGTCGCATCGCCGCCATCGTCAACCACACGCACAACGCGTTTCACGACGAGCAGGCCGGCTTCTTCGGTCTGTTCGAGTCGGTCGACGACGGCGAAGTCGCCCGAGCGCTGCTGGGCACGGTCGAGAGCTGGCTGCGCGAGCGCGGCATGTGCCTGGTGCGCGGGCCCATGAACTTCTCGACGAACGACGAGATCGCTTCGCCGGGTGTGCTGGTGGACGGGTTCGACACGCCGCCGGTCCTGCTCATGGGTCACGCGCCGCGCTGGTACGCGGGGCTGCTCGAGCACGCGGGTTACACGAAATCGAAGGATCTGCTCGCCTACTGGCTGGTGAACGCCGAGCAGGAACGTTTCGCGCGTTTCGCCGAGCGTGTCGCGCAGAAGCACAACGTCCGGATCCGCCCCATCGACATGAAGCGGTTCGACGCCGAGGTCGCGCTCGTGCAGAGCATCTACAACGCCGCGTGGGAGCGCAACTGGGGCTTCGTGCCGATGCACGATGAGGAAATCCGGCACATGGCCCGCTCGTTCCGACCGGTGGTCGTGCCCGAGTACGTGCGCATCGCCTTCGTCGACGACAAACCGGTCGGGTTCTCGCTGATGCTCCCGGATTACAACACTGTGTTCAAGACGCTGAACGGGAGGCTGTTCCCGTTCGGCCTGTTCAAGTTGCTCTGGCAGAAGCGCCGCATCTCCACGGTGCGGATGCTGACGCTGGGCCTGATCCCGGAGTACCGGAACCGGGGCCTGGACGCATTGCTGATCCACACGCAGATCATGACGTCCCTCGCACGCGGCATCACTGGCGGCGAGTGTTCGTGGATCCTCGAGGACAACTGGGAGATGCGGCGCGGCCTCGAGCGCATGGGTGCTCACGTCTACAAGACGTACCGCGTGTACGAGCGCGCGCTCACGGACTGAGCGTGCACGCCGGACCCGAAACCGCGGCTGCGTCCGTGCAGGCGGGCGGACGCGCGATGCACCGCCTGATCGCCGTCTACGCCGTGTTGAGCGGGGCGGCTCTCCTGTTCCCGCAGCGCACGGCAGCCTGGCCGTGGCTGGCGCTCGTCCACGGGATCGTTGCGCTGGCCGGGTTCGGCGCTCCGCCGTTCCGCAGAATGGGCGCAGCGCTGGCCCGGCGCTGGCCCCGCGCGTCGCGCTGGCTGGCGGACTGGTATCCGCTGCTGCTGATCCCGTTGCTGTACGCCGAACTGCCCGCGCTGAACCTGGCCGTGCACGGCGGTGCGTACTTCGATGACCTCGTGCTGCGCTGGGAAGAGGTGCTGTTCGGCGGGCAGCCCAGCCGCACGTGGGCGGTGGCGCTGCCCTGGCTGCCGCTCTCGGAGCTCCTGCACGCGTCGTATCTGTCGTACTACCTGCTCATCTACGTTCCGCCCGTGCTGCTGTACGTGACTGCGCGTCGTGACGCGTTCCGTGCCGCGGTGTTCGCGCTGATGCTCACGTTCTTCGTGCACTACCTGTTCTTCGTGTACTTTCCGGTGCAGGGACCGCGCTACCTGTTCCCGGCGCCGGGTGGCCCGATCGCGGATGGGTTCTTCTACGGTCTCGCGCACCGGCTGCTCGAGGTCGGCTCCAGTCAGGGAGCCGCCTTCCCGTCGTCACACGTCGGCGTTGCCGTCGCACAGACCTGGATCGCCTGGCGCTGGCTGCCCCGCGTCGCTCCCGTCGTCACCGCGTTGAGCGTCGGCCTGGCGGTCGGCGCCGTCTACGGCGGGTTCCACTACCTCACGGACGTCGTCGTGGGTGCGCTGTTCGGCCTGCCGGTCGTGGTGGTCGCGCTGCGCTGGCACGGCCGCGCTGCATGACACGGCTGCGCTGGCTGGTCGCGCTGGCCGTGGTCGTGATCATCCTGCTCCAGGCGCAGGCCGTGCCGTGGCCCGCGCGCATCGTGACCGCGCTGCTCGTTGCCGTGCTGCCCGTGGCGTCCGTCGCGCAGCTGCGACTCATCGAGGACGTCGCAGACCTGCCGCGCGCGTCGGCGTACGCGTCCTCCGTGCTCACGCTCTGGATCCTGGCCGGCCTGGCCGGCGCGGCGGCCTGGCTGAGCGGGATCACGGCCGGCGCGATGGGCCTGCGCGCGCTCCCGCCCATCGCCATGCTCGGCTGGAGCGTCGCGCTGACCGCGGGCGGGATCGGCATGATGGTCGTCCTGCGCCGCGCCGGACTGCGCGAATCGGCGCTGCTGCTGCACCTGCTGCCCGTGACCCGGGGCGAGCGCATGGCGTTCGCCGGCGTCAGCTTCACCGCCGGCTTCTGCGAAGAACTCCTGTTCCGCGGGTTCCTGCTCGTGACGCTGACGCAGGCCACCGGGTCCATCCTGGCTGCCGTCGTGATCAGCACGGTCGTGTTCGGCTGGGTGCACGCCTACCAGCGGCCGGCCGGCGCCGTTCGCGCCGGCCTTCTGGGCGCGGTTCTCGCCTTGCCTGCCGTCGTTGCAGAAAGCGTGGTACCGTCCATGATCGCGCACACCGCCATCGACCTCATCGGGGGACTCTGGCTGCGCGACCGGGCCCTTTCCTGAACCGGTTCCGGCCGGCGGCCGCCCCGGAGCCGCTTCTGGCCCGCTTGTTGCAATTTTCGCGGTCGGACGGCGGACTTGCGCCGTTCGCGAGGTGGCGGGAAGTTGGGGCGCGAAGGAACGAAGGCCGGCCGCCGCGCGTTTCATGAATGTCGGAACACGCGGCAAGACGGGGAGATGAGATGATCCTGCACTGCACGTTCGAGGAGCTGGCGGCCATAGATGCCGCCATCGACCGCGTGCGGCATGCACCCGGCACGGGCGGTGTGGTGGCGCCACCCGCCGTCATGCCGGACCTGGACGCGCTCGCGCCCCGGCTGATCGGTGACATCGAGATCACGACCCTCGACGACCAGCAGTCCGTCGAGCGGGCACTCGCGTTCCTCGTGGCGGACACGCGGGATCGGACCGACACGTTCATCCTGGACCAGCACCCGGCCGCGGAAGATGCGGTGCTGGCCTACTTCGAGTACGCCCACATCCTGACCGTCCTCGATCGGATCCGTCACATCGGCGGCGAGATGCGCGCCCTGATCGATCTCATGACCGGCAGCGCGCCGACCGAAGAAGAAGCGCGCGATTTCAGCTTCGAGGACTGACCCGGATCCGCCCATGCGACACGCGCCGGTCCCGCAGCCCGCGGTCGTCCGGTCCCCACTGTCCCGCCGGCCACCTTCACGTCGCACCGGCCGGCTCCGCCGCACGCTTGCCCTCGGCATTCTGACCCTCGCGATCGGTCTCGTGGCCGGCTGCACGCGCAACGTTCAAGTCGGTTCTCCGCGGCCGCTCTATTCCATCCAGGTCCGCAACACGCTGGCCGACGAGATGATCGTCTCCTATGACGACGGCGCCGGCACCCGGGCCCTGGGCACCGTCCTGCCCAACGGCATCGAGCGGTTCCTGATCAACGCGCCCGCCTCCACCACGATCACCGTGACAGCCCGCAATACCGCCGGCACGGATTCCGTCGGCCCGTTCATGGTCCGGCTGTCCACCGGATCGACCCCGCTCGTCGTCCTGCAGTAGCCGACGATCCGCCCGCGCGGCCACGGATCGGCGGCCGGCGCCGGCAGCCGAGCCCCGATCGCCGGACACCCGGGGCCCGATGGGATCGGCAGATCCGCCTGACCGGACCCCGTTCCGGAACCTGGAGCGGATCCTTGCCCGGCCCTCGTGGGTACCCTCTGCTGCTTCCACAATCCGTGGTATTCTTCGGTCTTTCATCGGGTTTCCTGACGCATCCGTTCGTCCCCGGGCGGGAACACGCCTTGCGTATAGGAGGGTACCAGAGGGCCAGTTGGAAGTGGAAGTGGTGGCAGCCGTATTTCTAAACGGTTGTCGCCATTCGTCTTAAGGTGGGTGGGGGGGCCGTTCAGACCGCTTCGGCACTTGTGCCGGGGAGTGGGAGGAGCGGACAACCAGCCGGAGGTTCTGGATGAGGCTGAACCCGGAGGTCTGGGCACTCGTGCGACAGGTGCGCCGGCCGACGTTGACGGTTCTGGCCGGCGTGATGCTGATCGCGCCATGGTCGTTGGTCCCCGCAGGCGAGCGCCCGGTGGCGCCCGCAGCGGAGGTCGAGATGGCGGACGCCGTAGCGCCCGAGGCGATGGCACAGGCCCGGGATGCCGTGGCGAGCGCGTGGCGGGACAGGATCCTGTACAGGGAACGGGCCAGGGTAGCCGAGCAGTATGCGAGCCGGTTCCGCATTCCGATCGGACTCGCGGAGGACATTCACTGGGCGGCGCAGAAGGAGCGGATCGATCCGCACCTGGCGTTCCGGCTGGTGCGTGCGGAGTCGAGTTTCCGGACCACGGCGGTTTCGCCGGTCGGCGCCGTCGGGCTGACGCAGGTCATGCCGGCGACGGCGAACTGGCTGGTGCCCGGGACGGCGGGCGAGGACCTGCTGGATGCGCGTTTCAATCTGCGCATCGGATTCCGCTATCTGCGCAAGCTGATGGACATGTACGGCGACGCCGAGCTGGCGTTGCTGGCGTACAACCGTGGCCCGGGCGTCGTGGATTCGATGCTGGACGAGGGGCTGGACCCGGACAACGGCTATTCGGAGATGGTCCTGACGGGGGATCGCACGCGGCACCAGGAGCACATCGCGGCGCAGGCCGCGGCCCGGGCCGCGACGCCGGAGCCGCCCGCCAGGCGGGGCGCGAGCTTCTGATCTGAAGCCGCGGGCGTCCCGGCGGAGGCTGCCGGGCGGACGGCTGCAGCGCGTTCCTCAGGAAGACCAGGCGGGTCCGCCCCACGGGGCGGCCCAGGCAGCGGGAAGACGCCCGCATGCGCCGGAGACAGGAGCCCGGCGGTGCGGGCGTCTCGCTTTGTGCGGGAGCCCCGCCTAAACGGATGCGTGCACGCATGCGTCTCCTTGCCGGGCGAGATCGTGATCGTGAGACCCGCGTCGAGACGCGTGATCTGCCGCAGCACGGCGACGCACTCCCGCGCGGGGTGATATTTCGAAAGGAGAGCCGGACATGAAGGATCGCTGGAAGTCGCGGATGGTGTGTGCGATCGGCTGGGCGCTGGCGGTTTCGGTACTTCCGGGGGCGCTGGCAGCGCAGGATCCGGCGGCCCGTCCGGCGCAGGCGCAGCCGTACGTCGTGGGACAGGCGCTGCCACCGCTGGACCCGGGCAAGACGCTGATCACAATGACGCTCGAGGAGGCCATCGCGCGGGCGCTGGAGTCGAATCTGGACGTACAGAGCGCGCGGCTCGATCCGGTCATCCAGACCTACGCGCTGCGCGTGGCCCGCGCGGCGTTCAGTCCGACGTTGAGCATGACGGTCGGCTACAACAACGCGACGAACCAGTCGACCAGCCAGCTGGACGGCGGCGCGCGCACATCGAGCGAGCGCACGACATTCAACACGTCGCTGTCGAAGGCGATGCCATGGTACGGCGGCCGGCTCAGCGCCAACTTCAACAACAGCCGCGTGGAGACGAACAACGCCTTCTCCACGCGCAACCCGAGCTACAACTCCACAGTCAGCTTCAACTACACGCAGCCGCTGCTGGCGGGGTTCCGGACGGACAATCAGCGCGCCGCGCTGGAGGCCGAACAGGTCCAGACGCGCATCACGGATCTGCGGCTGTTGACGCAGATCGAGAACGTAAGCCACCAGGTCCGCCAGGCGTACTGGTTCCTGCGCGCGACGATCGAGGCGATCGAGATCCAGCGCAGGAACCTGGCACAGGCGCAGCAGCAGCTCGCGGAGAACACGATCCGCGTACAGCTCGGTCGCATGACCGACCTCCAGCTGGTGCAGACGGAGGCCCAGGTCGCGAGCGCCGAGCAGAGCCTGCTCAACGCCGAGATCCAGTGGCGCAACCAGGAGTTCGCGTTCAAGCGGCTGCTCCTGGCCGGCGCTGATGACGCGCTGCTCGAGCAGACGATCAACCCCACGGATCAGCCGGTGATCGTGGATCAGCCCGTCGACATCCAGGCTGCCATCGAAGTGGCCCTGCGCGACCGGGCCGACCTCCGCCAGCAGCGCCAGCAGCGCGAGATCTCGACGCTGAACCTGGAAGTATCGAGAACCAACACCCTGCCCGATCTGACGCTGACGGCGGGCTACTCGCTGCAGGGCGTGGGCGGCGATCTGTTCAGCCGATCCGAGCTGGGCGGTGACCCCGTGCTGATCGCGCCCGGCGGCTACGGCGATGGGCTGCGCTCGATCGCGGACTTCGAGACGCCGACGTGGAACCTCACGCTCAGCGCGTCGTACCCGATCGGCACCAACGTCAGCAAGGCCAACCTCGAACGCGCACGGCTGCAGCTCCGTCAGGCGGAGCTGGCGCTGCGCGGCCAGGAGCTTGCGGTGCTGACCCAGGTCACGACAGCCGGCCTGGCCGTGCGCAACACGTTCCTCCAGTACGAGGCTGCACGGCGCAACCGTGAGGCCGCCGAGCGCAACGCGGAGACCGAGCTGCTCCGCTTCGGCGTCGGCGTGGCGATCAACTTCGAGGTCGTGTCCGCGCAGAACGCGTTGACCTCAGCCAGGCTGTCCGAGTTGCAGGCCATCATCAACCACGTGAACGCCATTGGCGAGTTCGAACGGGTGCAGCGCGTCGGTTCATGACGAGAACGGGTGGGAGGTGACGGCGGAGGGCGCAGGGAACGATGGGGAACGGATTCATTCACCGCGGAGAGCGCGGAGAGCGCGGAGAACGACGGACGGACATGGAAGACTTCAACGGACGACGGAGTCCATTGAGGGACGGGGCGTAGCAGCGACGCGGCTGCTACGCCCCTCGTCTTCGGGCGTGCGTGGTTCCTCCTACCGTCGGGCGCGGGACGACCAGTGGATCGCCTTGATCTTCCAGGCGCCGGCCTCGCGGGCCAGGACCATGAGCTCGACGGATTGCGAGTTGATCTCGCGCTCGCCCATGCGGCCCTGCGTGACCGAGGTCGAGTGGGCCCACGCGACGTCGCCCATGACCGTGACGTTGATCTCGCCGCGCTGGCGGGGCACGGCAGCGGCGAAGCGGATATCGCCGGCGAGGTGACCGGAGCGGTAGTGCGTCTTGTCCTCGACGCCGCCGCTCTCGAGGATCGTCACGTCCTCGGCCAGCAGACTGAGTGCCTTCGTCGAGTCGCCCGCAGCGAGCGCCGCGTGGAACGCATCGACCACGGCGACGACGGCCGCGCGGTCCGCATCCTGCGCGACGGCCGCATCGGGTGACACCAGCAGAGCGCCCGCGACGGCGAACAGCGCGGTTGCCCGCACAAACGTGGTAGGCATGGTCTCCTTTCGCAGCGGAAGCGGTTCCCGGCCGTCACCAAACATGCGACCGCGTGCCAGCCTCCGCCACCGCCGCCCTTCCCCTGTCCCATTCCCCCTCCCCTGAAACTCTCCCTCTCCCTCTCCCTTTCCTTTCTGCCATTTGACGTCCCGCCCGTGCCCCGGATATGGTAGCCCGGTTCCCCTCGATGCTCGTGTCCTGTCCGACCGGAAGAGATCCTACATGCGCACGATCCTGGTTACGTGTCTCGGTGCCGCGTTCGTCCTCGGATCGATGGAATCGGTCCACGCGCAGACTCCCCCGGCTTCACCGGGCGCCTCGCCGCGGCCGGTGGTTCTGGACTCGGCGTTCCTGAGCGGCTGGCAGTGGCGCAACATCGGGCCGGACCGGGGCGGCCGGTCGATCGCGGTCTCGGGCGTGAAGGGCCGGCCGGACGAGGCGTACTTCGGCGCCGTGGGCGGCGGTCTGTGGAAGACGACGGACGGCGGCGTGAACTGGGTACCGGTCACGGACTTCCAGATCCGCAGCGCGTCGGTTGGTGCGGTCGCGGTGAGCGAGACGAACCCGGACCTCGTGTTCATCGGCATGGGCGAGACGTGCATCCGCGGCAACATCCTGCCGGGCGATGGCGTGTACCGCAGCATGGACGCGGGCAAGACGTGGGCGCACGTGGGCTTCTCGGAGTCGCACGGCATCGCGAAAATCCGCATCCACCCGACGAACCCGCAGATCGTGTATGTCGCTTCGTTCGGCAAGTACAGCGCACCGAGCGCGGAGCGGGGCGTGTTCAAGAGCACGGACGGCGGGCAGACGTGGCGGCGGGTGCTCTACCGCGATGACCGGACCGGCGCGGTCGACATCTCGATCGATCGCAACAATCCGAACGTGATGTACGCAGCCCTGTGGGAGGCTTACCGCAAGGAGTATCAGATGTCGAGCGGCGGCCCGGGCAGCGGCATGTTCAAGAGCACGGACGGCGGCGAGACGTGGACGGAGATCACGCGCAACCGCGGGCTGCCGGCGGCGGGCGTCGTGGGCCGGATCGGGGTCGCGGTCTCCGGTGCTGACTCGAACCGGGTGTACGCTCTGGTCGAGCACGAAAACGGCGGCCTGTTCGTGAGCAACGACGCGGGCACGACGTGGACGCTCGTGAACGAGAACCGCGCGATCCGACAGCGCGCGTTCTACTACACGCACGTGTTCGCGGATCCGAAGAACGCGGACGTCGTCTACATGCAGAACACGTCGTTCTTCCGGTCCACGGACGGCGGCAAGACGACGACGGTCGTCAACAACGGCACGCACGGCGATTTCCACGACCTGTGGATCGATCCGGACGATGCGGCGCACCTGGTCGTCGCGAACGACGGCGGCGGCGCGGTCTCGAAGGACACGGCGCAATCCTGGACGGACCAGGACTTCTCGACCGCACAGATGTACCACGTCGTGACGACGAAGCACATTCCGTATCACGTGTGCGGCTCGCAGCAGGACAACAGCACGCTGTGTCTGCCGTTCGACTGGAACCTCAGCAGCGGGCGCGGGGGCGGCCGCGGCGGCGCGGCGGGCCGCGACCTCGCGCTGGGCGCGATGAACGTGGCGTACCGCGCGGGCGGCGGCGAGCCGGGCTACATCGCACCGGATCCGCTCGACCCGGACGTCTTCTACTCGGGCACGAACAACGGCGCGTACGTGGACAAGTACAACCGCCGGCTGGGCACATCGCGCGAAGTCAATCCGTACCCGTGGTTCTACTCGGGCGAGCCTTCGAAGGACATCCGCGAGCGCTGGCAGTGGACGTTCCCGATCCTCTTCTCGCCCGTCGATCCGACGACGCTGTACGTCTCGTCGCAGCGGCTGTGGCGCACGCGCGATGGCGGGCGGACGTGGACCGCGCTGAGCGGCGACCTCACGCGCCACGATCCGCTGACGCTGGAGCGCTCCGGCGGCCCGATCACGGGCGACATGAACGGGCCCGAAGTGTACGCGACGATCTTTTCCGTCGGGCCGGGCAAGCGCGACGTGAACGTGATCTGGACCGGTTCCGACGACGGGCTGGTGCACGTCACACGCGATGGCGGCGCGACATGGACGAACGTGACGCCGCCGGACATGCCCGATTTCGGGCGCGTCAGCCAGATCGACGCGTCCGCCTTCGAGAGCGCGGCCGCGTACATCTCGGTGCGGCGCCCGCTGCTCGACGATTTCACGCCCTACATCTGGAAGACGAAGGACTGGGGCCGGACGTGGACGAAGATCGTGTCGGGCATCCGCAGCGATGCCTACGTGCACGCGGTGCGCGAGGATCCCACGCGGCCGGGCCTGCTGTACGCGGCGACGCAGCACGGCGTTTACATCTCGTACGACGACGGCGGATCGTGGCAGGAGCTGAATCCCGGGCTGCCGGATCTGCCGATCGTGGACCTGGTCGTCGAGGGCAACGAGCTGGTGATCACGGCGCACGGCCGCGGCTTCTGGGTGCTCGACAACATCGCGCCGCTGCGCCAGGCCTCACCCGAGCGACTGGCCGCGGACGCGACGCTGTTCACGCCGCCGACCGCGGTGCGCTCCGGGCCGAACGTGGTGCTGAGCTGGCACCTGCGCACGCCGTCGCGGCGCGCTCTGCTCGAGGTCCTCGACTCGACGGGCGCGGCGCTGCGCACGTGGGAGGCCGACACGGCGGCGGCCGACACGGCCCGGGCCGCGGGGGGTGGAGGCCGTGGGGGCGGTCCGCCGCGGCTGCCGAACGCGGCCGGGCTGAACCGCATCACGTGGGACCTGCGCACCGAGCCGTTCGTCACGTTCCCCGGCATGATCCTGTGGGGCGTGCGGACGCAGGCGCCGACCGTGCCGCCGGGTCGCTACACGCTGCGTCTCACGACGGACGGCCGCGCGCAGACCGCGCCGCTCGTCGTCACCCGCAACCCATGGATCACCGATGTCTCGGAGACGGACCTGCACGCGCAGTACGCGTTCTCGCGACAGGTGCACGCCAAGGTGAACGAGGCCAACACGGCGGTCATCGAGATCCGCCGCATCAAGAGCCAGCTGGACGACCGGCTGAAGCGGTCGAACGACGGGCGCCTGCGTTCCCTGGGCGAGACGCTCCGGCGTAACGCCTCGGCGGTGGAGGAGAACATTTACCAGGTGCGGAACCAGAGCAACCAGGATCCGCTGAACTTCCCGATCCGCGTGAACAACCGGCTCGCGAACCTCATGTCGATGGCTGAACGCGGGGATGGCCGGCCCAACAACAACATGGTCGAGATCTTCGAGATCCTGACCCGGGAGTTGAAGGGCTACACGGACCGGCTCGAGCAGGTCTGGTCACGCGATCTGGCCGCGGTCAACACGCAGCTGGGCCGGCTCGGGCTGCCGCTGCTGGACCGGACGTGCGAGAGGGCCGAGGGTTGTGGTGTGACCTGAGGCAGCGCGCATGAAGCTGGTGGCGACGCGGCGCACGGAACAGAACCGGGCGCCCATCGATCCGTGGACCGCCGTCCACTTCTCGGCCGGGCTGGCGCTGGGTCTGCTCGACGCGTCGCGCGCGTGGTCGGTCGGCGGCGCGCTCGGCTACGAGGTCGCGGAGCAGCTCGTCGAGCGGAGCGACTGGGGCACGGACCTCTTCGAGACGAGGGGCCCGGAGTCCGCGTCGAACGTGCTGGTCGACATGGTCGTATTCGTCGCCGGGCACTGGCTCGGCACGCGCTGGCTGCGCACCTGAGGCGCGGCACGCCGGCCGCCGCCCCACGCCAACCGGGAGTTGAGGCATGGAGAGCATCCTGGAGGTCCTCATCGCCGTCGGCGGTCTGTTCCTCGTCATCGGCTTCACCGCGGACGCGATCGCGCGCGCGGCCGTGCGCCGGAAAGTCGCGGACAAGGCGCTCTCGCCCGAGCAGATCGAGGCCGTGCTCAGGCGGCGCACGGATCCCGACCACATCCTGAAGTGGGCGCTGCTCGCGACGGCCGTGGGCATCGGCTTCATCCTCATCCAGTTCCTGCCGCCGGATTTGCACGACCAGCCCATCGTCATCGGGCTCGTGCTGGTCTTCGCCGGCGGCGCGCTGTTCCTGTACCGGCAACTGCTGCGCCGCGGCCCCGACCGCTGACCGCGCGACGCGCGACGTTCGTGTTCCTTGACGAGCGTCGCGCGTCGTGCTGCGGTCCGCGGTCCTCATTGTGTGATGCGGTGCGCGCATCGCATCATGCGGTAGGGAGAGGTCCGATCGGCCCGGGAGGTGCCTCATGCCGGTCGAGAAGCTGAAGTCGTTCCTCGATGAACACGCCGTGAAGTACGTCACCATCAAGCACTCGCGCGCCTTCACCGCCCAGGAGGTGGCCGACTCCGCACACATCCCCGGCCGCGAGATGGCCAAGACCGTGATGGTCAAGCTGGACGGGCGCATGGCGATGGTCGTGCTGGCGGCCCCCGACATGATCAGCCTGGACCATCTGCGCGAGGCCACCGGCGCGGAGACCGCCGAGTTGGCGACGGAAGCGGAGTTCGGCGGTCTGTTTCCGAAGTGCGAGATCGGCGCGATGCCGCCGTTCGGCAACCTGTGGGAGCTTCCGGTCTACGTCGATCAGCGGCTGCGCGAGGACGAGACGATCGCCTTCAACGCGGGCTCGCACACGGAGCTGGTCCAGCTCGCGTACGAGGACTTCGAGCGGCTGGTCCAGCCGGAGGTCCTGGAGTTCGCGGCGCGCGTCGGCTGACAGCGCCGGATCGCATTCCAGCCCACGGCCGCGCCCGGCTCCGGTCCTCCCGGGGCCGTGGGACGCGGTCGTCCGTGGGTGCCGCTGATCCGCCCATCGTCCGCCGTTTCCCCTTCGCCTGACCCGCGGAAGACTTCGCGAAGATCGACCGACGAGAACCTCACGACGACGCCACCGCATGATGGGTCCGCGCGGGGCCGGCCGGCCGGAACCTGTCCGCAACGGCCGGGCGCCCGCCTGGACAGGAGGACGCCATGCGGATCCGGGGGCGAATATCGGGCGGGGTCATCACCCTCATCCTGACGCTGATCGCAGCGGGCTGTGCGACCGCGGGGGCGTGGCAGCCGGGGGGCGGAGGCGATGACAGCCTCTGCATCGACGGGCTGTTCATCCATTCCGGCCAGCTCACCCTCGAGCAGGTCCTCGAGCGCCGGCTCGCACGCCGCGTCCCGCAATGGTTCGATCCCGGGCGACAGGGACCGCTGGTCCTGGTCGACGGACTGGCTGTGGACGGCATCCAGCGGCTGGCGATGCTGCCGGGCCACGCGGTCTCGAGCGTCGAGACGCTCGAAGGGCATCGTGCCGTGCCGGAGTACGGAGCCGCTGCACGCGATGGGGCGATCGTCGTGGTGACGAAGCAGGGTCGAATCGACGGCACCGGATTCAGTCCCGGCGCGCGACCGGCGCTGTACTGCGGGCACGATGGCAGCTGATTCTGCAGCACACGCGAAGTCAACGGTGCGCCGATAGCCTCAGGGCGACGCGGTCAATCCGGTGTCCCCCACCGGTCTTGCGACGGCCGCGGTCGGCGCACCGTCACTTCCTGTGCGCGGCACAGCGCGCATGCGATGACGGTGCGCGGTGTGCACCTCGCTCGAACGGCCGTGGTGATCACCAGAGGGACGCGATCGTAGGGACTCAGCCGCAGGAGGGTGCGATGCGCTCCAGACGTTCTCCTCGGAGCACTCGCGCAAAAGCCGGGGTGGGCTTTCCTCCTGCGGCGACTTCCATGCCGCAGCTCAGCGATCTCGCCGTTCGATGAGAGAGCCCTGGCGACGTGCTTCGTCAGCGCCCGCAGCCGTGAGCCAGATTGCGCAATGCGGCATGCGCATCTCGCGAGGCGCACGCACAACCCCGTAAACAATCCTCGCCTGCACGTTCCCGTCAGTGAACATTGACGATTGTGTTACCAACAGATGGCGCGCCAATGAAGAGCGTGGCATGAGCGCCGAAACCCCGTCATAATGAACCTGTCCTTATCGTGTCGATGACGGCGTTCGACGTAGCCGGGATCGACCGCATCGGGGGGTGGGTCATGCACGCTCTCCGTCTCCTCGGCAGTGTTGCCTTCGAAGATCCTGCGGGTCCGTTGACACGTCATGCGCTGCATGCGGTGCGGCTCATGTGGACCCCGGTAACCTCGCAGATACGCCAGCGGAGGTCGGCGTGCTGACGGATCCGCCGGACCGCCTCCGTTCCGCACTGGCGGATCGCTACCGGATCGAGCGCGAACTCGGCCGCGGCGGCACCGCCACGGTCTACCTCGCCACGGATCTGCGGCACGACCGCCCGGTCGCGCTGAAGGTCCTGAACCCCGAGCTGGCGCTTGCGGTCGGAGCCGAGCGCTTCCTGCAGGAGATCCGGACGACGGCACGCCTCACGCACCCGCACATCCTGCCGCTGCTCGATTCGGGCGAGGCACACGGCGTGCCGTTCTACGTCATGCCGTACGCGCAGGAGTCGTTGCGCGACAAGCTCGAGCGCGAGCCGCAGGTCGCCATCGACGAGGCCATGCACATCGC
>JBFFZF010000049.1:0-25224 GCA_041568755.1 Longimicrobiales bacterium | reverse complement strand
GGTAGAGCACTCGATTCGTAATCGAGCGGTCGTCGGTTCAAATCCGACCGGTGGCTCTACGGAAATACACGGGTCCGGGGATGGTGCTCGGGATGGGGATGGGGAACGGCTTCACGATGGTCTCCGGTGGCGGCAACTTCGCTGCAGACGCCGGTCGGCGGACACGCAAGGCTGATTTGTAGACAGTCAGAGCGCATCTGCAATGCGGGAGTAGCTCAGTTGGCAGAGCATCAGCTTCCCAAGCTGAGGGTCGCGGGTTCGAGCCCCGTCTCCCGCTTCGCACGATGGACCGACGGTGAATGCCCCTTGGTGTAATTGGCAACACGCCTGACTCTGGATCAGGAGAGTCCTGGTTCGACCCCAGGAGGGGCAATGGAAGCGCGGGATGGAGAGGTAGCCAAGTGGTTACGGCAACGGTTTGCTAAACCGTCGGGCCCGAAAGGCTCGCGTGGGTTCGAATCCCACCCTCTCCGTTTGGGCGGGCCCGGCCGCGCGACGCGGCGACGTGAGACGCGAGGACGGGTGTCCGAGTGGCTTAAGGAGCACGATTGGAAATCGTGTGGGGTTGATAGCCCTCGTGGGTTCGAATCCCACCCCGTCCGTTGGCAGGTCAGTCACGGGGAGTAGCTCAGCCCGGTAGAGCACTGCGTTCGGGACGCAGGGGCCGCTGGTTCAAATCCAGTCTCCCCGACTTGGTGACGCGCCTGCGGGTGCGTCCGATCTCGGACGGGACGCCACGGCGTCCCGCCACGGGAGGCGTAGCCCTAACTGGTAAGGCACCGCACTCGAAATGCGGCGGGCAGGAATGCCCATGGGGGTTCGAATCCCTCCGCCTCCGTACCCGCGTCCCGACCCCCGTTGCCCCCTGCTCCCGGCACGCAGCCACACCCTCGAGACCCTTGTTTCCGATCCTGGACCCCGTACGTTTGCGATCCGGCGCGCGACCCGGACCCCGCGGACTGCGATGGCGCACATGACGCTCAAGGAACTCGTGGAGCGCAACGATACGGGGCCCGGCCGGGTCTTCGATGCGGCCATCCAGTTCCTCATCGTGCTGTCCCTCGTCTCGTTCAGTATCGAAACGCTGCCCGACCTGTCGCCGCGCGTGCGCGCCTGGCTGGACACGGCCGAGGCCGTCGTCGTGCTGATCTTCACGGCCGAGTACCTGCTGCGCCTGTTCGTCGCCGATCACCGCCTGCGCTTCGTGACCAGTTTCTACGGTCTCATCGACCTGCTCGCCATCGTGCCCTTCTACCTCGCCACGAGCGTCGACCTGCGTTCGGTGCGTGTGTTCCGGCTGCTCCGCCTGGTGCGGGCGCTGAAGATCCTCCGCTTCAGCCGCGCGGCGCACCGCTTCCAGGTCGCTTTCCGCATGATCCGAGCGGAGCTGATCCTGTTCCTGACTGCGACCGCGTTCCTGCTCTTCGTGTCGGCCGTCGGCATCTACTATTTCGAGAATCCGGCTCAGCCGCACGTCTACAAATCGATCTTCCATGCACTGTGGTGGTCCGTGACGACGCTGACGACTGTGGGGTACGGGGACATGGTACCGCTGACCGTGGGCGGGCGCATCTTCACGGTCTTGATCCTGCTCATCGGTCTGGCCGTCGTGGCCGTCCCGACCGGCCTGTTGTCGAGCGCGCTGACCCGCACGATCGACGCCGAGCGCCGCGATCCCTGATCCTCGCCCGGAGCGCACCCCGCTCGGGCCACCCCGCGCCACCCGACCTCGCCGGCCGGCGACCCCACGGCGGGATTCTCCTTCAGCCGTGTCGGGAAATCACCGATTGTCCGGGATCCTTTCTTTCCCGCACCATCCCCATGGACAAACGTCCTGCAACGGAAGGGATGGGGACCATGTCAGGGATTGCTGAAAGACTGGCGGTCGTACGCCGGGCAGCCGGCGTGGGTGTGCGCGGGTTCGCAACCGCCGTGGCGGGCGCCACGGGATATCGGGTCTCGCACACGAGTGTGGCCAACTACGAGTCCGGCACGACGGTGCCGGCGGCGTACGCGGTCGCCGTGGCACAGACGTTCGGCATCGGCCTGGAATGGCTGCTGACCGGGGACGGCCTGCCGGGCCGGGTCGAGCAGCCTCGCCTGGAGAACGCGTTCCAGCGGATCGCCCAGGTCGTACGGGAGGCGATGCCGGCCATGGACCAGGTCGAGAACGGCCGGGAGCTGTTCTTCCGACTGGCGCCGGAGCCCTGCTTCGTGATGAACGCGGACGGTGCGATCCTCGAAGCGAACCCCGCGTGGTTCGCGCTTCTGGGGCTGGATCCGGACCAGCCGTTCGATGCGGCGCTCGCTTCGCATGTCCACCCCGGGGACCGGGCCGCGCTCGCGGTGCTGCGCCTCGAGATGCCGCAGGAGGAGACCGTGGCGCTCGATTTCCGCGTGCGCGTCGGCGACGGATCCTGGCGGACGCTCTCGACGCGCGTGCGCCGGGCCGGCTCGCTGTTCTTCGGCGTGGCGCGCGAGGTGCAGGCGGACGCGACGAGGCCCCAGCGCGTCATGCAGCCGGCCTGACGGCTGGCAGGAACGGGCGGCGACCGGGGGCGGGCGGCGGCGCACGATCGGCCGCCCGCGCCGTCCGCGCCGAGGAACGGCCGCTCGCGGTTCAGGGTGGAACGCGTGCGGCCGATCTTTTCCTAGCATGACAGGCGGCGGCCACCGGCCCCGCCCGGCGGGTGCGCCCCGCCGCTCCGCTCCCCGAACGATGGCCGTCCGCCGTGCCCACCTTAGCACCCGTCGCCCTCGCGTGGGTTCTGGCCGCGTCGATACCGATGACGGGTGTGCTGGTCCTGCCCTCCGAGCGGCCGGGCCTCATCGCGGCATCCTGGCTGCTGCTGCTCCTGCCCGCGGGGATCCATGCCTTCCGCCAGGGTCTGGCGGGTGCCCTCGCAGCGGCCGGCGGCGCGGCCGCCCTGATGGCGGCGGCGTACGGGACCGCCGCGATGACGGGACGGTCGCTCGAATCTCTGCCCGCCAGCGCCGCACTGCTGCCGCCTGCCTTCGTGCTGACCACGTGGATCACGGCCCGTGCCGGGCGCCGGCAGCGCATGCGCGGTTTCGTGCAGTCGCTCGTGGATCCGCTCACCGGCCTGCCCAACCGGAGGCACGCTGAGCTGTTCCTCGAGCGCGAGTTCGCCGTCGCGGAGCTGGGTCGACCGTTCGCCATCGTCCTGCTCGATCTCGATGCATTCACGCGATACAACGAGGCCAACGGCGAGGCGGCGGCAAACGGCGTGCTGCGCACGGTGGCGACCCTCCTGCGGCAGAACACGCGCAGCATGAACATCTCGGCGCGCTACGGGCCGGATCAGTTCTTCTGCCTGCTCAGCGGCGCGAACGATGAGGGCGCGTTCATCTTTGCCCAGCGGCTTCAGGAGCGGCTGACCGAAGCCGCCACAGTGGCCACGCTGCCCTCGGTCAGCATGGGCATCTGTTCGTTCGGTCCGCACCAGGCCACGCCGCGCGACATGTTGCACGCCGTCGAGCGCGCCCTGCTCGAAGCCAAGCGTGAGGGCGGCGATCGCATCCGCGTCGCGGGCTGGACTGCGGCGGATGTCGAGCGGACGGCACAGCAGGCATCCGGTGACGCGACGCGGCGCGAGGCCACGGCGCGCGGCGGGTCGCGATCGGCGCCCAGTGCCGGCCGCACGGCCTTCGTGCTGGCAGGCGATCCGCCGTTGCGCCGGCAGGTCTCGAGCGCGCTGGAGGAGGCCGGTTTCGGCGTGGCGAGCGGGACCTCCGCCATTGACGGGATCCGCCCGCTGAACGCGGAGTTCGACGTGGTCGTGCTCGACCTGTCAGTGTCGGAAGGCGTCCACGACCTGATTCGCGAGATCCGGCTGCGCTACCCGGCGACCCGCCTGATCGGCATCACGCGACTGCATGGCGATTCGGTGACGGCGTCGATCCTCACCGCACGCGTCGACGGCCACTACCTCGAGCAGGACGACGCCTGGGCCTTCGCCCCGCCGCTTGCCGAGCTCATGCGCGAGCGCGATCGGCTGCGCGACTCCTCGATGCGGACGCGCCAGCTTTCCGACGACGCCCGTGCGCGCGAGCGCGAGGCGAAACGCGTCGTGGAGGAAACCGAGGCCAGGCTGCGTTCCGTCGAGCAGGCCATCCAGGAGGTCGTCTTCCGGACCGACGCCGTCGGCACCTGGACGTCGCTGAATCCGGCCTGGCACGCCATCACACGACACCGCGTCGAAGAGGCCCTGGACCGGCGCTTCTTCGACTTCTTCCATCCGGCCGACCGGTCAGCGCTGCGCGAGGATTTCGATGCGTTGATGGGGATGATGCGCCCCTACCTCCACCGCGAAGCCAGGATCCTCGTCCGCACGGGCGGATTCCGCTGGGTCGAGGTGCGCGCCCAGGTCACGCTCGACCGTCTCGGCCGCGCGCTCGGTTCGACCGGAACCCTCATCGACGTGACGGATCGCAGAACCGCGGAAGATGCACTCCGACGCAGCGAAGAGTACTTCCGTGCGCTCATCGAGAACTCCGCCGACCTGATCAGCGTCCTCGACGAGAAGGGCCGGATCCGCTACGCGAGCCCGGCGGTCGAACGCGTGCTCGGCTACGGGACGGAGGAGCGAGCCGGTGCGCCCGTGCTGGAGATGGTCCACCCGGAGGACCATGTCATCGTGCAGGCCGCCGTCGATCGTCTGGCCGATCTGGACGGCGCCACCACGTCCTTCGAGGTCAGACTGCGCCACCGCGATGGTGACTGGCGCACCTTCGCCGTTTCGATCCGCAACCTGGTCGCGCACTCGGCGGTCGGCGGGTTCGTCGTCAACGCACACGACGTGTCCGCGAAGCGCCATGCGGAGCAGGCGCTACGTGAAAGCCAGGAGGAGCTGTTCCGCGCTCGCAAGATGGACGCGATCGGCGTGCTGGCAGGCGGGGTTGCGCACGACTTCAACAACCTGCTCACGTCGATCCAGGGCCACGCCGAGCTCATCCTGCACGAGCGCTCCATCGCCGACGCGGTCCGGGCGGACGTCACGCAGATCCAGGACTCCGCGGCGCGCGCCGCTTCGCTCACCCGCCAGCTCCTCGCGTTCAGCCGGCGCCAGGTGCTGCAGCCGAAGATCTTCGATCTCAACATGCTCGTGTCCGACATGCAGACGATCCTCGTACGCATGGCCGGCGACTCGGTCAAACTGCACACCGAGCTGGGCGCCTCGCGCGGGCGTGTGAAGGCCGACCCCGTGCAGATCGAGCAGGTCATTCTGAACCTGGCCGTGAACGCGATCGAGGCGATGCCGGACGGCGGCGTGCTCGACATCAGGACCGGCAACCTCGACCTCTCCGCTGCCGAGGCCGGGGCCCGGGATCTGCCCGCCGGCCGGCACGTGACGCTGTCCGTGGCCGATACCGGATCCGGCATCCCGCTCGAACTGCGCGATCAGATCTTCGATCCCTTCTTCTCCACGAAGGACCAGGCGCGCACGGCCGGTCTGGGCCTCTCCACCGTTTACGGCATCGTCAAGCAGAGCGGCGGCCACATTGTCGTGGACAGCCGGATCCGTGACGACATTGCCGCGACCGATCACCTGACCAGCCCCGGGACCAGCTTCACGGTGTTCCTGCCCGAGGCGCTCGAAAGCTCTGCAGAACGCGAACAGGTCCGCACACACCCTGACGGCGTCGAAGGCACGGAGACGATCGCCCTGGTCGAAGACGAGAAGGCGGTCCTCGACCTGGCGACACGCGTGCTGCGCAAGAAGGGCTACAACGTGCTGCCCGCGGAGAACGGCCGGCATGCGCTCGACGTGATCGCGCGTTACCCCGATCGCATCGACATGCTGGTGACGGATGTCGTGATGCCGGAGATGAACGGCCGCGACCTCGCCGACCGCATCCACGTCATGCGGCCCGGTGTGCGAATCCTGTTCATGTCCGGCTACTCGGCGGAGGCCGTCGCCCAGCACGGCGTACTCGCCGAGGGCTCGGCGTTTCTGGAGAAGCCGTTCTCGCCGGACAACCTGCTGCGCAAGGTGCGCGAGCTGCTCGACGCGCCGGCGCTCCAGCCCAACTGACCCGCCCGGCCCGCGCCGCGAGCCCCCGGACTCAGAACATCAGGCCGAACGCGACGCCGCCGCGGTCGCCCAGCGTCGCGGCGAAGCGCAGCGTGAGGCCGCGCGTCAGCCGCAGATCCAGCCCGACATCGACACCGAAATCCAGGCTCACGTCGTCGTCATCGCCGCGACCGCGACCGCAATCCAGGCATGCGTCCAGGATCACCCGCGGCGTCGCGTAGGGCAGGAACCCGACGCCATCGCCTTCGAATTCGTGGCCGACCGTGAGACCGAGCGGAAGGCTGATGAGTGCCCCGTCAGTCACGCCGAGGCCGGCGCCGAACACCCAGTCGATGTCGAGCGGGAACTCGTCCGTGGCACGGGTCAACCGACCGGCGAAATCGACGCCGCCGAACACGCCCACGTCATCGCCGCGACCCTCGGCGATGCCGCCGCGCACGCCGAAGTTCCACGAGGGCGAGCGCCACAACACCATGGCGCCCAGGTCGCCGCCGGCCACATCGACGAGAAAGATCGAGAACCCCACGGGCGAGCCGGGCGGCAGCACCATCGGTGAATCCCATGCGATCTGCCCGGCAGCGCCGGCCGGCAACAGGGCCAGCGCGAACACAGCGGCCTGCCACGATCTCTTCATCCATCCTCCTGCGTTTTCAGTCCGGCTTCCTGGAGTGCAACAACCGCGCCACGTGACTGCGGACGCCGACGGGTGTCGCGTGCCCGACCGGATCAGAGCACGGCCTCGGCCTCGATTTCGACGAGCATCGCATCGTCGATGAACCCGGTCACGACCATCGTCGTGGCCGGGAGCACGTGATGGAAGAACTCGCCGTGCGCCCGGCCGACGTCCTGCCAGAGGCTCGCGTCCCGTACGTACATCCGCGTGCGTACCACGTGTTCCAGCCCGGCGCCGGCATCGCTCAGCGCGCGCTGGATGATCTCGAGGCACCGCCTGGCCTGTGCGTACGCGTCTCCGGGGTGCGCGATGCCGCCATCCGGTCCGACCGCCGCCGTGCCCGACACGAAGACGCGATCGCCCACACGCACCGCCCGGGAGTACCCGACGACCGCAGCCCAGCTCGCTCCGGTCGCAACCCGCTGTCGATCCTGCATGCAATCCTCCTCAGTTGGACCGTGGCACGGCCGCTACGGCGCGCAGGGGTCCGCCCGATCCGCCCGCAATCTTCATGGGCAGCGCGATGACCCATGCGCCCGTGGCGGGCAGCCGTTCCAGGCTGGTCAGGTTTTCGAAGCCCGGCACGCCGGCTTCGCCGGCGATTCTGTGCACGATGAAGTCGGTGGACGGACCATGGTCGATCGATGCGACGTCCGCGCCCAGCGCTGCGACGCCACGTTCCTGAACGAGCAGGCGCGCCGCCGACTCCCCGTAGCTCGGGAAATGCAGATCCGACGCGTCGCCGGGCACCGTGCTGCCCAGGTACGCGCCGGCGTCCGGCCAGCGCTGACTCCAGCCCGTGCGCAGCAGCACGATCGTACCGGCGGGGATCGGACCGTGCTCGCGTTCGAACGCAATCACATCCTCCGCGGTCAGCACGTAGTCCGGATCGGCCGCGGCCTGCGCGGCAATGTCGAGGACAACCGCCGGCGCAACGAGTCGATCCAGCGGAATCTCGTGGGCGGCCGCACCGCCCTGCGCGAAGTGGACCGGCGCATCCAGATGCGTCCCGCCGTGTTCCGGGGTGGCCAGCGCGTTCGCCGCGTAGAACCAGCCTCCCTCCGTCATCCCGTTCGCCAGCGTGTCCAGCCGGAACTGCGAGGGTGACGTCGGCCAGTAGAGCGTGGACCCGTCGAAGGTGTGCGTGAGATCCACGAGCTCGGCCGCGGCGAGATCGAAGCCCGCCGCACCCCCGGCCGGGTACGGTCCGGCTTCGCCGGCGCAGGCCCCTACGACCAGCACGGCAGCCAGCGTCTGCAGCGTCGTGCGCATCCTTCCTCCAGTGTCTGTTGCGACAGCCGCGGACCTCACGCGAAACAGCGGTGCGTGGGGCCCGACCCGGGTCATCACGCCCCGGCCTCGAATCATCCCGGCCAGGACGCCGGTCGTCAAGCGCGGGTGCCGGTCCGCCTTCCGGGTCCGGCCGCGCCCGGGCCGGCGCGTGGATCCACCTCGGTGTCCCGAAACTGCGCCGATTGACTCGGCTGCGATCACGGGTCATCTTGACCTGAACGTCTCCAGAACATCGCGGCATGGTGGCAGAAACGGACAACGCGGCGCCGCAGGGCGTGCTGCTCTCGCCTGCGGAAGAGCGCCAGACGACGTACCCCGAGGACCTCAGCCTCTCGCTGAAGTTGTGGACCGTGCTATGGCGCGCCGCCAACGCCGTTCAGAAGCGCAGCGAAGCCGACATCGCCCGCCACCACCTGTCCCCCGCCGAGTTCGCGGTGCTCGACGCCCTCTTCCACAAAGGTCCGCTGCTGCTCGGCGAGTTGCAGCGCAAGGTGCTGATCTCGAGCGGCGGCATCACCTACGTCGTGGACCGGCTCGAGACGGCCGGTCTCGTGGAACGGCGCGCCTGTCCCACGGACCGGCGTGCGCGTTACGCGGCGCTGACGCCGGCGGGCGAGGAATGGGTCGCGACGAACTTCCCGGACCACGCGCGCGCCATCGAGGCCGCGGTGAGCGGCCTGTCCGGCGAGGAGCAGCGCGTCGCCCTCGAACTGCTGCGCCGGCTCGGTCACTACGCCGCGGCCGCGGGTGAAGCCGGCTGATCCGCACGTGCCACGCCTGATCCACGGCTACCATCACATCACGCTGGTTGCGGCGGACGCGCCACGGACGGTCCGCTTCTACCGCGACCTGCTCGGTCTGGAGCTGGTCAAGCGGACGGTCAATTTCGAAGATCCGTCTTCGTATCACCTGTTCTTCGGCGACGCGCACGGCACTCCGGGCACGCTGGTCACGTTCTTCGAATGGCGACGCGTGCGGCGCGGACAGACCGGCGTGGGCGGTGTGCACCACCTGGCCCTGTCCATCGACAGCGATGCGGCCCTGCCCGTCTGGAAGCGGCGGCTGGAGCATGCCGGCGTGCGCGTGACGGGGCCGCTCGAGCGCGACGGCTACAGGTGCATCGGTTTCGTCGATCCGGACGGCCACAAGCTGGAGATCGCCTCCGTTGTCCGGGCGCGTGTCGCGCCGGAGCCCGGGTTCGCTGCCGACGGCGCGACCGGTGGCACGCCGGCGGCGCAGTCCGGACCGGCGCCGCCCATCACGGCCGACATGCGCATCCGCGGGCTGCATCACATCACCGCGATCACGGACGACCTGGCCCGCGAGGACGAGTTCATCGAGCGCGTGCTCGGGTGGCGTCTGGACACGAAGTCGGTCGATCCGGGCGATGGCCGGACCGCGCTCTGGTCGTGGGCCAATGCCCAGCCCGACAGCGCCGCGTCCAGCAGCACGCTGAGCCTGCTCGAATGGCGATCGACGTATTACGCGCGGCCCGGTGTGGGGCAGGCGCACCACGTCGCGTTCCGTGCCGCCGCTGCGGACGACCTGCCCGCGTGGATCGACCATCTGCATGGGCTGGGCGTGCAGGTCACGCCCGTGCAGGACCGGCATTACTTCCACAGCATCTTCTTCCGCTCCCCCTCCGGCCTGCTCCTCGAACTGGCCACGGACGGGCCCGGCTTCACGGTCGACGAGCACGGCGCGCGTCTGGGCATGGAACTGCAGCTGCCGCCGTGGCTCGAGGGCCGGCGTCGCCGGCTCGTCGAATCGCTCGTTCCGCTGCCCTGAAGAGAACGCCGGCGTGGCCGCGGCTCAGCCCGCGCGCTTGCGCCAGTAACGCGCGAGCCCGTGCCAGCTGTCCGTCAGCCCGCCGGCCATGTAGTGCGGTTGCAGCGCGGCCGGGACGCGCGCCCGGATATCCTCACGGACCCGCTCGGCGAACGCGCCGGCACGGGCGGCATCGTCGACGCCTTCCTCGAGCGAAACCCGTACACGCTCCGCCCAGACATCCAGTTCCGCACCGAGCCGGTCGAGGTGCGCGATCGCGTCGTGCGCCGCTCCGAAATGCGTCAGGAACAATCGCTCGGGCCTCTGTTCCCGCAGCTTCGCCAGCGTCGCGTGCCAGGCCTCGACATCGATATCCGGCGGCGGCGTCACGGGCAGCACGTACTCTGCCGGCGCGAACCGTTCACCGCCGGTATCGCCCACGAACGCGGTCCCCGTGACCTCATCCAGATAGACGACGTGGTGCGAAGCGTGGCCGGGCGCATCCGTCACGTGCACGGTGCGCCCCGCAACACGCAGTCGTTCCCCGCCCGCCAGCGGCCGGATGCGGTCCTGCGGGACGGGCACCATTGCGCCGAACAGCCGGTCGAGCTCAGCGCCGTAGATGCGCAGCGCGCTGTCCAGCAATCGGGTGGGATCCGCCAGGTGCACGGCGCCGCGCGCATGCACGTGCACACGCAGGTCGGGGTGCTCCGCCACGAGCGTGCCGGTCGCGCCCGCGTGATCGAGGTGGATGTGCGTGAGCAGCAGGTCGGTGACATCGCGCACTCCGATACCCAGTCCGGCCAGCCCGGCCCGCAGGCCGGCCAGGCTGGAAGCCGGTCCCGGATCCACGAGCAGCACCCCATCCGTGCCTTCGATGACGCACGCGGCGATCCCCAGCTGGCGGCCGAGGTACAGCGTGTCGATGGCGTGCGTGCCGGCCGCCACGCTCGTGACCTGCATGGACATCCTCCGTCGCTGACTTCCGGTGAGGGCCGCGGCCCGTCTGTGCTCCCGATGGTACACGCACCGCGCCCGGTGGCGAAACCGCGGCCCGCAGCCGGCGGCCGGCGGGGTGACACCGGGGTGCCACGCGCCTCTCGTTCGCGTCCCTCCACGGGTTGTGACCCCGTCGCGCTCCGGCTATGTTCATGCCGGCGGGACGTAGCGCAGCCCGGTAGCGCACCTGAATGGGGTTCAGGGGGTCGCCGGTTCAAATCCGGCCGTCCCGATTGCCAGCCGGTCCACACCGATCGGCCGGCGAACGTCCATGCGGGTCCGCCGCACCGCTGCTGCCACCTGCCGACACCGCGCCGTCCCGGGCAACCCATGCGTTTCAGGCTCGCTCTCGTCATCCTGCTGCTCGCCCCGCCGGTTGCGCTCGACGGTCAGAACGTCGACGCCCGGGTCTACGAGCTGGACCGCGCAGCTTCCAGCATCGTCATCGTCACGGGCCGGTCCGGCCTGCTCTCCTTTCTCGGGCACGAGCACGCCATCCTGCCCGAGGAGTGGCGCGCGGCGTTCTGCCTGACCGACCCGCTGTCGCGCGACATGCACGGCAGCATTGTCGTGGCCACGCCTTCGCTGGTGATCGATTCGGACTCGGCCCGCGCGCTGGCTGGACTGGGCGGCGGTCCCGGCGCCGACGACGTGCGCGAGATGCAGCGCAAGCTGCTCGATGCCGAGCGGCTGCACGCGGACCGGTACCCGGAAGCGCGCATCGAAGCGGATTCGGTGCTCGTCCGGAAAGACGGCGGCCTGATCGTCGATGGACGCATCACCCTGCGCGGCATCACGCGACCCGTGCGTTTCGAGCTGGATGTGGCGGCAGTCGAGGGCGGCGCGTACCGCTTCGCCGGCACGCTGCGCGTGCGTCAGCGCGATTTCGGCATCCAGCCCGAATCGGTGGCCGGCGTCGTGCGCGTCTCGAACGATGTGGACCTGCGCGCCGTTCTCGTCGTCCGACCGACGGGCCGCTCCTGCACCTGAACGGGCGCCGCGCGGGCACGCGGCGTCATCACGTGCGCTCAGTCGGGCTGCGCGAGCCAGGACGTCTTCTGGTCCGTAGCGAACGCCGCGAAGCGGGTGGGCGGCCGGCCCAGAAGGTTCTGCAGGTCCTCGTGCACGGCAGCGCGCGTCCCGTTGCGCACCGCGCGGAACAGGGCGACCGCCACGGCGATGCGACGCACCGGCCAGTGCTCGGCGGTCAGGATCTCGCGCAGCCGCTCGTCGGCAATCGCTTCGTAGCGGATCTCACGGCCCGTGGCCGCACGGATGGCCAGCGCGACGTCGTGCAGGTCGAGCGCATCCGCACCCGTGAGTGTGTACGCCTGCCCGTCATGCCTGCCCTCGCGCAGGGCTGCGCACGCGACGGCCGCGACGTCCCGCCCATCGACGAAGCTGACCCGGCTCGCCCCCGCCGGAAGCAGGATCGCGCTCTCCCGGCGGATGCCGTCGAGCAGGAAGCCCGACGTGAAGTTCTGCATGTAGAGGTTCGGACGGAGCAGGACGTGCGCGACACCCAGTCCGGCCAGGTGGTTCTCGAGGCGGTGCAGAGGCAGCTCCGGCAGGTTCTCGACATCCATCGCCGACAGCAGGACGACCTTGTCCACGCTGCCGGTCACGGCCCAGTCGAGGAACGGGTGGATCGTCTCGTACGCGTCCGGCTCGAAGGGCGGCGGCATCAGAAACAGGCGATCGACCCACTGCAACGCCGCGTCCCAGGTCTCCGTCACGTCGTAGTCCATCTCCACGATCTCGACGTCGGGACCGAAGGCCTTGCGGGCGACGGACGGGAACCGCGTCGCGGCGCGCACGACTTCGCCGGCCTCGAGGAGGTGACGCACGAGTTCACGTCCGACCTTGCCGGTAGCACCGGTCACCAGAACTCGATCCGCCATGTCGAGGCCTCCGCCCTGGGGATGCGATCCGCCACGACAGTATAGGCGGCGCCCGCTCGTTCAGGCGAGGGCGGCTCGGAGGGAAGTCATTGCGGAAGCGGAGTTCCGGGCTGACATTCGGCCGCAGCACCGGGGAAAGGGAGCGAAACCGATGGCCGGGTCGAACATCCTCCGCGCGGGCCGGCGCCCGCCCGATCGCATGGCCGCATGAACGCAATCCGCTTTCACGCTTCTGGCGGGCCTGAGGTCCTCGAGTACACGAGCGTGCCCCGTCCCGAACCGGACCGTGGCGAAGCGCTCGTCCGCGTCGAGGCCGCCGGCGTCAATTTCATCGACACGTATCAGCGTTCGGGCGCCTACCCCGTCCCGCTGCCGGCCACGCCCGGCTCGGAAGCCGCAGGCACGGTCGTCGCCCTTGGTGACGGCGTGCGGAACATCGTCGTCGGCGACCGCGTGGCATGGACCGGTGTGCCCGGTGCGTACGCCGAGTTCGCCGTCGTGCCGGCGGCCAGGCTCGTGCCGCTGCCGGACGCCATCGATGCACGGCAGGCGGCGGCTGCCATGCTGCAGGGCATGACGGCGCACTACCTGGCGACGTCGACGTTTCCGCTGAAGGCCGGGCACACCTGCCTGGTCCATGCGGCGGCGGGCGGCGTCGGTTTGCTGCTCTGCCAGATGGCGAGCCGGGCAGGCGCACGCGTCATCGGCACGGTCTCGACGGCGGAAAAGGAAGCGCTCGCGCGCGCGGCGGGAGCGCACGACATCATCCGCTACACGGAAGTCGAGTTCGATGATGCGGTGCGCGAGATCACGGATGGCGTGGGCGTCGATGTCGTCTACGACTCCGTCGGCAACGCCACGTTCGACCGCAGCCTGGGCAGCCTCCGGCCGCGCGGCATGCTGGTCCTCTTCGGGCAGTCGAGCGGGCCGGTACCGCCGTTCGATCCGCAGATCCTCAACCGGCGCGGCTCGCTCTTCCTGACGCGTCCCTCACTGCACCACCACATCGCGACGCGCGAAGCGCTCCTGGAACGCGCGGGTGATGTGCTCGACCAGGTGCGAAGCGGTGCGCTGACGCTGCGCATCGGCCTCGAACTGCCGCTCGCGCAGGCAGCCGAGGCGCACCGTCAGCTGGAGGGACGCGCCACCACGGGGAAGGTGCTGCTCATTCCGGACGCCTGACCGGCTGGCCGGCCACGGACAGCAGACTGAGCGGATCCACGCTGATCACGCCGTAGCGCACGACCCAGTGCAGGTGCGGCCCGGTGACGCGGCCGGTCGCGCCCACGCGCCCGATCAACTGCCCCGCCTCCACCGTATCGCCCGCCGCCACATCCTGGCGACTGAGGTGGAAGTACGCCGTCACGAGCCCGGCACCGTGATCGAGGTAGATCACGTTGCCGGCCAGGTGGAACGTGTCGACCAGCGCTACGACACCGCGTGCTGCCGCGCGCACTTCGGCACCGACGCCGCCGGCGAAGTCGGTGCCCGTGTGCCGGCTCTGCACACGGCCGTTGAACTCGCGGCCCGATCCGAACGCGCTCGTGATGCGCGTTTCCCGCGGCAACACCACGTCCGACCAGAGCCGTGGCGTCTCGTGCGCCGCGCGCGAGACGGCAAGCGCGCGCGCCCGTTCGCGGGCCTGGCGCGCCTGCGTCGCGGAGTCCGGCGGCGCCCCGAACACCGGCGCCACCCGGAGGCGCTCCAGCGCGTACGTCCCCTCGCCCACGGCGATCACGCGGCGCAGAGTGTCGACACTGCCATTGGCGTGCACAACCACCAGCGGCACATCGAGCGTGCCGCCCGCATCCAGGGGCGCGGCCGCCACCGCTTCGAAGTCGCCGGCGGCCGTGGCGCGGAAGTGGAGTGGTTCGCCGCCGGCTTCCCCACCGACCAGCGCAACGCGGCCGCCGCCGCCGGCCACGCGGATCGTGAACAGCGTGCCCTGCACGGGCTGCTCCGGCTGCCAGGACACGATGACCGGCGCCTGGGCGTGTGCACCCGGCGTCGGGAGCAATGCGCTCAGAACCAGCAGCAGCGTCGACAGGGATCGACGGGTGCGTGTTTGCATGACGCAGTGTACTTGCGGGGCGTGGGCGGCGCGAGTCCTCACCGGCTTCCGGCGCCCCGTTCCGCAGCCTTACCGATTGCACGGGCACACCTCCCCGCCCCATCTTGGGCGCACGGTAACGCCTTCCCGCACGCAGCGAGGTCGCATGTCTCCCATCGTTCAGGCCGGCTGGATCTGGAAAGACGGCGAGTTCATCGCCTGGGCCGACGCCCGCGTCCACATCCTGAGCCTGGCCGTGCAGTTCGGCACATCGGTATTCGAGGGCATCCGCTGCTACCAGACCGGTGAAGGCCCCGCCATCTTCCGCCTCGACGAGCACATCCACCGGCTCTTCGATTCGTGTCGCATCTACCGCATGACGCCGGAGCACACGCCCGACGACATGGAGGCGGCGTGCGTCGCCGTGGTCCGCCGCAACGAGCTGAACGCGTGCTACATCCGGCCCATGGTCCTGCGCGGCTACGGCGCGGCCGGCATGCTGCCGTACGACAGCCCGATCGAGACGTACGTGTGCTGCTTCCCATGGGGCACGTACCTGGGCGAAGGGGCGCTGGAAGCGGGCGTCGATGTGTGCGTCTCCTCCTGGCAGCGGCCCGCGCCCAACACCTTCCCCTCGTTCGCCAAGGGCGCCGGCCACTACAACAACGCCCAGCTCATCAAGATGGAGGCCGTCGCGAACGGCTACGTCGAGGCCATCGCGACGGGACCCGGCGGACTGGTCAGCGAGGGCAGCGGACAGAACCTGTTCCTCGTGCACGACGGCGTGCTCATCGCGCCGCCGCTCGACGGCACGTCCCTGGCCGGCATCACGAGGGCGAGCGTGATCACCATCGCCGGCGACCTGGGCATCCCGTTCCGTGAAGCGCTCGTGCCGCGCGAAATGCTGTACACCGCGGACGAACTGTTCTTCACGGGAACGGCGGCGGAGGTCACACCCATCCGCAGCGTCGACCGCGTGCCGGTCCGCTCCGGCGGCATGGGACCGATCACCCGCCGCATCCAGAAGCGGTTCATGGATATCGTGCACGGGCGCGCCGCCGACACGCACGGCTGGCTCACGCCGGTGGGACACCCGGCCCGCACGCCCGAGATGTCCGGGACCTGACGCTCCGACCGCCGCGAGGTGGACCATGGGTTCGGATCACAGCGACGGCATCACGTACCATCACCCCGCGAACGAGGACGAGGTCATCGCGCTCGTACGCCAGGCGCGCGCTGACAATGCCCTCCTGCGCGTGCGTGGCTCCGCGCACTCCGTCCCGGGGGCGATCTACGCACCTCATGATACGGGCCGGCCGACCGTCCACCTCTTGCTCGATCGCATGATCGCCGCGTCCTTCGACGACACCACCAGGCGCGCGACGGCCCAGGCCGGCTGCCACCTGGGTAAGGACCCCAGCGATCCGACCCGCTCGTCCACGTGGGAGAACGGACTCTTCCCCCAGATCGACGCACGCGGCTGGGCCGTGCCCGACATGGGCGGCATCATCCACCAGTCCGTCGGCGGGTTCCTGTCGGCCGCCTCCTCCGGTGGCTCCCTGCTCCACTCCATCTACGATGCCATCGTCGCCGTCCGGCTCGTCGACGGCACCGGCAACGTGCGCACGTTCCACCGTGATGAGGGCGGCGCCGACAACCCCTTCTTCGCGACCGTCCCGTCCATGGGACTGCTCGGTGTCATCACCGAAGTCACCTTCCAGTGCCTGCCGCGCTACCACGTGATCGGCACGGAAACCACGCACGATGTCGACAAGTCCCCCATCGATCTCTTCGGCGATGGGCCGACCTCGCTGCGCGCCTGGGCCGAGCGCACAGAGCACGTGCGCGCGCTCTGGTGGCCACAGCGCGGCGTCGAGCGCGTGACGTTCTGGGAAGCCCGCCGCATGGAAGCGGATGACTACAACGCCGAGACCGGGACGCCCGACGCATTCCGGCCGCGCAAGTACGAACTCATGGAGAAGGTCTTCGGGTCGCGGAAGACGGCCCAGACCCTGGCCAACAAGGTGTTCCGCACCTTCGGCCGGCTCAATCCGCCGCCCCCGCGCAGCCTCCTGTCCAAACTCACGGACCGCACATTGGCTGGCCTGTACGCACCCACGATCAAGGCGTTCCTGCCCACCGGCGAGAAAAGCAGAAAGCGCTTCTGGGATCTGTGGTGGAAGGCGCTGCCCATGGACAACGAGGCGAGCGATACGCTGCTGCCGACGGAGTTCACGGAGGCGTGGATTCCGCTCGGACGTGCCCACGAAGCCATGGTCGCGCTCCGCGAACTCTTCCGGAAAGGCGGCTTCCTCTCGACCGGAACCCACGCCACCGAACTCTACGTCGGCAAGAAGAGTCCGTTCTGGCTGTCACCCGGATTCGGCGAGCACACGTTCCGCATCGATCTGTTCTGGTTCGCCAAGAACGAGGGCCACGCCGAAAAACACTTCTACCCGCAGCACTGGGAACTGCTCGAACCGTTCCAGCCACGGTACCACTGGGGCAAGCACCTGCCCGTCGCGCCCGCCGCACTGCGACCGCGCTTCCCGCGCTGGGACGACTTCCTGCGGCTGCGCGCACAGCTCGATCCCGACGGCATCTTCCTCACGCCCTACTGGAAGGAGCGGCTGGGCATCTGAACCGCGGACGCCGCGCGCGTCCGCCGCGTCCCTCCGCTCACGCAGCGCCGCGACCCTCCCCGTTCGCGTCCGACAGGATGCCGCGCATCACGCGCTCCAGCACCTCCACCACGCGCTGCGCCGTCGCGCCCATGTGGTACGCCGCCACCGCCACCGGCCGCAGCAGCGCCTCCAGCGCGGCCGTCATCTCCTCTTCGCGCGCCGCAGGCGTCACGTCCGCCACGTGCGTGCCACGCGCGCCTTCCGTCACCAGCACGCCGCGCTGCTCGAGCGCGGAGTACGCCCGCGCAACCGTGCCCGGCGCAACGCCCAGCTCGCCCGCCAGATCGCGTACCGACGGCAGCCGTTCCCCGGCCACCAGCCGGCCCGTCGCCACGGCCTCCTCGATGCCCGCGATGATCTGCTCGTAGATCGGCCGCCCGTCGCCCGCATCGATTTCCAGGAACCAGACAGGCTCGGCTTCCACCACCGCGTCACCCACGACGTCAGCCAGACCCGCAACCTCGCCCCGCAGCACACGACCCACCGCATCGCGCGTGGCGTCCAGCTGAAAACCGGATTGCATGAGCACGACCGCGGCAACGCCCTTCTCCTCGCGCAGCAGACCGAGCAGGAGATGCTCCGTGCCCACGTGCGCGTGACCCAGCGCGCGCGCTTCCGCCATCGCATACTCGAGCACCTTCTTCGCCCGCGACGTGTACGGCAGGTCGCCCCACGCACGCGTCGACGCACCCCGCCGCACGGCGCCCTCCACGCGCGCCCGGATCGCACCCGCCCCACCCCGCACCTTCTTCAGCAGCTGCCCCGCAACACCCTCGCCTTCGCGCAGCAGGCCCAGCAGGATGTGCTCCGTCCCCACGTAGTCGTGCCCCAGCCCGTTCGCCTCATCCCTCGCCCTCGCCAGCACGTGCCGGGTCCGGTCCGTGAACGCGTATTTCATGCGGCCTCCTTGTATCAAGGACCATGATACAAAGCGGCCGCGACTTGTGTCAATAGCCGTGATACAAGAGAGCGCGGTGCGCGCGATTCAGCGCTGCACGACGAACGCGGGCTGGACCCAGGCGCGGGCGCCGCCGGAGTCGTCGACGCGGGCGCGCACGTAGCTCGTGGGTGAGGCGAGGGTGTAGGTGGCGGGGTTGGCGCCGGTGCGCAGGAGGACCTGTCCGTTTTCGCCGATGAAGGTCGTGGTGTAGCGGAAGTCGCCCTGTGTTCGGATGCGGACCTCCATGCGGTTCTGTGTGATGATGACGTCCTCGAGCTCGACGCCGGTGCTGGCGTAGAAGAGGCCGTCCTCGAGGTTGCGCATGATCTCGTCCGCATCGAGGCGTGCGGCGCGGACGGCGATCCAGCCGCGCCCGGGGTTGGCGCGATCCGGGGCGAACTCGCCCTGGAAGTGGTGGGCGTCATCGACGGCGATCCCGTAGATGCGCTTCCCGGCGGTCAGCAGTGCGTCCCAGATCTCCTCGAGTCCGGGCTTGTCGCCACCGCCCTCGTTGTGCACGAGCGGGTGTCCGTTCCAGATCTCGAGCAGGCGGTCGTTGCGGACCTGGAGCAGTTCCGGGATGCCGAAGGCCCAGCGGAAGTTGGGGTGATTGATGTGGGGCACGCCGCTGGCTGCGCGCACGGCGTCGACGTTCTTCTGGATGGTACCGACGAGGGTGGAATCGGTGAGCGGCAGGACGAGGCGGAGGATGTTGAGCCCGTTCACGTGCACGGGTGTGTCCTCGAAGCTGCTCGTCACTTCCTCACCCGCGATGAGCAGGAAGGTGGAGTCGACGAGCGAGGCCAGCGAAGCGGGATCGACGAGCACATTGTGATCGGACAGCACGAGGAAGCTGTAGCCGTGGGACTTGTACCAGGCGGCGACAGTGGCGGGCGGCGAATCGCCGTCACTCTCCGTCGTGTGTGCGTGCGTGTTGCCCTTGAACCAGAGGAGCCCGGTTTCGCGGGGCGCCTCGAACTGCTGTTCGGCCGGCGGGCCGGCGCACGCGAGGGCGCACGCGGTCAGGATGGTGGCGGCACCGGTCGAACGGCGTGCGCTGCGCATCGTCATCGTCGATCTCCTCCGGCTTTCAGGCGCCGGCGCGGTCGATCAGCTCCTCGAGGAGCCGATCGGGTTGCTGAGCGCTGAACAGGATGTCGTAGTCCTCACGCGTGGGGATGAACAGCACGCGCGTCATGTCGGTGACGTAGATGAGCGCTTTGCGGCCGTTGCGCAGCCGGAACCAGCCGGCACGGTAGCCCGGCAGTCCCGACCCGACGCGTCGCGAGACGGGCATGAGTGCAGGCTCGCCGTGCAGGTTGACGAGACGGGCGTTTTCGATGATCAGCCGGTCGTAGGCGATGGCGCGCCCATAGAGGTCGCCGCGCACACGGAGCCGGTCCTCGTGCAGTTCGATCCGTGACCGCTGGGTGCCGGCGGCGCCGGCCGCGAGCAGGGCGAGGACCCCTACCATGATGATGGCGATGGGGATGAAGAACCAGAGCACGCGGGTGGTCGCGGGCACGATCCAGTACGTCGACGGCATGGGGTTTCTCCGTTTTCGTGGCAGTGCGGTGCGGGGTGTGCGGCGCGGCCGATCCGGCGTACAGCCGCCTCCCCGCGCATCGTAGGGTGCCCGGCCCGTTGCCGCCACGTGCGGGGCTGCCGGGGCGCCCTCGCATGGCGGGCGACGCGGCTGATACCTTGCGCACCGCGTCGGGGCGGCACTCTGCCCGCCGACTCGATCTCGTCCGGCGAACGCCGCCGGTACCCCGGCCTGCGCGCCGGCTGAAACGGGAAGGAGCAGGCGCATGTCCCGCACGAAGCGATACGATGGCTACCGGTCGTTCTCCTACCTCGAGCCCGGCGTGGACTATCGCGAATTCGCGCTGGCCGATGAACTGGAACGCGTCACGCCGACCATTCTGCCGCTCGACGATGCCCAGGAAAAGCGTGTGGCCGAGCTGGCCGACCGGTGCATCATGGTCTCGCTGCACGAGCATCTGGGTGTGTTCCCCGCCGACATCACGGAGACGCCCGCGTACGTGCGCGCGGGCCGTACGGCTACGGCGTTCCGCGGCCTGTCCCGCTGCTGGTGGGACGCAGTGATCGACAATCTGCTGGACGGCATCTGCACGATCGAGTCGCACAGCGGCTGGAAGTGGAACGACGTGCTGCACGATCTGGGCATGCGGCTCTGTGATCTGGCCCACCAGGATTTCGTGGTGCACTGCACGAGCACGGCCGACATCGAGCGCGCGCACGCGGAGGGCCGCCTGGCGTGGATCGCGTCGATGGAGGGCGCGGCCATGATCGAGAACGAACTGGATCGGATCGACCTGCTGTACGGCTTCGGCGTCCGCGCGCTCGGCATCACCTACAGCGAAGCCAACGCCCTGGGCAGCGGGCTCAAGGAGCGAAACGACGGCGGGCTGACCGCGTTCGGCCGGCGCGCCGTGCAGCGCATGAACCGGTTGGGCATGCTCATCGACTGCTCCCACTGCGGCGACCGTACGACGCTCGACGTGATCGAAGCCAGTGAGCAGCCGGTCGTGCTGTCCCACATCGGGGCGCGCGCGCTCTGGGAATCGAACCGGCTGGCGCCGGACGACGTGCTGGAGGCGTGCGCCGCCCGCGGCGGCGTGATCGGCGTCGAAGCCGCGCCGCACACCACGCTGACACGCCGCCACCGCCGGCACGGTCTGGAAGCCTTCATGGAGCACTTCGAGTACATCGTCGACCGGGTCGGCATCGACCACGTCGGCTTCGGCCCCGACACGGTGTACGGCGACCACGTCGGCCTGCACCGCGTGTACGCGGCCAATCTGTCGATCCGCGAATCGCGCTCCACCGGCGGCGAACGGGCGGCCGACCAGAGCTTCGAGGAGGTCCCCTGGGTCGAGGGCCTCGAGAACCCGACTGAGGGATCGTGGAACATCCTGCGCTGGCTGGTCCGGCGCGGCTACAGCGACGAGGATATCCGGAAAGTCATCGGCGGCAACGCGCTGCGCCTGCTGCACCAGGTGTGGGGCCGGTGAGACCGATCCTGCACACGGCGCTCGCGCTGGGCCTGCTCGCAGGACCGGCGCACGCGCAGGACACGCTGGTCCGCGCGGCGCTGGACCTGTCGCTGCAACCGCCGGGCGATGGCGCGGTCGTCGTTCTCCGCTACGTCGTGCGTTCCGCAACCGGTGCCGCTTCCCTGCCCGTGTCCGCGATTCCGTTCGAGACCGACATCACGGCTGTCGAGGCACGCGTCGATGACGTACCGGCTGTCCTCGAGCTCTCGCCCGACGCGGCCGGGCTGCTTCGTGGCGAGGTGCGGCTGCCACCGTCGGCAGCGGGGGCGGTCGAGCGCGTCGTCGAGATCCGCTACGCCGTCCAGCGCGCGTGGGCCGGGGGCACGTCGCGCGTGCGCATCCCCATCCTCACGCCGGCCTGGCCTCCGGCGGCGGCGCTGCCCGGGACGGTGCGCGGCACGATCGCGCTGCCGGCCGGCACGGCGGCGCACGACGCGTTCCCCGCGACGCTGCGCAGCGCGCGCGGCTCGGCCGCGGGCGAGTTCGCTCTGCAGGTCGTGCCCTCGTTCGTCGCGTTTTCCGTGACCGACGGCGCGAAGCCTCTCTTCACGCTCGCCACGACTGTCGAGGGCGTCGCGCTCGCGCTGTTGCTGCTCATCGGCCTGCTCGGCTGGCGCCAGTTCCAGAAGGAGCAGTGATGGGCGCCGGCTTCGTCTTCTGGGGCGCGTTCGCGGGCTGGGGCCTGATCCTGGTTGCCTACATCGTCTGGCTCTGGCGGGTCGAACGATGAACGTCGCGATCGTCGTCTTCGTCCTGTACTTCGCCGTCGTGTTCGCGATCGGCTGGCTCAGCCTGCGCCGCACGACCGACGAAAGCGACTACTGGATCGCGGGCGGCCGCCTGGGCTGGCTGGTGGGCGGCGCCACGATGGCAGCGACGCAGGCGAGCGCCGGCACGTTCATCGGCACGGTCGGCATCATCTACACGGTCGGCTGGTCGTTCGCGTGGCTCGGCCTCACGATTCCGCTCGCCTACTGGTTCATGGCCGCGGTCCTGGCACCGCGGTTCACGCGCGTCCGCGAACTCACGCTGCCCGCCTTCCTGGAGACACGCTACTACGGCAAGTCGCCGCGCGCGCTCGCCGCCGTCATCATCCTGATCGCCAACGTCATTTACATCCAGGCGCAGATCGTGGCTGGCGGCCTCATCGCCAATGTCGTGTTCGGCGTGCCCCCGGTCTGGGGCATGGTCGGCTTCACCGCCATCCTCCTCGCCTACACCATCATCGGCGGCATGATCGCCGTGGTGTGGACGGACTTCTTCCAGCTGGCGGTCATGGTCCTCGGGCTCGCGGCCGCGCTGCCGCTCGCGCTGCATCACGTCGGCGGGTTCGAGACGCTGATAACGACGGTGGCAGCGGTCAAACCGGTCGCCTTCACGTGGCAGGGCATGCCGCCCGCCCTGCTGTTCACGATGGGCCTCGCGTTCCTGCTCGGCGGTGTCGCCACGCCGGAGAAACTGACTCGCCTCTACGCGATGAAGGACATGCACACGATCCGGCGCGGGCTGCTCTTCGCCATGGTCGTGATCGCGCTCATCATCTGCGGCGTCGGGATCCTCGCCCTCGTTGCGATCGTGCTCTTCCCGGTCCTGCCGACCGGAGACCTGGCCATGCCGATGATCGCCCAGGCGGTCCTGCCGGAGATCATCGGCGCCTTCGTGCTGGCCGCGATCACGGCCGCGATGATGTCGACGGTCGACTCGCTGCTCATCGTGGCGGGCTCGGCACTCAGCTTCGACATCTGGCAGACGCTGGTCGATCCGGGTGTTTCGCCGGGGCGACGCGTGTGGATCGACCGCATCGGCATCGGCGTCGTCGGGACGGCGCCCGTCGTGCTGCTGCTGTCCGGAGTCGGGCAGGGTCAGCTGGTCCAGCTGATCGTGCTGCTGTTCGCCGCGCTCATGGCGTCGAGCTTCTGCGTGCCGGTCGTGGCGGGCGTCTACTGGCGCCGCGCCACGAGAGAGGGCGCGCTGGCTGCGATGGCGGGCGGCGTGACCGTGACGCTGCTGTGGAAGACGCTCGGGCCGGCCACGATCGACCCTGTGCTTCCCGGCTTCCTTTCGAGCGCGCTCCTGCTCGTGGTGGTCAGCCTGCTCACGCCGCCGCCACCGGGCACGGCTGTTGCCCCGTACTTCCCGGCGGAGAACCCGTGACCCCACTCTCCCTGGAGGTCGTCATGACGTCCCCCGCACTGCGTGCGCTCGGGCTCGCGTCCCTGGCGGTCCTGGCGACCGCCTGTTCACAGGATGTGCTGGAACCCGCACCCTTCGGCCCGGCCGCGGCCGTGAGCACGTCGGCCTGGGCCGATGATTTCGACGCCTGGGATCCCGCGCGCTGGGTCGCCGGGGAGCACCCGCTCGGCCAGAGCATGCTGCGCCCCGAGAACGTGAGCGTTGCGGGCGGCACCCTGTGGTTGCGCTCACCCGCCGGAACGCGGGACGGTGCCGAAGTCCGCTCCGTCGACAACTTCGAGGGCGGGACCTTCACGGCACGCATGAAGTGCGGTCTGCCGGCCGGCGCGATCTGCGCCTTCTTCCTCTACGAATGGGTGCCGGGCAACCGGAACGACGAGATCGATTTCGAGATCCTGGCCGGGACACGCCGCCTGATGATGACGACGTGGCAGCGGGGCCGGCAGACGAACCACGCCGAGATCACGCTGCCGTTCGACCCGGCGCTGGATTTCCACGAGTATCGCATCGAATGGGGCTCGCGCACGGTCAGCTTCGTCGTGGACGGTCAGGTCATGCGCACGTTCAACCGCCGGCTGCCGTCGCGGCCGATGCACGTGTTCGCGAACGCGTGGTGGCCGACGTGGCTGAGCGGCCAGCCTGCGACCACCGACACGTTCCTGGCGGTGGACTGGATCAGCGTCGGTCCGTAGCGCGCCGTTCGAAGCGCTGGGCCAGCCGCGGGCCGGCCCCGGCGTCCTCGTGCTTGAAGAAGACGAACGCCTCGCGCCAGCCCTGCTGGCGCGCGATGTCCGTCCACCGGTCGAGCTGCGCATCGTCGTAGCTTTCCCGGCGCAGCCGGAGGTAGCCCCAGTCGGTGGTCGCAACGACGGGTGTCGTCTGCTCCGTACTGTCCGCGATGCACAGACACGCGCCGCGTGCGCGCAGGGCCGCGTGCACGTCGTCGTCGGCCCAGCTCTCGTGGCGGAACTCGAACGCCGCACGAACGCCGCCCGGCAACAGGTCGAGGAACGCCTCCAGCCGGGGCAGATCCTTCGGCAGGTTGGGCGGCAGCTGGAACAGGAGCGGCCCGCGCGCCGGCCCCAGTGCGGCGGACGTCGTGATCAGCCAGGCCAGCGGCTCGCCCGCATCCTTGAGGCGCTTGAAATGGGTGATCCGGCGGGAGGCTTTCAGCACGAACGTGAACCCGTCCGGGACCTGCTCGCGCCAGCCCTGCAGCGTCTTCTCCGAAGGCATGCGGTAGAAGCTGTTATTGATCTCGACCGACCGCAGCTGTTCGGCGTACCACGCCAGCATGGCCGAGGCTGGCAGATCGGCCGGATAGAACGGCCCCTTCCATTCCTCGTAGGCGAAGCCGCTCGTCCCTGCGTACACGCGCATGCGCAACGGCTAGCGGCCCAACCCCCTTGCCGCAAGGCCGGCGGGCCGGCCGCCGGTGCGTATCCTGTACGGTCCGGGCGCCCGCCGGGCGCGGAGTGCGGTGCGCGAGTGACGCGTCGGGACCGCCGTGTTAAATTGAGGGCGTACTCCGACCAGGGAGAGACATCATGGTTTCCATGAAATGGATGCTGGCGGCGGCGGCCGTGGC